>JAFGKW010000057.1 GCA_016928355.1 Methanomicrobiaceae archaeon
CTTGAGGAGGTTCCGAAGGAACTTACCGCATCATAATTTTTGGAGCTGATTCCCTGTCGAGGTTCCCCTGAGGCATAGATATAGACCGGGCTTACCCGGCAAAGGGCTTATGCCCGATCAATAAAACCTCCTTTAAAATTAAGATCACTCAATTCTTCAGCCGGATCTCTTCTGCAACAAGACCGTCTTTGAGCCTTATCACCCTGTCAAAATATTCTTTGTGCCATTCCTCATGAGAGACCATCACAACCGTCTGGTCCATCGTCTCGTTTATCTCGCTGAAGAGTTCGAGAACTGCACGGGAATTATGGCTATCAAGGTTTGCACAGGGCTCGTCGGCAAAGAGAATCGAGGGGTTGTTCACAAGCGCCCGTGCAATTGCGACCCTCTGCTGTTCGCCTCCGGAGAGTTCGGAAGGAAGATGACCGCCCCTCTCCAAAAGACCCACCTTCTCAAGATATGACTGCCCTCCGGCGACGCATTCATCCCCGGGCACTCCTTTGGCCATTGCAGGAAGCATAACATTCTCAAGTGCTGTCAACTCCGGGACAAGGGCATAGTCCTGGAATATAAACCCGAATTTAATCAGCCTGAATCTTCCCTTCTCCTCATCGCTCATCTCAAGAACTTTCCTGCCGTCGATCTCGATCCGCCCCTCCGTAGGCCTGTCGAGAAGCCCAAGCATATGAAGGAGAGTCGATTTGCCTGACCCGGATGAACCCATGATCCCCACAAACTCCCCTTTTCCAATCTCAACCGAGACTCCGTTTAAGGCATTTACCTCTACAAGACCCATATTATACACCTTTTTGATATCAGTTGCAGAGATCATCTCAGTTACCCCTCATCGCATCAAGAATGTTCTCCCTTGTTATCCTCCATGCAGGTATAAATCCGGCAATCGCCGATGAGACGAAGAGAAGAGCAGTATTTTCGATCAACATCCCCGGATCAACAATAGGTGTAACGTTCCCGTCCGGAAACTCCATAGGATACGCTGTAAAGTAAAGGACCATCGCCTCAAGTATAATAAACCCGAGAATAGAGCCAAGAAGGCATACGAATACCACCTGCATGACATAGGAATTGATTATAACACTCTTCTTTATACCAATAGCCTTCTGTATCCCTATCTGCTTTCGATTGTTGAATGCCTTGATCGTCGTCATGATAAAGATTAGTACAACTGCAATAACAAGGCTGCCAAATACAGTGATCTGGTTGATTATATTAAAAGACTCAACCGAGTCGGTAACTGCACTCGGGAGAGCCTCCTCCCATGTCTTTACAGATTCCCCTACTCCGAATTCAAGTATATTTTTCTTTACTGCATCAACATCTGCATTTTCAGAAGTTTTAATCAGGACCTTGTCTGCCACATTGTTATCATAACCGAGAACGGAATTCATCTCGTCCCAGGTTACTATTGCCATATAATCGGCGGTCCACGACTTTGTATTGAATATCCCCTTTATCCGGTAATCACGAACCACTCCGTTGCTGTACCTGACAGTTATAGTATCTCCTACTCCTGCACCTCCAAGCGACGGGTAGAAATCCTGTGTCTTATCCTCATGACCGGAGACCAGAAGACCAATGATAATCTCATCCATGCTCCCGCTCCCGAGGAAATCCCCGTCAATAACCGTTTCATGGAATTTTGATACCTCCACCTCATCCCGTGGATCAAATGCCGTTATTCCAAGAGTAATGGAGTTCTCTTCAAACTCTATGGAAGAAGGAGTTTCGTATCGTGGAGAGGCACGGACAACCCCCGGCACACGGTTGACCACCCCAAGAAGATCGTCCAGATCATTTATATAGCGGTCGTCCTCTCTCGGCTCGATAACGATATCTGATGTGATATAATCCACGTTCTGCTGGTTGAAAACCTCTATCGCGCCTGAGATTAGTGAAGGCATAAAGATCATGTTTGTCAGAACGAGGGCAATTATGATTATATTCATAAATACCCGCCCTCTTCCACCCCTCTGGGTGGCCCTCGCTGCAAGAAAGGTGGAAACCCTCAGATCCTTAAACATCGGTGATCAAACCTTCTCTTCCCCGTTTTTCCTGTACACAAAGTAGTAATAGCCACCGGCAGCTGCTGCAATAATTAGTATCATGACGATAATCAAACCTGTACCGTCACTATTCTTCTTTACCGACAACGTAAGGAGATAAACGGATTCGTGGATTCCGGTGTCGTCTTCATACGAGACTACAAGGTTATATTCATAGTCTCCTGCAGAAACCGTGTCCAGTGAAAAAATTGCCGGAGCGTCATTCCCAGGTTTTATTTTACCGATATAGGCCTCCCTGTTTCCTTCAAAGGGCAGATCAATCCTTGCTACAGTTGATTTTGCATCACCCGTTCCCGAATTCTCTATACGTATCGTAATATCGAGAGGTTCGTTCCCGGAGGCCCTGACGGGATCGGTCTTAAGGGATGCAATACTCAGCCCGGCCCTTCCTTTAATATCAAGAGCAATTGCATCTGTCTGCGTCATTGCTGTTCCGTCCACGACGGTATATGATATCTCCAGCGGGATTTCATGGACACCCGGCTCCAGATCTGTATCGGAGATGAAGGTGATACTGAATGATTCAGATTGCCCGGATGAAAGGCCGGGGATATGAAATGTCTGTGATTTTGATGCAGCAAGCGAAGGATCATCTTCGGATACCCGGATGAAGATATCTTCTGCAGTGCTTTTACCACTGTTGTATATGCTGATCGCAACATCGGCATCTTCACCTGGTTCCAGTGAAGAGTCGCCTGACTGCCCGACAATCAGCATTGGTTTTCTGAGAGAGGATACGGGCATATCAACATTTATCGGGATCGGGTACATGAGATTCTCGGATCCCTTAACACTGACCCTTAGTACAGCGTAGTATATTCCCTTAGTTTCAGGTGCCTCGACAACAAAAGTGATCTTTACCGACTGCTGGGGACCCAGGTCTCCGGAAAAACCTGAATTGCCTCCAAGAACCTCAATATCCTTGCCGCCGTCAAGAAAAACACTGGTGATAGTTGGATTCACTTCAGTTATTGTTGTGATAAGGGAATCACTCGTCGTTGTTGTCGAAGATGATGCGGTATTCGTCAGCGTAACAGTAACCATCCCAATATCTCCGGGCATGAGGACAGATGGAACAACCTCACTGTCAGACAGGATAACAGTCGGTTCATATACACCGGCAGAAGATGCTCCTGCAAGGAGCAGGAGAATTGAAATTGAAATTATTACCTTTTTAAGCACTTCCGGGACACTTCCTAAACTGACAGTATATCATCAACACATTATAAATTGAGCTACTGTCTGCCACAAATAATAATGACTGTTAGTCAATAAAAAATCTTGTGGTTATTTTTCCGACCAAAATATAAATTAATGAATTCAATCATATCTGAAAGAGAAGATATGCCTAAAGTTATACCCGAATACAAAGAAGAAGCTAAAAAGAGGATCATTGAAGTATCACTCGAAGTATTCTGCAAAAAAGGCTATCAGGCAACCAAGATGGTGGATATCGCCAGTGAACTAGGAATAAGTAAAGGCGCTATATACACATATTTTAAGAATAAAAGTGACCTTTTCACCCAGACGGCCCAGTATTACAGGCAGAACTTCGAAAATGAGATGAATGAAAGAAGCAAATTACTGGAAGACCGGGACTTTTTTGATCTAATATTTGACTATTTCGCCGAATACCAGAAACTTGGATATGTCCTTACCTTCGAGATAATGAACCTGTCAGTAAATGACGAGGAGCTTAAAGCTTTTATCATAAATGACGGAAAGAAGGACAGGGAGTATTTCCTGCAATACCTCACCCATCTCCGGGAAGAAGGAAAAATCAGGGAGGACATAGATGTGGAAGAGCTATGCGACCATATAAATGTCCTTTTTTATGGCCTGTATCTCTGGATGTTCCTGGAGTTGGATCTTGATAAGGCAAAGAAGATCTGGGACAATGCAATTAAAAATTACAGGTAAAAAATTAAATGAATTTTCTTGCATAAAGTGCAACCATAATTCCGATAACCGCCCCAAACATTGCAAATCCCGGAGACTGTGTGGGTTCGGGTTCAGTCGCGGCCTGGGTGACATCTTCTGTTACTGAAGATGAAGGTGTAGCAGTCACTTCCGTTGCCGATCCCTTCTGTACAAGATGTACTCCAAAGTTAGAGAACGGCTGCGGACCTGTTACTCCATATCCGCTGCAGGCAACAGAGTCAGCTTGTCCTTCTACAAACGAGACCACAAGTTCGGAATGACATCCTTCCGGACTGGAGAAGATAAGCGTTTCTCCGGCATTTATCGTCTTTGTCTGCAGGTAATTCTTCTCTTCCCATCCTTGTGAAACTGTAACTTCGGCAGTTTTGGCTAAACATAACGAGCCGGAGCAGTCGCTGCAGTCAGCTATTGTTTCATATGAGAGCTTGAAATTGTTGAAGAACGGGGAGACCAGGTTCGACGGGTCACCCCACGAATCAGATAAGAACCTTGAACTTGAATCCGGAAGTTCAACCCTTGCGACAGTCACCCATGTAACAACATCACGCTCATCCCCGGTGAAGGTTGCCTGAACGGTGTCACCGACATTGATATATTTGAATATATTACCTCCCGGAACTCCTCCTTTTAGCTTCTGGTTTGTGAGTGATGTCACCGAATACATCACCCATGACTCACCGTTCCAGATCTCATTTGCATAAATGGTAATCTCATTTTCTGCTTCGGTTATCTTCGTCACTTCCCCTGAAACCGTCGTCTCCTGAATAACGGCAGAAACCGGAAATATATACGCGGATATTAAAATCACAAAGACGAAAATACCCAAATTGAATCTATTTAATTTCATTACACACCTCTATTGATCTCTGCTTCATACCCGCCCGGCAGGTATTTTAGCATATATAAAAATATAGATTATAGTTTATAATAACTGGTCACTCTTTTTCCCCGGGATAGTACTGATAGAGTTTCAACAGTACCTTAATATCGGGAGAAATCAGGCAAACCGGGAAATATCCTGCAAAATTATGATAATCGGTCCTGAAAAGATTTATTTCAAGAGCTGATCTCTCAATGGATATCAGAGTCTCTCCGGTTTCCGGAGTAACATCATCTTCATCTGCCAATCCGACGGGTTCCACGGAATACATTATACTCCGCAATTTTTCAAGATAAAGCTGTTTTACCCTTAGGAAATTACCCACGATCCTGCGGCTCGATCCTCCCTGTATATACCTGACAAGTATAACCTGGGAAATGAACACTACAATGAAAAAAATTATTTTGAACTCTGTTTCAGAGCCGTCCTCAAGAATCCTGCCCAGTGTAAAGCCTGGAAGCAGGAGTGCCAGCAGCATTACAACTCCACCGACGGCTGCAAATACCGCGACAACCAGTACATACTTAAAGAAGGTCACCATACCTGAGCGATAATTTTCCTTTACACGGACCTTAAGCCCAAGGAGGTTCGACATGAATTCTTCTGAATGAGGTCGTACAAACCAGATACCTGCATAAAAGACAATAATTGCAAAGCACTGAACAAGAAGGGTTGCAAAAGTATACCTGTCAAAAATATTACCGGTAAAAAGTATTGTTCCAAAGACAATGCTTAAAAAGAATATACCGATGAAACCCGGGGCAAGAGGCTGGCAGTTTACAAAAAAGAGCTTCCAGCCGAATTCAGCAAAAAACTTCTTTTCCTTTCTGATAATCTTCATGCTGCCCTTTAAATCACTTAAAATCGCCCTGGCGCTAAAATCTTTGTCTTTCTTCGATTCAACCCCTTTTTCACGCCCGGTTGGAAGAAGGAATATAAACGGGTTTACCATGAGAAAGACAAAGGATGAAACCAGCCAGTATATGAAAAAATTGACAGGAGACCTGATAAATATAAAAATAAGCGCTGCTATCGCCAGCGCAATTATAAGAGTAGTATATTTCAGCTTCAGGGAAAATAAAGACAGATTATCCACTTCCTCCTGTACCCTGGCCGATTCCTGATCTATCTTTTCGAGCAGTTTTCTCTTCCTGCTAATGAATTCCCCGGATTTCATTATTTTCTCATCCGGAACGGTTTTACGCAAAAAATGATACATTCCTAAAAAGTCCTCTATATTATTGATATCGCAAAGGTAGTCTTTATTCCTTTTTTTCTTTCTCTTTCATTTCTTCAATGAGCATAACAATCTCCGAACCCTTCTCTTCAGCTCCTTTTAGTGCGTCAGGATGGCCGTCGATTCCGCCCCATCGATCCATTCCCTTAACAATGATATTATCATAATATTCTATCCCAAAATCATTGAAAAAAGCGGTAAGGACCGGATAGGCTCCCAAAAAGACATCGTTAGTATCCTGGCCGGCAGTGGAGATGAATAATCCCTTATGAAGTTTTATATGCTCTGCACTGAATTCAAGATCTTTCAGCACAAATTTTCTGGCCCATAGATACTGGCCCCTGTCGATAAGCGCCTTCAATTCGGAGGTGATTCCCATTGAATATATCGGAGAAGAAAGTGCAAGAACATCTGTTGTTGCGATCATTTCAAGTACTGGAGTCAGATCATCCTTTACGACACAGATTCCAGTGTTATGACATTTATTGCATCCCATGCAGCTCCTGAAACGAAGTTTTTTCAGGACAATCTTTTCTACATCCCCCCCGGCATCTTCAGCTCCCTTTAAGAATGCATCAAGAAGTTTCTCTGTATTTCCATTTCTCCTGGGACTACCGGATATCCCAAGCACACTTACAGACATATGTTTTCAGTCCTCCTGCAATCTGCGCATTTTTTCTATCAGATCCACACCTGCTTTCCGACCCTGCTTCCCTGCATCAGGATGTGCTTTAATCTCCCCTTTTTTATCGACATTATTTATCATAAGATAATACATGCCATTATCACGGATACCGGCAAGGTGGAAGAAACATTTAACCGACGGTACAGCTCCGTCAAAGACCCAGTCCCAGTCCTGCCCGGCGGTGGATATAAATAATCCTGTCTTTTTTCCTTTTTTATCCGGAGGAACGATCGGCATTTTAAGAATATATCTCCGTGACCTGAACACCTGCATCCGGTCCACAAGTGCTTTTACCTGTGCACAGAGGCCCATACAGTATATCGGGGATGACAATATAATCACATCCGCCTCTGTTATCTTTTCCTCAAGCATCTTCATGTCATCTTTAATGACGCAGATACCCTCCTTTTCACAGGTGTTACAGCCCCTGCAGGGATTTACATCCAACTTTGAGAGGGCTATCTTTTCCACTTTTACATCCGGATAGGGGGATAATGGTTCCAGAACATAGTCAAGCAGATCCTCGGAGTTTCCGTGCCTTCGGGGACTCCCGGCTATTGCCAGTACGGAGATTTCCATAATACAGAGCTTAATTTGAACCGACAGTTAAAAAGAATTTTGGGTTGGAAATTCAGATCTCTTTGAAGCAGAGATAGAATTCTTTGCACTCATACCCTTCAGAGAGCCTCTGATCCATATCCTTCTGGTTTGAAGGTGCAGGGACTATGACCTTGTCACCAGGCTGCCAGTTGGCAGGTGTTGCAACATGGTGCTCATCACTGGTCTGGAAAGCTCTCAGCAGCCTTAATATCTCCTGCATATTCCTGCCATTTGAAAGCGGATAATACAGCATTCCTCTCAGGATTCCCAGTGGATCGATAAAGAACACCGCTCTTACCGCTGCAGTGGCGCTTTGACCGGGATGCACCATCCCGTATAATCCTGCCACCTTCATATCAAGATCGGCGATTATCGGGAACTTAATCTCGACTCCCATCTTTTCCTTAATGTTCCTTACCCATGCAAGATGTGAATGAACACTGTCTATCGAGAGTCCGACAAGTTGCGTATTCAACGACTTTAATTCATCGTAAATCTCAGAAAAGCCGATGAATTCTGTAGTACACACAGGAGTAAAGTCTGCAGGATGGGAGAACAGGATGACCCATGATCCCTCAAAGTCTGAGAGCTTCAGGGGACCGTGGGTCGTTACAGCCTGAAAATCAGGAGCTTTTTCTCCAAGAACAGGCATTCTTGGAAAATAGCTAGTTTCTCCTATTTCATTCATGATAAAAACTCTTACTTGTAGGCTTCCTCGAGTTTTGTCTTGCCATATACATAGGCCGGCATTCCCGAGAGAAGGAATGCAACACGAAGACCTTCTTCAATCTCTTCCTTCTTTACACCCAGGTTCTTCGCACCGGCAATCTGTGCGTAAACCGCATGTTCGTCACGAAGTGCGGCCGCAATTGATATTGCAATCACTTTCTTTGTCTGCCTTGTAAGGGCTCCGTCGTCCCAGATCATATTATCGAGAGCCAGTATCTTCTCATGCATCTCCGGGTTCTTTTCAGCAAGTTCCCTGAATATCACAGGCACCTTTCCAATCTTTCCTTCCAGATCTTTCATTCCTGACATTTTTTATTCCTCCTGCAGAGACATAGGTTCACCGCAGCAGACAAGTTCTCCGCCGCCGACTTCAACGACTTCTACGACATTGCCGCAGATTTCACATTCGAAAATTTCTCCTTCGCTTTTTACATTTGCCATAATTTATTACCTCCTTCTGGTGGTATCTACCTCTTTGGAGGGTTTTTAGCATCCTCCGGAGTCTTAACATCCGGCCTGATATGTGTTATCGGGAAACACTGGTACATCTCACATGCACACGTGGGGCATTTACGGAGATCCTGTCCTGTGTCATTAATTTCAAA
Source organism: Methanomicrobiaceae archaeon (assembly GCA_016928355.1). Taxonomy (GTDB): domain Archaea; phylum Halobacteriota; class Methanomicrobia; order Methanomicrobiales; family Methanomicrobiaceae; genus Methanolacinia. The sequence goes on from JAFGKW010000057.1 coordinate 8,762, forward strand.
TTCAAAACCACAGTCGACACATACATATTTTCCAGGACCAACCTTGTCGCCCGCCTTCACTTTTTTTACTTCAGTCATAAATCTGTACCTCAGACTTTGATTGAGGTACATTCTATTTATTCTTTTTTACAAAAAAACCAGTTTTAAATAATTGAAAGTTTTATGAGGAGATATGACCACAAAGATAATCGCACTGATGGGAAGCCCTCTTCCCGAAGGAAATACAGGAGTTTTGCTGAATGAAGCAATCAGGGGTGCAAAGGATGCAGGATGCAGTGTTGCCCGGGTAAATGTCTGCGAACTGAATTTTTCAGGGTGCATGGAATACTATTACTGTGAAGATAACGAATCCTGCTACATCAACGATGATTTCTCTCCGTTCCTCAAACGCTTTAAAACAATGGACGGACTAATTATTGCAACTCCTGTAATGACAATGGGAATTCCCGGTCAGCTAAAATCGTTTATGGACCGTTTCCAGGTATATTTCATGGCGAAATATAAAAGAAACCAGCCATTTATATCCGAAGAACAGAAAAAATGGAGAAAGACGCTTCTCCTTTCAATAGGCGGGATGGATATAGAGAATGACTTTGACGGGATTAAATTAACCACTCATGCCTTCTGCGATATTATCGACTGCCCGTATTTTGGAGGGGTCTTCCGGAACAATATGGATGAAATAAAAGATATTAAATCCAAACCGGGTGTTCTGGAGACTGCATATAACAAAAGCTTTGAGATGTGTAATGAAATTATTGAGAATAAAGAGAAGTATTCTTAGATTAAACCCCGCTCCTTAAAACTAACATAACCTCTTTTTGCGGTAATTATATGATCCAAAACGCTTATCCCGAGGATCTCTGCAGCCTCACACAACCTTTTGGTTATGTCGATATCCTGAACTGAAGGCTCCGGACTTCCTGAAGGGTGATTATGAACAAACAAGACAGATGCCGCCCTGTCGGTAATAGCATCGGCAAAGACCTCTCTTGGGTGGACCGGACTGTGATTCAAAAGCCCGACGGTGACAACCCTCTGCTCGATAAGTTCACCTGCACCGTTTAGCGTAATACAGATGAAATATTCCTGTTTTTTTAATTTCAGATAATCAACCAGCGGAAGAACATCCGAGGGTTTTTCAATCTTAAAATGACTTCCTCCCGAATACCTCCTTGAAAGCTCAAAGGCTGCAACAAGTTGTGAGGCCTTTGTCGTCCCTACTCCCCCTATAGCAAGAAAATCTTCATATAAAGGACACCCCCTGCGATTTTCAAGTACCTTTTCGATATCTGCCGATATTGCGTTCACATCCCTGCCCGGAATTCCGCGTCCGATAATAGCTGCAATCAGTTCGATGTTGGAAAGGTTCTCAACGCCGAGCCTTGCAATTTTTTCTCTGGGCCGATCTACATTTCGGATCTCCCTGAGTGGTTTCATCGCTCCCCTCTGCACCACAATAATTTTGTTTTATTGCCACAGGAAGATTAATGCAGTGGTTTTCTTTTGGCATGACAAACCAAATTTTATTCGACAATTGACGATTATAAGTTCGACCGACAGTTTTTTTATCAATTTACACTATTAATTATGTATAATACCTGAGGGAGTCTGATAACATCACTGTGAATAAAAATACACAAATTACAAAAGAATACATACCGGCAGCCGAATACAGGGAAGTGTCCAATATGGGCGACTATAATGCCGCCTACGACAGGTTCATAGAAAGCCCTGAAAAATTCTGGTCTGAAATTGCCGGAGAGCTCGAGTGGTTCAAAGAATGGGACAAAGTCCTTGAATGGAATCACCCCAAAGCAAAATGGTTCACAGGTGCAAAATGCAATATTACCCACAACTGCCTTGACCGGCATCTAAACACTGAAAAGAGAAATAAGGTAGCCCTTATCTGGAAGGGAGATGACGGCAGCGAACGAATTATGACCTACAGACAGCTTTTCAGAGAGGTCTGCAGGTTTGCAAACGGACTGAAAAATCTTGGAGCCCGGAAGGGAGATCGTGTATGTATCTATATGCCAAATATCCCTGAACAGGTCATAGCCATGCTTGCATGTGCCAGAATAGGTGCTGTACACAATGTTGTCTTTGCAGGGTTTGGAACAGAGTCACTGCATTCGAGAATCAGGGACTCGCAATCCAGGTTCGTCATCACATCAGATGCAAGTTTCAGAAGAGGAAAGAGAATCGACCTGAAATCGATTGTCGATGAGGCAATAATTCATACCGCAGTTGAAAAGGTTATAGTTCACAGGAGAACCAGGCCAAGGACCGAACTATACACGGAGATCGAGATCGATTTCTATGACCTCATGGAAGAGAGGAAGAACTTCATCGAACCCGAGGTCATGGATGCGGAAGACCCGCTGTTTATCCTTTATACAAGTGGAACAACAGGCAGTGCCAAGGGTATTCTCCATACCTGCGGCGGATATATGGTCGGGACTTATTACACCTGTAAATATGTCCTGGATATGAAGGATACAGATGTCCACTGGTGTTCAGCCGATCCGGGATGGATTACCGGCCACAGTTACATCGTATATGGGCCCCTGCTCTTTGGAACGACTATCCTTATAAGCGAGACAACTCCGGATTATCCCGATGCCGGAGTATGGTGGGATATGATCGAGGATTTCGGAGTTACAATATTCTACACCGCACCGACAGCTATCAGGATGTTTATGAAGTACGGAAACAAATGGCCGGATAATTATAATCTTGATTCCATCAGGATCCTTGGCTCCGTCGGTGAACCGCTGAACCCGGAGGCCTTTGAATGGTTTTATAGTGTCGTTGGAAAAAGTAAGGCTCCGATCCTTGATACATGGTGGCAGACTGAAACAGGAATGCACATGATAACAACACCTGTCGGCGAAAACATGAAGCCCGGATACGCAGGAAAACCAATACCTGGTGTAATTGCCGATGTTGTCGACAGTGAAGGAAATCCCAAAGATGCGGGCGAGACAGGGCTTCTTGTAATAAAGTACCCGTGGCCTTCAATGATGAGGACAATCTGGGGTAATGAAGAGAGATACACCCAGTACTGGAATCAGATCCGTGACTTTTTTTTGGTGGGTGATCTTGCTGTCAAAGATAGTGATGGCTATATACAGGTTATTGGAAGATCGGATGACGTCATCATAATTGCAGGACATAATCTTGGTACTGCAGAGGTTGAATCTGCGCTGGTTGAACACCATGCTGTTGCCGAGGCTGCTGTAATCGGTCTGCCGGACGTGGTCAAGGGCAATATTATCAAGGCATTCGTAATACTCATCGACGGGTTTACAGGCAGCGATAAACTCGCAAATGAGCTTAAATATCATGTAAGAATGACTCTCGGTCCGATTGCCATGCCCTCTGAGATTAAATTTGTCGAATCACTTCCAAAAACCAGAAGCGGAAAGATAATGAGGCGTGTCCTTAAGGCCCGGGAGATGGGAGAAGATCCCGGTGACCTCTCGACCATGGAAGAATAAATATTCACTTTTTTTACATACCCGTATCAGATAAATATTATTAAGCTCAATTATGAAATCAGAGCTATAACGGAGATATTTTTATGACAACAAAAGAAAATGCAGCAGAGGCCTATGCAGGCGAATCACAGGCAAACAGAAAGTACAAAATATTTTCTGAGAAAGCAGATGCGGAAGGTTATTCCAATGTGGCAAAGCTGTTTCGGGCAGCATCGGAAGCTGAGGCGATTCATGCAAAAAGACTCCTCTTCCTCCTGCAGGAAGTAAATTCCACTGAAGACAACCTGAAAAAATCAATTGAAGGGGAGAAATCTGAATACACCACAATGTATCCCTCCTTTATCAAAGAGGCTGAATCAGAAAATGACTCTGAGGCAGTTACGATCTTCACCCATGCCATGAAAGCCGAGGAGGTTCATGCGGCAAATTACACCAAAGCGCTTGAGGCTATCTCCAGTGATGAAGACCTGGAAATCTCAAAAGTCCTTTTATGCCCGGTCTGCGGGAATATAGAGTTCGATTCAGCACCTGAGAAATGCCCCATATGTGGTGTTCCGGGAAGAATGTTTAGAGAGATCGAATAAGCAAAAAGGAGGGGGCATTCCCTTGACCCCCTGAACCATTTTCCACATAACACATTTAAATAAATTGATGAAAATAGCAGTTACTATGCCGGACGTTAAAGTTTATTCAACCAGCCAGTGCCAGTACTGCCGTCTGTTAAAGGCATTTCTCGACAAACAGGGGATAAAATACCAGAATATTGATGTGGGAGAGGATATTGATGCTGCAAAAGAAATGGTTGAGATCTCGGGCCAGTATGCCGTACCCGTAACTGTTGTGGATGACGAGATTATTATTGGTTATGACATCAGGAGACTGAACGAACTATTCGGTAATGCAGGGGATAAAGGAGATATTGATGTGATTATTCTTGGCGGGGGGCCTGCAGGACTTACCGCAGCTGCATATGCGGCAAGAAAGATGCTGAAGTGCATGATAATTACTGAAGATATTGGCGGACAGGCACTTGAATCGTGGGCTATTGAGAATTATATGGGATTCCGGATGATTTCCGGAGGCGACCTGATGCAGAAATTTGAAGAGCAGGTCAGAGATGAGAATATTGATATTGAAATAGACAAAGCTGCAGGGATCGAAGAGAAAAACGGAAAATTTATCGTAAATACCGCCTCTGAAGAGAAATTTGAAGCAGGTGCCGTAATTATTGCAACAGGTGTAAATCCAAGGTGGCTTGGAATCCCTGATGAAGATAAATACATCGGACACGGGATAAGCATATGCTCGACATGTGACGGGCCGCTGTTCCGGGATAAGGTAGTCACTATTGTCGGCGGAGGCAACTACGCTCTTACAACTGCAATAGAGATGAGCGGTCTTGCAAAACAGGTAAACCTCATTGTTAGGAGTAAAATCAGGGCTGATGAGATATATCTCCGGCAGTATGAAGGAATAGGGAATATTAAAACCTATACAAATTACGTAGTATCGGCACTTAAGGGAAACAATCTGCTTAAAGGGATAACAATCCGGGAAAGAAATACAAATGAAGAGCTTGAGCTTGATACAGACGGTCTGTTCCTGGCAATCGGTCATGATGCAAATACCGGATTTGTAAAGGGATTCATAGATCTCAATGAAAAAGGCGAGATTATTACAGATAATAACGGAAGAACTTCACGGGAAGGCATATTTGCCGCAGGCGATGTTACAAACGTGGAGAGCAAGCAGGTGATAATCGCTTCAGGTGAGGGGGCAAAGGCGGCTCTTTCTGCTTATGCCTGGCTGATGAATAAATAATACTGCGCTTTTCATTATCAATTTCAATTTAATGGTTCTTTTTCAGGTTTCAGGAGCGTAAAATTATACTGATAACCTGATATATTGCCGTTTTCCAAAATAAAAACAAGAGGGGATTTTTATAACTCAGGAACCTCCTCAAGCGCCGGGATGTATTCCTCAACCGCCATCACCGCTTTGCCGTCGGCCATCACATTTCCCTTGAAGACCCAGACCGGTTCGAGATATTCTTCGGTATATGCACCTGGAAGGGAATGGTACGCCAGATACGCCTCATCGATTGATACAATCGAATCCTTGCTGTTCATTCCCACATAAACGCCTTTGCTCTTCAATTCTTCAAAGGCCTCTTCCGGGGACTTCACGGGAAGCTCCGCGTAAGGTTCATAGATCCTCCAGTTGGAGTAGAAGTCTATGATATCTCCTCCTCCACCCACATCTATACTGATTTTTGTACCTTTAACCTCCACACCATTGAGAACACGACCATACCATACCTGAACATCTTCCCAGTCAACGGTATCTTCACCGTCCCTCACCAGCGTGTAGATCTTTCCATGAGTGACTCCGCTTAATACCGCACCTTCAGGCAGGAGATCACGTTCCTCCAGAAATTCCGTTGCGATCTTAATCGCCTCTTCATCAGAAGGAAGATTTCCCGGGATATCATAGGGATTGATAGTATGAGCACGATTTGTGTTGGTATATTCGATGGACCCCGTGTTAAACAGATATGCATGCATACTATGATCATCTTTCATAATACCAAATCCTTCAGTGCCTTCTTTGATTTTATCCTTTGAACTAAAACCAAACTTCTCTCCAAGGGATATAATGTCTTCACGTGTATAATGTTGAGGCAAATCTTTGTAGACAACAATCTTTTCCTCACTCTTGGGGAATGATTCATCAAAAACTATGTTATAGGATGCCCACCCTGCCACCTCATTTCCTGAATAATCAAAATTTGTGTCTGGTTGAGCCGTCGTTTTTTTCTCTTCAGCGAGAGAGACGATGTTCAATCCCCATGCCGAAATAATTACTATAGTAACAATAGCGATTAATGCTAATTTCAATATATAATTTTTCTCCATGATAATCACCAAAATCTATGACTTACAATCAAAATACTCCCATTGTATAGCGTAATGCCCACTGCCATCCTTAACCGGTTTATAATATTGCCCGAATCCAGGGAGATAATCATTCCCACTCGGATCGGCCCACATGTACGCTCCATTTATCGAAGCGTCATCAATCGTATGTTTTAGCGTTTCCCTCCAAGCCCCCCGGATTTGAGTCTCATCATAAGTCCCTGTCCCTGTCATCCTGTTTACGAACTGCGACCCCTGGTCAGGAGCTATGGCTCCATAGGTATCAAATCCCAACAGGATATGCAGACCGTCGAATACCGATTCCCAGTTGCTATAAGTACTCTGGTTCAGGAGATTGCATGAAAAGAGC
>JAFGKW010000058.1 GCA_016928355.1 Methanomicrobiaceae archaeon
AACATGTTTCATTATCAAAAAAATTTAAGCCCGGCTTCTTAAAAAACCGCCTTCGAGAATGCACATTCATAGGATTTCTACAAGGCCCAATAATATATTATCCCAATCGTCATGCTCATGTGTTTTGGTGATCAACTTTAATGGAATGAAGGCGCTCATTGCCGAATATACCGTATTCAATGATCCCGGACTTGCACCCGAGGGAGCGGCGATGCACAGAGTGCTCAGCGAGAGCTTTGAGCGCTGCGGGTATGAAGTTTTATCTCCCGATAAAGGGGACTTTGCAGAAGAGTTGAGACGAATCGCACCAGAATGCGACGTTGGCCTTGTAATCGCACCCGATGACATCCTTGGGAGATTCACAAAGATTGTGGAGGATAATACCCGAAATATAGGGTGTGGCAGCCTGAATGTTGCACTATGCTCGAATAAAAAGAGGACTGGTGCCCTGCTCGCTTCGCATGGTGTCGCTGTCCCAAAAGAGCTTGATCAGGGATCCAGGCTTATAAAAAAGATCAACGGCGTGGACGGGCAGAATATGCGACTGTCGAATGGAGATCCGGAAGAAGGGGAGTTCGGACAGGAGTTTATTGCAGGCGAAAATATCAGCGTGAGCCTTGTAGGGGGACGTATCACCGGTGATGTCTGCCTTTCCTACAGCGGCAAAGAGCCCCTTGTCCTGTCTTTAAACAGGCAGTATATTGAAAGAGATGGGGATCGGTTCTTCTACCGGGGCGGAGAAACTCCTGTCGACCATGCGAGAAAGGATGAGATAATAGAAACCGCCGTGAAATCCCTGAATGTTCTCGGGTGCCAGGGGTATACCGGAGTTGATGTGGTAGTCGCAGATAAGATATATGTCGTTGATGTGAACCCCCGCCCTACAACTAGCCTTGTTGGGATTTGTGCGATCATGGAGGAGGAAATTGCCGATATTCTTGTGGAGTCTTCAAAGGGCAATGTCCCGGATTCAGTACACTTAAACGGCAGAGTGTCTTTCGACACCAAAGGTGAGGTGAAGAAAATTGAGTGAAATTATCGGTATAGATGTGGGCGGCGCCAACCTGAAGGTTTTTGAGAAAGATTCAGTGACGATCCATTACTGTCCCATGTGGCAGAAGGCGCCGCTTACTGAGATCCTGGAGCCTTATTGCGGTAAGAAGGCGGCTGTTGTGATGAGCGGCGAACTTGCCGACGGATTCTCCAACAAAAATGAAGGTATCGGGTTCATAGTTGAATCTGTAAAGAAAGCGATTCCAGACTCCCTTTTCTACGGGACTGACGGGGAGTTTCATGAAGGGCCGACATCTCTTCTTGCAGCTGCAAACTGGCTGGCATCTGCAGATTTCCTTCGGGAGAGATATGATGATAAGATCCTCGTCGATTTTGGGAGCACTACGACTGATATCGTCCCGCTTAACTCATTTGAATCGCTTAAAGGAATGACCGATCTTGATCGTCTGAGAAAGGGGTACCTTGTTTATACCGGCACACTGAGGTCAACGGTGCCGTCGCTTCTCAGGTCTGTTGTTTTAAACGGTTTCAAAACTCTCGTGAGCAGCGAGTATTTTGCCCAGAGTGCGGATGCCCATCTTGTACTTGGCAATATCGATGAGGACGACTATACGGTACCGACACCTGATGGGGCGGAAACATCCTGTGGAGCGTCGCTCCAGAGACTCTCAAGGGTTGTATGTTCTGATCTTGAGGAGATAGGAAAGTCCGGTGCTATTGAGATCGCAGAGGCATTCTTCAATGAACAGATAAATCTTATAGAAGAGCAGGTTGAGAGAGTTATGGATGAAACCGGGTCGAAAGGGATAATTTCCGCGGGTATAGGATCGCATATAATCTCCGGCATATTTGACTGTGATAATCTTTCACGTGATAAAGGCCTGTATCCCGACGCCCTCCCTGCGCAGGCGGTTTGTGAGGTGGCAGAACGAACCGGTATATTCTAAGCCTGACGCTGCTTGCAGGCTCCCTGGCATTATCTGCAGTCCTGTTTCTGGCAGGACTGCCATTCTTCTTCATGTTTCTTTTCATCCCGGTGATTCCGCTTCTTGGTTCTCCCAAAAGATCCAGAATATGTCCTGTATGTGGGTGGACTACCTCCGGAAATGAACTATACTGCCCTTATGATGGAACTTATCTTGAAGAAAAAAACGGGATTTAATCCTTTTTATTTTTGTTTATAAAGAGATCAAGCATTACTGCGTTTTTTGTTGGATTTTCTCCGGGGACTCCCATGTTTGAAAGATTTAATAGGGATACCGGGAACTGGGCCTTTGAAATCTCTATGGAGGGCGGTTTTGGAAGGTTAAGCGCTTCATAATTTCCAATAGTTTTAGGATCTACAAGAATACGCATGCTTTTCAGGATCTTCGATATGTGGTTGTAAGTAAAGTAGTCTGTATTTGCAATGCAGAAGTCGACTATTGGGCTACCCATTCTGATATCCGGGTAAAAAGGGGATCTTGCATAGACAAGTTTGCCGCATGCCTTACACCTGAATCTTCTTACATTTACGTAGATCATACGTTTTGCACCATGTTCAATAACTGTAGCAAATCTCTTCTTTTTATTGTCATGCGGCACGAGGGTCCCGCTGCATTCCGGACATTCTTTTGCATCTCCAAATATGGCGCCATCCATTCCTGATACTCCATTATAGATGATATCGGAGATCATCCCTGGAATAAGAATTTTTTTCATCCTGTATTATTTTCATCCTCGTAGGATATATATTCCACTGCTATTCCGCACGTTTAGGTTAGCCAAACACGGTTTTTAAATAATACGAAATCCAAAACTTTGGTGTTCTGAGGTATAGACTATGGAATTAAGATACGTACCAACAGTATGTCCGTTTTGTGGAACAGGCTGTTCCTTCAATCTTGTTGTAAAAGACGGCAGGGTTGCCGGGGTAGCTCCGTTCCAGCGCTCACCCGTATGTGATGGCAAAACCTGCCAGAAAGGTCACTACGCATATGAGCTCGTGAATAGTGAAGCAAGAATTACGACTCCCCTTATCAAGAAGGGAGATGAACTCGTCGAGGCATCATGGGATGATGCACTCGCAGTTGTTGCAGACGGCCTTAAGGGAGTATCCGGAGGGGATGTCGCAGTATTCGCTTCTGCAAACGCAACAAACGAGGATATCTACTCTCTCAAGAAGCTTGCATCAGATGTATTCAAGACCGAGAATTTCACAAGCTGTGCAGCAACGGGTGTTGATGCATCCGCAGGAAGCATCAGAGATATCGCAAAGGCAGACTGCATTGTAGCCGTAGGAAATATCTTTGAGTCACACCCGCTTATCGCCCGCAGAATTGCAAATGCAAAAGACAACGGCGCAAAGATAATTACGGTCGACTCAATCAACAGTTCGATGGCAAAACTCGCAGACGAGTTTGTAAAGGCCGCACCTGGCGGAGAGATTGAGGCAGTCAAAGAAGCTGCAGCATTTGTTGAAGGCAGCTCGATAGTTGTTCTCTACTCTATTGGCGTTACATACTATGAAGCCGCAGTCGCAGCGGCTGCAAAGGCTCTTGCAGATGAGAAGGGAGCAACGTTCTGTGCACTTCCTTCTCAGTCGAATGCACGAGGGGCGCTTGATATCGGGGTTGCACCTGCTGGTGAAATATTCGGAAAGGAATACAAGGCATATTATGTAATGGGCGAGGATCTCGGACCCATCGAAGGTGGATTTGTAGTAGTTCAGGATTCATTCCTGTCAGGAACTGCAAAATCAGCTGATGTTGTTCTTCCTGCCGCAGTATATGCAGAAGTCGACGGAACCGTTACAAACGCAGAGCGCCGTATCCAGCTCGTAAGAAAGGCACAGGAGCCTGCAGAGGGTGTTAAGGCAAACTGGCAGATTGTATCTGAGGTTGCCGAAAAGCTTGGTGGATCAATTGCATACGAGTCGGCTGAAGCCATCTTCAATGAGATGTACGGGGACCTCTCATACGATGCTCTCCAGAAGGACGGATTTGTAAAAGAGGCAAAGGCGGCCGTAATCGCCGAATGCGCTGAACCAGCAGCAGTCTCGGCAGGAGGCGAATATCCCTTTGCACTCGTAACCGGACCTACTGTATGGCACGGGTACGGGGCATCCGGCACTCTCTCGGAGAACTGTCATTCACTTGTAAAGGAGATCCCTGCAATATTCGTTAAAGTAAACCCTGCCGATGCAAAGGAGCTTGATGTCAAGTCCGGCCAGATGGTTTCCGTGTCAAGTGAAAAAGGAAGTATCAGTGCAATGGTTAAGGTATCGAAGGATGTTGATCAGGGAATAATTTTCGTTCCGACGATGAGTCTTGGCGGAGAATGTATCTGCAAGATTACTGGCGGAGACAAGGCAATTGCTGCAAAGATTGAAAAGGAGGCCTGAAGATGGCGGCAAAAGGTGACATGCTCTGGGCATGGGCAAAAGATTCCGGCGCTCTCGATAGGGGAGAGTGCGGTGGTGCAGTAACAGCTCTGTTAAAATACGCTCTTGAAAGCGGAGAAGTTGATGGTGTCCTTACAGTAAAGAAGGGAGTGGATCTCTACGATGCCCAGCCTATACTTGTAACAGACCCTGAAATGATCGCAGAATGTGCAGGTTCACTCCACTGCGGTACGCTTCTTATGCCCAAACTCATCAAGAAGTACCTCAATGGTGCACGCGACATGAAGATCGCTGTTACCATGAAGGGCTGTGATGCAAAGGCATTCTACGAACTCGTCAAGAGGCAGCAGATTAAGATCGAGAATGTTCTCACAATCGGTCTTAACTGTGGAGGATCCGTGAGCCCGATTGATGCACGGGTAATGATCGAGGAGAAGTTCGGTCTCAATCCCGATGATATTGTAAAAGAAGAGATCGACAAAGGTCAGTTTATCGTAATCACAAAAGACGGCGAGCACAAGGGAATCAAGATCGACGAGCTTGAAGAGGAAGGATACGGCCGCCGTGCAAACTGCCAGCGCTGCAAGACAAAGATCCCTCGGCAGTGTGATCTTGCCTGCGGTAACTGGGGAGTTATTGGAGACAAGGCAGGAAAGGCGACCTTTGTTGAAGTCTGTTCTGACAAGGGTGCCGAACTCGTTACAAAGGCAAACGGAAAGGCAATCGAGACTACCAAACCTGTTGGACCTGCATTGGATATCCGTGGAAAGGTCGAGGGTGCAATGTTCAAGCTCGGTGACAAGTGCCGCAAGGAGCAGTTCGAGAAGCTCGGCGAGGGCAGAAAGCGTCTCGACTATATCATGGACCAGACCTCAAGGTGCATCAAGTGTTATCAGTGTATCGAGAACTGCCCCATCTGCTACTGTGTCGAGTGTTCGACAAAGAAGGAGCATCTCGTGGATCCCGGGGACGTAACACCGCCGTTTATGTTCCACTTAATTCGCTATTCGCATATTGCAGACTCCTGTGTTAACTGTGGGCAGTGCCAGGAACTCTGTGCAATGGACATACCAAATGCACTCTTCATGCACTCACTGCAGCTTGAGATGCAGGAGATGTTTGGATATGAACCCGGTGTCAACCTCGATCTCCCGGTCCTCGCACTTGTCGAAGAGCCCGCGGAGAGAAAGCGTCTCAACGATACCGGGGACGACCAGATATTCAATATCTTTGGTCAGGAGTAATTACACTGCTTAAATATCGGTCATATATTTTTTTTATTCTGTCTTTTTTCGGGCAATTTCCGTTCTTTTTAGTAATATTTTTTATTTTTGGATGTCTCAATACGAATGCCAGTTATAAAATACCATTAATCATAAAGAAAATTTTGTGAGTAAATATGATTGAGGATTTTTTGGAAGGGAACAAAAAATTTGTAGAGACTGATTTTAAACAAAAGATAGAGCATTATGCTGCTCTGTCCAGGGGTCAGAGTCCAAAGGCACTCTGGATTGCATGCTCTGATTCTAGGGTTGATCCGGAGAGGATTACATCTGCAGATATGGGAGATATATTCGTTCACAGGAACATCGGAAATCTTGTTCCCGGGAATGACCTGAATATTGCTACTGTCCTTGAATATGCAGTGAACCATCTTAAGGTGAAAGACATTGTAGTTTGCGGCCATTCAAATTGTGGGGCTATGAAAGCGATGGTATCGGAGAGCAGTTCCGGGGACAGATTTATTCCCGGATGGCTTGAGAATGCAAAAGCTGTTCTTGATGACGTGGATTCGAGCATTGGTCCTGCAGAAAAGATGAAAGCTATTGAAATTGCAAATATAAACCGGCAGCTGAAAAATCTAAAGGGCTATTATATGGTTAGTGAAGCAATTGAGAGAGGGGATCTTGAGATTCATGGAATCTATTATGATCTTGAAACCGGTCTGCTGGAGAAAATTGCCTGATATTTTTCAGAAAAAATTCATTTTGCTTTTTAATATTCGAATAGGGTGCCGGGTTGTCAGTTATGTTGATATGCCCGTTAAATTTTATTGATTCTTATGCATCAGGAAAACTATGCCGTGAGGCATTACTGCACATCAATAATTCCTTCAGAAAGGTGAGGCTATTATGCGTGCCAGATGTCAACCTTCATAAAAACAATTTAACTTTTAATCTCTGTTAATGAATATTGGCAGATGTATGTTGTTGAGGGCCTGATTATTTAATGGAATTTTGCTAATTTGGCGTGATAATATGGAAAGGTTTAATATTGAAATTCTGAGAATTTAAATTGCCTATAATTAATGCATAGGTTTCACAATGCAAATAGAGGCATTAAGAGGTTGTAAAGTATGGTGTTTCATCCCCCTGTTACTATAGTAGCAAAAACTGGAGATGCGGGCAAGTATAAAGTAAACATGCCTGCATGGAATATGCTCCTTCGTGGATTCATGGCCGGAGCATATATTGCAATGGGTGCCGGACTGGCAACAGTTTGTGCAACAGGTGTTGCAGCAACACTTGGCGCAGGAATTGCAAAACTTGTTTTGGGAGCAGTTTTCCCAGTCGGACTTATTATCATAGTTCTTACTGGTGCTGAACTGTTTACCGGCGATGCAATGTTTGCCCCTATGGCTGCATTCATCCACAAGGTCAGCTGGGCCTCGGTATTGAATTTATGGGTCTGGGTATATATCGGAAACCTGATCGGTTCGCTGGTCTATGCATTCTTCATGGCATACGGCCCTCTGACAAGCTGGTCCGCAGCCGGTGGTGCAGCAACAGCATTTGGTGTAACTGCGGCAAGTATCGCTGCAGGTAAGACTGCATATGTTGGTTTCTTTGGAATGTTTTCGGCATTCTTAAAGGCAATCTGTTGTAACTGGCTCGTTAACCTTGCAATTCTGCTTGGAATTTGTGCCGATGATGCAATTGGCAAGATCGTTGGAATCTGGTTCCCGATCATGGCTTTCGTTGCTTCCGGATTTGAGCACTGTGTTGCAAATATGTACTTCATCCCTGCGGGTATTCTGACAGCTCCGTATCTTTCTGCTGATCAGATTGCTTCAATTGGGGCGGCAAAACTTGCAGGACTCAACTGGGTTACGATGTGGACAAACAACATCATTATCGTAACTATCGGAAACATTGTTGGCGGAATGGTCTTTGTTGGAATTCTCTACTGGTATTCCTTCAGGGACGAGATCGAAGCTGCCAAATAAGAACAACTAAAACAAATATAATTGGATGAAAATCAAAGGAACCAGAGTGAGGATCTCAATCATCAATCTTGGTGTTTTGGCACTCCTCACCTTTTTTCTTGCATCCTATGTGGTTGCAAGTGGCGATTATTATGTTCTGATCTGGGCTGTACCTTCGCTTTTGGGATTGTTGCTGATACCTCTGTTGCTTAATTATATGAGTCAGAGTCAGTATACAGGTCTTGAACCTATGTATGAGGCGGAAGCCCGCAATACTCGTGTAAATGCGATCACTTCATCATCTATTGGCAATATTGTCCGGCTTGAGGGAATAGTTGAGAAGGTGATGTTTAAATCACTCAATCGTCCACAGTATCATGTTGCTGATCGGACGGGTCAGATTTCCGTCAAAATGTTCACCTCTCCAAAAGAGGATATCAATACTGATGACTATGTGGAGGTTTACGGTCAGGTGATCAAACGGTATGTTCTGGTCGGCGAACCTGTTGTAAATGCCGTAATAATCCGGAAAACAGATCGTAAGAAGAAATCTGATTAATTTCAGACAAATTGTATCATCTTAAATCATTTTACTGCAAATTTATGTGATAGATATGATCTCGTCAATATCTCAATGCCTGAGAAGTAAAAAAAATGCCTGGGTTTTAGTCCCTGTTATAGCATTTCTGGGAATAATTATTGGAATTATCTTTCAAAATGATCCTCTGCTTGTAAATTCGGGAGTATTCGGGTGCATCCTCTCGTCATTTGTACTTGGTGCACTTGCATATGTGAATCCAAAAAAGGATATTGTAGCGCTTCTTGCACCTTTGTATTCGCTGATTATATTCAATCCCTGGGGTGAATTCAGTACTGGTATTTTTATGCAGGTCCTGTATTCGCTGACGATTCTGGTTGTAGTCTTGAGGTTTAGACAGAGATTCTATTCTGATATTTAGTATTGCATATCAAATAAGGCGTGCAATAAAGCCGCGCAAAAGGCTTTTAGGCTTTATTTATAGTCAAATTTTCATTTTTCCAACAAATTTTCAATTAATGATTAATAAATCAAGTTAACAAAATAGATTTGTAAACTTTTCTTAAAAACTGTGTATTTTAGATTATCACGTATACAACTCCGTTTTCCACCAGTATTCCCAAAAAAAATGACAATATTTATAAAAGTAATTTCTGACTTTTCATTGATAAGAGGTAAACTATTATGGACGTTAATTTTGTTCCGACAACCTGTCCCTATTGCGGTACAGGCTGTACCTTCAATCTTGTCGTAAAAGACGGCAAGGTAGTCGGGTCAATTCCAAATACGCGTTCACCTGTAAACGAAGGCAAGACATGCCCTAAGGGCACATACGCCTATGAATTCGTAAACAGTGAAGAACGTCTGACCGTTCCCCTGATTAAAAAGGATGGTAAGTTCGTAGAAGCGACATGGGATGAAGCAATTGCACTTATAGCAGAAAAATTCAAGAGCTACAAGCCTGATGAGATTGCATGTTTGTCTTCAGCACGTACATCAAATGAAGACAATTATGCAATGATGAAGCTTGCACGTGGTGCATTTAAGACACGGCATATCGACCACTGTGCAAGGCTTTGTCACTCTTCAACTGTTGCAGGTCTCGCTGCAGTATTTGGATCCGGTGCGATGACAAACTCGATCTTGGACATCCCCGAGGCAAAGTGCGTATTTATCATTGGTAGTAACACATTCGAGCAGCACCCCCTCATAGGAAGGAGGGTGATGCAGGCCAAGAAGAACGGCGCCAAGATAATCTACGCCGACCCGAGGTACACACCAACGGCAAAGCAGGCTGATCTCTATATGCAGTTTAAGTCAGGTTCTGATGTCGCTATTCTCAACTGCATGATGCATGAGATTATCAAGAACGGCTGGGAAGCAAAGGAGTTCATCGAGAACCGTACAAAAGGCTTTGAAGATCTCAAGGCAGTTGTAATGAAAGACGACTATACTCCTGAGAATGTTGAGCAGATCTCGGGCATTCCTGCAGATCAGCTCCGTCAGGCTGCAGAATGGTTTGCAAAATCAGAATCCTCAGCAATTCTTTATTCAATGGGTATCACCCAGCACACTGTAGGTGTTGACAACGTTAAGTCCGTCGCACACCTTCAGATGGTTACAGGAAACCTTGGAAGGCCCGGAACGGGTGTCAACGCTCTTCGTGGACAGAACAATGTTCAGGGTGCCTGTGATATGGGAGCACTCCCTGTTGTATTCACAGGCTACCAGAAGGTCATCGACGAGGCCGCACACAAAAAATTCTCTGATGCATGGGGATTCCCCGACGGAATCGCTGCTCCTGAGAACGGGTATGAAGTTACAACGATGATCAATGTCCTCTCCGACAACCCCGGGGAGCTCAAGGCGCTGTACATCATGGGAGAAAACCCGATGCTCTCTGATCCAAACATCGATCACGCAAAGCACTCTCTCGAAAACCTGGAGTTCATGGTTGTTCAGGATATTTTCCTTACAGAGACTGCACAGATGGCAGATGTCGTCCTTCCGGCAACCTGTTATGCAGAAAAGGACGGTACGCAGACATCAACCGAACGCCGTGTCCAGAAATGGAGGAAGGCCCAGGATCCACCCGGAGAGGCGAAACTTGACTGGAAGATTCTCGCTATGGTCGGAGCAGCAATGGGATATGCAGATCAGTTTGCATGGGAGACCTCAGAAGATGTATTCAATGAGATTGCAGAACTCACTCCTTCATACCACGGAATGAACTATGAGAGGCTTGAGAAGCCTGAAGCACTTCACTGGCCTTGCCCTGAAGTAGACCACCCGGGAACTCCGATTCTTCACACACAGAAGTTTGCAACACCCGACGGCCTTGGAATAATGTCAGGTATTGAATGGAAGCCTCCTGCGGAAGTTCCTGATGAAGAGTACCCCTTTGTCCTTACAACCGGCCGCTGTATCTGGCACTGGCATACAGGTACAATGACAAGGAATTCGCCAACACTTGACCATGAGGTTCCAACAGGATGGATTGAGATCAATGTTGATGATGCAGCAGAACTTGGCATTGAAGACAAGGAAATGATAAAGGCAATCACACGTCGTGGAGAGGTTGAGGTTCCTGCAAAGGTTACAAAGGATATTATGAAAGGTGTCATGTTTATGCCGTTCCACTTTGCAGAGTGTCCTGCCAACAGGCTCACCAACGATGCACTTGATCCGATTGCAAAGATTCCTGAGTTCAAGGCATGTGCTGTGAAAGTTGAGAAGATTACGGAGGCCTGAAGATGGTAGCAAAAGGAGATCTCTTATATGTTTCCGCAGCAGATGCGGCAATGCTTGAAAAAGGTGAATCCGGAGGAGCTGTCTCTGCCCTTCTGAAGTATGCTCTTGAAAGCGGAACAGTCGATGCAGTACTTGCAGTGAAAAAAGGATATGATTTATACGAATCCAGGCCTGCAGTAATTACAGACCCTGAGGAGATCGCTGAGACAGCAGGTTCACTGCACTGCGGAACTCTTCTTGTCCCGAAACTCATCAAGAAATTCCTTGACGGTGCAAGAAACAAGAAGATTGCCGTTACTCTCAAGGGATGTGATGCAAAGGCAATGTATGAACTTGCAAAGAGAAACCAGATCAATCTCGACAATGTCTATATGATCGGTCTCAACTGTGGCGGTTCAATATCGCCTGTTGCAGCACGCAAGATGATCGAGCAGAAGTTTGGACTTGACCCCGATGATATCGTCAAGGAGGAAATCGACAAAGGTGAGTGCACTGTTATTACAAAGGATGGCGAGCACAAATCAGTTAAGATTGATGAACTTGAAGAGGAGGGGTACGGCCGTCGTACAAACTGCCAGCGCTGCAAGACAAAGATCCCGCGTCAGTGTGATCTTGCCTGCGGAAACTGGGGTGTTGTCGAAGGTAAGTCCGGAAAAGTTACATTTATTGAAGTATGCTCAGAAAAGGGAGCTGAACTGATAAACGGGGCAGCCGGGAAGAAAGCAGTTACATCAGAGAAAGCTGACCCAAAAGGTGTTGAAGTCCGCAAAAGTATCGAAAAATCGATGCTTGAGCTTTCAGATAAGAGGACCAGTGAACAGTTTGCAGCACTTGGAGAAGGCAGAGAGCGCCTGGAATTCATTATGGCTGAGACATCACGCTGTATCAAATGCTACCAGTGCATTGAAAACTGTCCTATCTGTTACTGTGTTGAATGTTCAACAAAGAAACCACACCTTGTTACACCCGGCCAGTTACCACCACCCTTCATATTCCACCTAATCCGCTATACCCATATTGCAGATTCGTGCATAAACTGTGGACAATGTGAAGAGTTATGTGCAATGGACATTCCAAATGCACTCTATATGCACTCACTTCAGATGGAGATGCAGGAAATGTTTGGATATGAACCCGGAGTCAATCTTGATCTTCCTGTTCTGGCACTTGTCGAGGAGCCCGCAGAGAGGAAACGTCTCAGCGATACTGGTGATGACCAGATATTTAACATATTCGGCGACAAAGAATAAACAGGAACACTACCTGAAGATCCTCCACATTATATTTTCAGGTGTCCTCAGAACCGAAAGTGATAAAATAAGGGAAACCTCGCTTTCACTTTTTTAATTTTTTATTATTTATTGATTCATTATTTTGGTGTATGCCCGCATTATATCGGTAGTTGTGACAAATCCCACCAGATATTCGGGATTATCAGCAGCAACTACAGGGAGATGATGTATCCTGTTTGCTATCATTATTGAGAGAGCTTCTTCAAGGGAAGACTCAGGATTCAGGGTCAGTAAATTTGTTTTCATAATTTCTGCAACCTTTATATCCCGCGATGTCTCCCTGTTTTCCCTTATGTCTCTGTGGGTTACGATTCCTATAAGTTTTCCGTCCTCTATAACCGGGAATCCTGTATGATAACTATCATCCATGATTTGTATGACCTTTTCTGCAGTGTCTGACGGGCTTATACAGATTATTTCGGGTTTTTTGATCATGGCATCTCCTGCAGGAATTTCTTCGAGGATTTCAACGTTATATTCACCTCTGTGAGCACCTGACTGGGCCTTTGTCGGGACCTGCTCTCTGAATATTGTATTCTCGCCTGTAAGGACGGTGGTAATGGCAACAGCCCCCATTGCTGGTACAAGAAGTGAGAAATCCCCGGTCATCTCCACAACCATTATCATTACGGCGATGGGTGCATTGGATATCCCTCCAAAGAGGGAGATCATACCCACAACTACAAAAACCGGGATTGTTGACACCTGGATGATCTCAGGAAAGAAAGTGTGAAGTGAAAGGCCTACGGCTCCTCCGACTGCTCCTCCTATGACGAGCCCGGGAGCGAATACTCCGCCGCTTCCGCCTGATCCTATTGTAAGTGAGGTAGTGATGATTTTTATGAATGGCAGAATCAGAAGCACTGTCAGCGGCAGCATGTTGTACATGGAAAGCTGCATGAAACCGTACCCTGCACCAAGACCCCCCAGGGCTGCTATCATGGTTTCCGGGGAGATATATGAAAGCCCGATTACGAGAAAAGCAATAATTACTGCTCCTGAAAGGGGTTTAATATGATTTGGAAGATTGTGTTTTTTAAAGAAATTTGAAAAAAAGTCTCTTGAAGAATAGAATGATTTGATATATAAAAGACCAAAACCTGCAGAGATTACACCCAGTAAAAGGAAGAACGGTATCTGGGTGACCGTCCATGTAGCATTTACTTCTGCAAATACGGGTGCATAACCTTCAAAATAACCGAATATGGAGTAACCGATAATCGAGGCAAGAAATCCCGGGACTACTGCTTCAGATTCAAAATCACGATAATAAAGGATCTCTGCTGCTAGAAGTGCACCACCAAGAGGGGCCTTGAAAATAGTTCCTATGCCTGCTCCTATACCAGTTGCGATTGCAATACGTCTTTCATGATCTGATAACCTGAAAAAGTCGCCCATTAATGATCCAAACCCTGCAGAGATCTGGGCAGTGGGGCCTTCCCTGCCGGCACTTCCTCCGGTGGAGATCGTCAGGATTGATGCTATTGCCTTAATTATTACAACCCTTGGCCTAATCCTTCCATCTTTATGAAATGCACCTATTGCTGCATCTGTTCCATGTCCTTCTGCCTCAGGAGCAAATGTATAAACTAAAAGTCCTGAAAGAAGAGCTCCAAAGGATATAACCGGAAGAATAAGCCAGATATTTGGTGGGGGTGTCCACCCGGCGATAAGTCCGGTTGCCTGTCCTTCGCGTGGCATGTTGTAGTCGATAATCCAGTCCATGAAGAACAATGATCCATACTTCAGTCCCCAAAAGAAAAGAAGTGCACCGAATCCGGAGATTATACCCACCATTACGCCGATCAGGATTGTCTTTTTGAAGTAACTGGTATCTCCGGAAAAATATTTCATTTCATATATTTTGGAATCTAAAAAGAGTTTAATTTTGCTTTCAGTCCTGCGGAATGCTCCCGAAAATCAGAAACAGATTCTTTCAGGTACAGAAGATTTTATTGTTGTTTTATTGAGGTTTTTTACGTAATCTTCAAATTTATAAATTTTTGTACTTACAGGGAACGGAATTTTTGGTGAGCTTATGATTGCCTCACCGGTATCAAGTGTCTGGATCTCCGTGTCCATACCCGAGAGATCCTGCTTGGCGCTTCCTGATACAATCTGCCTGTCGTTTCTGTCTCCAAGTCCCATAATAACGAATGTATTGAGCTGTGCCAGGACCTTGGGATCGATATTCTTCGGCTGCTGGGTTATTACACAGAGTCCTATTCCGAATTTACGCCCTTCCATTGCACATTCCCTGAAGATCTGTGTCTTTCCGGCCCCGGAACCGAGTACCCTCTGCGCCTCTTCTATAGTGATCAATACGTTACCTGCCTCTTCCTGGTTTCCGCCTGCAAATTTTTTTTCATCCTGGTGAATCCGGAGAAGTTTCCGGGTTATTATCGAAAGTACCAAAAGTTCACTCTGTTCGCTCATTCCCGGTATATCGACGAGAACGACCCTGTTTTTATGAAGGGCAAAAATTATCTCATCAATAGCCGATGTTCTTTCTTTTAAGAATTTTCCGTTGCGCCTTACAAGCGATACAACTCTTCTCTGGATCACTTCAAGTGTGCTAAGGCTGAAGTTCCTGACCCTTGATGCAATTCCGGGGTGGGGTCCTGTGTAGGTTTCAGGGTTCTGGGGGTCGAATACTGAGAAATCAGTATTCATAAAGAAGTCTATTACATCCCCGCCTTCGAGGTCGTCAAGGATCTCGACGAGCTCTCTCTGTGCCTGTGAATGTTCATAGAGAAGGAAGAGATCGGAAGCCCTGAAGTCATCGTAAGATAGTGTCAGCCTGTTCAGTGAATATTTTTTGATATTGGCATCGCTTATAGTAAATACTGTAAGGCCTTCTCTTCCATTCGTGTAGTGAAGGAGACCGGTAACAGGATCTCCTGTAGACGACCTTCCGCCTGCAACATATTCGCCGTGAGGATCTACCATCAGGAGGCCGAATTTTCTCACCTTCATACACGAGGCACAGAATGTCTTCATAAAGTTACTTTTTCCCATTCCTGTTGTGGCAAATACACCCATATGCTGGGGTAGAATTGAACTGTGCAGTGATACGGGAACATCCTTTAAAACCTCCTGTCCTGTACGCATTTTCCCGACTTCGATATCTCCCATTACGGATTTCAAGAACCTGAAGTCCTCGTCATCAGGCCGTGAGACGACAGAGAATTTTGTAGGGATAGTTCTAGCCTTCCTGAAAGTCTGCCCTGAGGACGGGCTTTTATCTATACAGCCCAGAGGTGTCGCCCCGGCGGTTATGTAGACATCCTCGCCCAGGTTGTAGAAATGACTGGTATGAGGTCTTGTGTCCCACTTTGAGTCAGCAAAGTTGCTGTCATGGAACAGATCGTTTATCTTAGCAAAGAAGACAAGATCCTTTTCATTATCAGTAATTTTGAGTATATCACCTACGAATATCTTTTCATCATGTGGTACAGTGAACCTGTAGCTTAAAACACTGTTTCCAACAAGCCTGTATTTTGACTGGTCATTAATTTCAATATCGTGCAAATTCATTGTGAAGGTCTCCGAACAGTTGGTTGTATCTTTTCTGGTTGCTTCCTTTTCTGTTTATTTCCCCGATTATATCATTCCTGATAATATCGGTTATCTCCCGGGTTATACAGCATTCCCTGTGCGCCTCCATTAGCGGATAGGGATATCCTGGGATCCTCCCGTCGACGGAGTAATTCGAACATGCAGAGATTGCCTTATCCACATATTCTTCATCGGCGTATTTCGGAACTTCGGCTTTCAGGACTATCTCTGATGAAGGATGCATCTTCAGGATGTATGTTCTTCCCCTGTGCCATTGTTCATGCCTTTTCTGGTCTGTGATATTTACTGGCACTTCAATATACCATGGTGCCTTTATACCAAACTCTGATGCAGCAGCGTCAAGTAATATATCCAGGGGATACCCGTTCCATGTCAGTGAGTTCCTCTTTGAAACCGATATCAGGTATATGGCATTGTTGCCGCACTCCCGGACGATATCCGAGAGAACAGGGTCGTGACTGGCATGACTTGTTCTGAGACTCCCGTCGAGCATAAGGCAGTCCCCCTTTCCAAGAACTTTCATAGTCTCTTTTACAGTCCAGTACTCCAGTGTGTCCCTGAAAACGGATGCAGCCCGGGAGGGTTCGTCATCCACCGTGTTTTCAGGTTCTTCTCCAAAACATTCGGTATACAGGCGGTTGTATTCATCAGAAACACGGGCCTTTGAGATCTGCGGAAGCCTCAGGGGTGTGGTTTTTGTAAAAAGCCGTTCTCCGCTTTTAAATGCAACTGATGCCGCTCTTATTGCTGCAATAGAGAATGCACCCGATTCAAGGATGAAGACGTTGCTGCCGTCGACTGCAGCTACGGCAGAATCAAATCCGCCGGAAGGTCTTTTGAAATCTTCCGGGGTAATAGTAAGTTCCTCTATGATCTTTTTCAGGGACTCTCCTGAACAGATGCGGCTGATATAGCCTGCTGCCGATTCTATATCGTCCCTGTAGATTTCATCAGTTCTCAATCTGACACCTCTATTACCTCGCTGTTCCAGTCATCTTTCATCCTGACAAGAAGGGATGTGGAGAACTCTCCCTGGATTTCACTGATATGTGATATCAGGAAGATCTGGGGGAAATGCGATTCCTGTGTCCTGAGTGCAGAGATCAGGTTGCTGCGCCGTTCTTCATCCTGACTTCCGAATATCTCGTCAAAGATCATGAATGTCCCACCGCTCATATGGTGCATCTCGGCAAGATACCTGCTCAGCGCGATCCTGAGAGCAATCGCAATATCATCCTGTTCTCCACCTGAAAACCTTCTTGCAGGAAAGTTGTCGCCGAGATCATTTACAAGAATGTCGAAGTTTTCGTCGATAAGGACATTTTCATATCTCCCGTCTGTAATATCTGACAGGACACGGCCGACTTCGCTCTCGATCTTCGCCCTGATGACATTCAGGAGGTAGATGATATACTCCTTAATCAGCCCGCGGGTCTTTTCCAGCACGACCATTCTTTCCAGAAGTGCAGAGTACCTTTTCCGGCGTTCTTCTATGTCGGCAAGTTCGTTTTCCAGCCTTTCGTTTTCCTTTTTAAGATACTTTATATTGCTTTTTAGTTCTCCGGCCTCTATCTTTTTTCCGCTGATATTTTTCCTGGATTCCTCAACCTCGAAAAGAGCCGATGTTACCAGTTTTTCCGAAATTTTCATGGATTCCATCGTCGACTCTGTCGCTGCGATCTCTCCGGAGTTGATTCGAATCTCTTCTTTAAGGTCTCTGATTTCATTTTTCAGTGATGGGAGCTGATCGATCTTAGGCTTTAGTTCCAGAAATTTTTGATGAAGACTCTCGGCTTCCAAAAAAGCCTCTTCAATTGCCATGTATTTCTCCGGATCAAACGCAATATCTGAAACCTTTTCTTTATGATCTTCTATCTGCCTGGAGAGTTCCGATATTATTTTTTCTGCATCAGTTCTGCGGGCCTGGATCTGATTTTCTTCTTTGAGTCTTTCTTCAATAATCCGGAATTCGCTGTAGACATCTTCGAGCGATTTCATAATTTTTTCCAGTTCCCGGATTTTTTCTTCCGAGAAGGAATTATTTGCAATCTCGTCGCCTATCCTGCTTTCTTCTTTGATAATCTCTTCGACTTTCACGAAAAGAGCCTGTCTCTCTTTCTTTTTTGCGTCGATCAGGGAGACTATGCTGTCCGAATCCTGCTTTAAAGCTCTAAGTTTTTCAAGCTCACTGTGGACCGATTCAGATTTTTCCTCAAGCAATGGGATCTGTTCCTTAATCTCCCCTGATCTCCGGGCATTTGATTCAATCTCTGCCTTCAATGAACTTTCAAGTACATTATATTGCTCACCGAGCCTTCTCCTGCATTTGGGACATTCCCCGTCCTCTCCAAGTGTATTGATCTCGGTGAGTTCCTTTGAGAGTTTCTCCTGCTCACGCCCGATGGCCTTTATTGCCTCCCTCAATGTAATTGAATCTTCCGAGAGCTTTTTCTCATCAGTTACAAGCTCTTTAATCCTGGAATCCAGTTTGACAGGAGAACCGGCTTCCCTCAGGGTTTTCTCGCCGCTTTCGATCCCTTCTCTCAGTGCGTCTGCCTGTTCCTTGTAATGTTTCAGCTTTTCCTGTATCCTGATTCTCCCGTTTTCAAGCTGCCTGAACGCCTCTTCGGACTTCTTAAGCCTGTCATACTCTTCAAGAATCTTTTTTCTTTTCGAAATGTCAGGCAGGACCTGCTCAAGTATCTTTTTATCCTGTTCGAATGAGACCGCCTTTTTTTCTATCTCTTCAAGCTCTGATTTTTCAGATTTCAGCTTGTATTCGAGCTTCTCAATCGTGGCTGATATTTTAGAATGAGCTTTTTCTTTTTCCTTATAATCATGATACTCTTTTTTGAGACCTGTATAATTTTCTTCAGAGACCGCAGGTATTTCAAATTCAGGAAGAATTTTTTCATATTCGCCGAATTTCTCCTCCAGCTTTGAGATGTATCCTGATTTTTGCCTGTTGGACTCCCTGATCAGATGGATTTGATTTTCAAGATTCCTATATTCATTCCATCTTTCGGAAAATGAATCTGCGATCTTCTTTAGTTTCTCTTCATCCTTTTCAAGTGTTTCAATCTCCGACAGCACAATATTCAGTGAGGCTTCCGCATTATTCAGTTCGGCTGTTGTGTTATCCCTTTTTTCCGGAATATTTTCTTTTTCCTTCTCCTCAAGATAGCTTCCAAGGCCTGAGATTGTCGTCCTGCATTCGTCGATGAGCTTCTTTATCCCGGCATCCGCCTCCTTCTTCAGGAAGTCTATCCCGAGCATCTTCATGAACCACTTCTGTCTTTCTGCCGGTGAGTCATCGAGAAGAGAGCTGAGGTCTTTCTGGCCTGCATAGATGGTATTTTTGAAATCAGAAGCCTGCATCCCGATGACTCTCTCGATCTCTTTCTCCACATCGCTAACACCATCGGCAAGGAGGCTGTTATTAATTTTAAGCTGGGCTTTGTGATCAGTTGTAGACTGAGTTCTCCTGTACCACCTGGTGATATTATACCTGTTTCCGTCTTTGATGAAGTCGAGGGAAACGGAACATTTATCCCTGTTGTCAGAACGCGAACTGTTGATGAAATCACCTTCGATTCCGGCTCTTACACCATAAAGAGCAAACAATATCCCCTGTACAATTGTGCTTTTGCCGGTACCGTTGTTTCCGATGATTCCTGTTATCCCGTCATGGAAGATTATCGATTCATCCGAATATCGCTTAAAATTTTTAAACTCTATTCTCTCAAGAATCAACTAATCCGCCTCCCTGTGTTTATCAATAACATTTTTGAAGATATTTGACCCTGTACTGATAATCTCCTCTTCAAGTGCCCCTTCGAGTCCCTGGATCTTTACAAATTTCCTGAATTCATCCACATAATCCACAGAGGACGGATCTTCAGTCTCGAAGCCTCTTTTCACCGGTTCGATGGTGTCTGAAGCAATTCTGAGATTGAAAACCCTGTTTTTTATCTCTGCCATCTCATCCCTGTTTATATTACGAATCTTTTCACGGAGGATGTTTTCAAGCCTAATCTGGCAGAGCGAATCTCCGGGGTCTTTAAGCCTGTCGATAACCGACTGGATCTTTTCGGTAATCTCCGACGGCGTCAGGGTATTACAGTCTATTCTTCCGAGATCGATCATCGGTGTGTTCGGAAGTTCCAGCGGAATCGCCTCTCCGGATTCAGTATTGACTATAAGCCCGCCTTTTTTATCGTTGATCTCGTTATAGGTGCAGTATTCAATCGATCCTGAGTACCAGGCATTCTCTGCAACCTGCTTCTGCCCGTGGAAGTGGCCGAGTGCGATATAACTGAAATCTTCGGAGAGCATGGTGGAATCGATCTCATGCTCGGCAACCGTCCTTAGCCTGTAGTCTCTCAATGTTGTTGCAAGTCCGTGGGTTACCATAACATTGGCTGTATTCCGGGCAATCTCGATCTCATTGAAAGCATCCCTGTAATCGGAGGCCTTCAGCATATTCGGGATCAGGTGAAATGTCGTATCGTCAATATCCTCGATCTCGTATTTGTATCTGTATGCGCAGTGAACCTTTGCCTTGTGATATTCGAGCACTTTGAAAGGCGAGGGCGTATAACGGGTCTTTGGCATACTATGGTTTCCGGATATCAGGATCAGCGGGATGTCTGCCTCTTCGAGCATATCAAGGGCGGATAGTACAGTGATATATGCATGTGTCCTTGGTTTTACCCTGTCGAAGAGATCTCCTGCATGAACGACAGCATCCGGTCTTTGTCCGACGATGATCTTCATCGATTCAAGAAAATTGTCATAAATTTTTTTCTCACGAAGATTCATCCCGCTTTCAGGGTCGATACTGCTGAATCCGGCAAGCCCAAGGTGTGTATCTGCAATGTGGACGATCTTCATATCCGGTATCCTTTATTGTTATTTCAGTCTGCAAATGCTTATTATTTTCATTTCTGTACTGTCTATCTTTAATCTGTTACCGGGAAGGGTGAAAGTGAGATCAGAAAGTAACCGGTTAGGTTTTTCCCGATCCAGTTATACAATATCGGAATTAAATTGTATAAGGTGATTATATGTCCCAGAGGGGAGTAGACGCGATGTTTCAGGCTTTCTTTCTGCTGACTGATATAAGGGCGCTTTTCCGGCGGACAGCCCCCCTGCATCAGCTTGAAGAAAATGAAAAGGAGGAGGCTGCAAAGATTATTGCAAAGCTGAAAAGACAGGTTGAGATCCTTGAAGAGGAGGTGCTCAGGTGAAGTGCACAGACTCTATCGAGACCAGGGAAGTCGAAGAGTTGTTCATCAATATCGACCCAATCCAGGCGGGCGGGAGGCTGACACCGGAAGCGCAGAAAGCGGTTATTGCCTATTCCGACGGTTATTCAGTCTGTGACAACTGCTTAAAACCCTTCAGACTCGATTATATCAGAAAGCCGCCGATTGCACAGTTTCACGAAGAATGTGCAAAGTGGCTGAAAATGGATCAGCTCCGCGTTGTACCGGGTGCAAGAAGGGGCTTTCAGGCGGTCGCATCAAGTATGGTTTCAAAGGGCGATCCGGTCGTTCTCACCTCATTATCTCATTATACAGAATTCGTTTCTGTCGAGCAGTCTGGTGGCATTCCGGTTGAAATCCCTCTTAGTGAGAATAAGTATATTACACCCGATGCCGCTGCAGGAAAGATTGAGGAAGTAATAGAAAAGTTTGGTAGATCCCCTTCGCTGATGTTTGTCGAGCATGCCGACTATCAGTACGGGCATATTCATGACATTAAGGGAATAACGAAAGTTGCTCACCAGTATGATGTTCCTGTCCTTGTAAACGGGGCATATTCTGTCGGAATAATGCCTGTAGACGGGAAGGCCCTCGGTGCCGACTTCCTGGTAGGCTCAGGCCATAAGAGCATGGCGGCACCTGCACCCTCAGGTGTTCTTGCTGCAAAGGAGGAGTACGCGGAGAAGGTGTTCAGGACTACACAGGCAAAGGGAGATGTTACAGGCAGGACATTTGGGATAAAAGAGATTGAGATGATGGGCTGCACCCTTATGGGTGTCACAGCCATGGGATTAATCGCGTCATTCCCTGCAGTTCAGAAGCGTGTTGAAAACTGGGAAACCGAGGTTGAACACAGTAGAATAGTAACCGATGCACTTCTATCAATCGAAGGGACCGAATGTGTAAGCGAATGCCCGAGGAAGCATACTCTCACAAGGATCAATACGCTTGGCTCATTCGATAAGGTGGCGCAGAATCATAAAAAACGAGGATTTTTCCTCTCAGGCGACCTGAAGAAGAAAGGGATAACCGGAGTAATTGCCGGTTCCACGAGGGTATGGAAGTACAATACATACGGCCTGACCCGGAAACAGACAGACTATCTTGCATCTGCCTTCCAGGATGTCGCTGAAGAGAACGGTCTTGTTGTGAACCGGGACTAATCAATAATTTTCCCGTCTTTTGCCCGGTAAATTACTTTTCGTGAAATACATTCTGATATAAGATCAGATATCCCTATTTTTTCTTCATCTTCAGTTATTTTATCATATGAAGCGGCAATTGCAGGATGGGCAGGCACCACTCCGCAGTCAAGCTGCCCTGCATTGTCCCTGAATGTCCCGATCTTTCTTGCCAGCACAACGGTCTCTTCCTTGTCATATGTGATCAGGGGCTCGATAAGGGAAAGTCCGTGCGGTGTCGCTGCTCCGACAATCCCCATGTTTGCAAGTGTCTGGGAGGCGACCTGGCCGATACTGTTTCCGGTGACAAGACCGAGATATTTTCCATGCAGGGCATATTCACCTGCCAGCCGGAGCATAAACCTTTTACATATTATACAGCGGTTCTTCAGTGCGTCTCTGGCCTCTTTTGCGGTTAGTTTGTTAAAGAATGGAGTTATATCGATGAAGGCCGCTTCAACAACCTGCCCGGGATACCATCGTGATACATTTGCAAGGTTTTCCAGTACAGCCCTTTTGGTGTCAATTCCGAAGTAATGCCCGCCGTCGAAATATATAAATCCCGGGATACATCCGCGGCGCATCGCAAGCCAGGCTGCAACAGGAGAGTCTATTCCTGCTGAAAGCAGGCAGAGTACTTTTCCCTGTGTTCCTACAGGGAGCCCCCCGGGTCCCGGTGTTTTGTCTTCATAGATGAACCCTCCCTCGGATCTTGCTTCAACAAAGATCTCATAGTCCGGATTTTTCAGGTCGACTGTAAGGTCTCCGACAGCTTCATATATACATGAACCGGTGGATGCGCCCAGCTCCTGGCTCGTGAAACCTTTGAGATTGGAGCGTTTAGCCCTTACGGCAAATGACATTCCGGGTTTTAATGTACTTGATGCCACTTTTGCAGCAGTTTTTTCGATTTCTTCCCTTTCCGTTGATGTACATGTGACTCTGCTCGTGCTGACCACACCGAATATTCTTGAGATTATTTCTGAAATGGCTTCGATATCTTCTCCGGAGATAAATACCCTTCCCCTGGTTATTGTGATCTCATGGCAGATATCAGCTGCATCAAGGGCTTTTTTAATATTTGCTGTGAGAATGCCTACATAATGTCTCATTACAGGTTCACTTTTTAGAAAGATTTCCCCGTACCTTACCATTACTGCCCTTTTCATCTCCTCATATATATGGCCGGATCATTATTATCTTTGCATCTGTCATGGTATGCAATAAAAGGAAATATCTTTAATTTTGGGATTGAAATCATTATTAATTATGGCAAAGAAGAAGGACAAACCCGAACCACAGTCGGTCCTGTATTATTTTTATACTCAGGAAAGATGGGATAACTGGATGAATACTCTCATGGAGATGGATTTTGAGGGAGACCCCGAATCTGAAGAGATGCCCGAGGGACTGTCTGCTCTCGATAATTTCACGAAAGACATCAATGTTTCAGTTCTAAAGATAGTCAAAATATTCCAGAATGATGGCTTTGATTCAAAGACGGCTCTTGAAAAGATGAACGAAGTTGAGGAGATTATCATGGCAGAGGTGCCTGATAACGAACTTGTCGACATCATACAGGGAATTCAGATGAGATTCCTTGTTCTGTTTCTCTCATGCAAGAAGTACATCAAAGGAGAGACTCCCTCGGCCGAGATTAAGGATCTCGTCAAATCAGGCCGCGATGTAGGGGATGACGACCCTGAAAAGGCACTTGAGATTGCGGCGGAGATTGGTGCCGGGGTTCTTGACGGCGGGTCGTGCTGTGGCAAATACCTGCGCGGCGACCTGGATGAGCCGACCATGTTCGATGACTGGTTAATCGAGATTGATGATATGGGTGAGGCGGTTAAGTCGCTCAAGAAGTTCGATGAGGAATTTGGAGTAGGTATTTGATCACATCAAAGGCAAAATTCAGGGGTGCAAAAAAACTCCGGCACATAGTTGGGTTCCGTGTTCCCGAATCAGTGTTCAGGGGACCGTTTCTTGAGGCTGTGAGTGCCTGCATAAACTACCAGAAACTTGACAGGCGGGTGAAGGAACAGCTTATACACTTTTTTAAGGATTTTCTTGACTGCAAATGCCGGCAGAATCCTCTCTGCGGCTGTCCTGAGAGGAAGTTTGTAAAGATGATCATTGATCTGCGTATATCAGGACTTGATCACCGGCAGATCAGCGAAGTAATTCTTGACGAGTATGGAATTGAGCTCACACCTGCAGATATTCTGAGTTTTCTTGAGAGTTCTGTCCATATACTGGAATCAATAAAGGACATATCTGCAATTGAGGGGAAAGGAGAGCTTTCTGCAGAAACTGCCCGGCTTATCTCCTCGGTTTCACGCTGAACCTGAAGACCGTGTCAGGCGGTGAAACTGTCAATTCTGTTGCCTTTTTCATCATAAAGTTCTGCGGTATCCCCTGCATCATTCCAGATTTCATCTCCTGTATTCCAGTAATAGTGATCTTCAGAGTTCTCTCCTTTTCCTGAATACAGGGTGATGGTCTCATCTCCTACTACAGATGCCATTGGGAAGATATATGAATGGGTGTTTTCGGAATTCGAGATTCTCCAGTTTGTGATATTTACACTGCTCTTACCTTTATTTGATATTGTCACCCATTCATCATTCAGGTTTAATCCGGTTATTTCAATTTCCCCTGGGTTGCATGTATCACAGGTTTCTGTGGAATTTCCAGGATTATTAAGGTTGTCGATACTGCCTGCAAACCCTTTTGATCTTGTATAAAATTTTGCATACACAGGATAATGATCAGATACGTCTTCTGTCATTTCCTGATCTGTTCCATAAATCTCATCAAAATGTATCGCTCCTGATTCACCGGAATAATATTTCTGGTAATCGCCGGCAACTACAATCCGGTCATATGTACAGATGGTAGATTTGGTTGTAGTATCAAGCTCATTGCCGATAAGCCAGTTGTATTCGCCTGATCTTAATGGAGACGGTCCCTCTTCGTTAAAATAGGTGCAGTCGGCATTGAAATCACCCATCAGTATTATCATTTCATCCTCAGGTAACAGCTCCATGCAGTATTCTGCAACACCAGTCAGTGCGGCTATCTCAGATTCAGCTTCGTCCGGGTCTGTGTGTATTGTTGCGAATGTTCCGATGAAATCCCCTTCTTTAGATCTGAAGGATGCAATGAAAGGTTCCCTGTGGAAAGGATCTGTTCCCGGATCTTCGGGGTAAGTTTTGGGAGTGCCTACAAGTTCAGTCTTTTCAGTATTGTATATGTATGCGTATTGTTCCTTTGATGAGGTCCTTCCAAGCCTTTCTCCGATAACGTACTCATAATCTGGATTTTTCTCTTTTACCTTTTCCATGAGTATCTCAATTGCCGTTCCTGAAGAATCCCTGATCTCCTGGATGGCAATTATATCATAACGACAGATAATATCTGATATTATCTCCATAACATCTTCATTTGAGGCTTTTGTAGTTCCGAAGACCTGTATATTGAACGCCCCGGTTACAATCTCTTCCTTCTCCCCCGGGTAGAATTCATCAGGGAAATATCCTTCTTCATAGGAGTATCCTGAAAAAGCTATCAGCAATATGACGGCAATCCCGATTACCATGTTTTTTGAATTCTTTCTTTTTGAACCCCTCTTTTTTGCCATTGAAAAGTAATTGAAATTTATCAGATAAATATATGATTCCCGATATTTTCCTTTTTTTAGAAAATCGGGGATAATTTCAGAAACTTTATTGTTAGTTCCAGTTCTATATACTGGTATATACTGCAAATCCTTTTTTGTATATTGGTGATCTTTTTATGAAGGAAAAAACTTATCTGAAGAGTATCGGGGAGGTGAACAGACGTTTTAATACTGGAATTTCTGACCTGGAGGATGTCGAGGACAACTTCGCTTTTTTCGCGAATCAATATTATCTTTCACTTATTGACTGGGATGATCCTAATGACCCTATAAGAAAAATTATCATCCCGGATAAGGCCGAGATGGTGGAATGGGGATCTCTTGATCCCTCTATGGAGGCCAGGAATACAAAATCTCCTGGTCTCCAGCATAAATACGGTTCAACTGCCCTTATGCTGATAAGCGATCAGTGCGGCGGTCTTTGCCGGTTCTGCTTCAGGAAGAGATTATTCATCAACCCTGAAGATGAGAAGATAAGAGACTTTTCCGGAGATATTGAATATATCCGGAGTCACCCGGAGATTTCGAATGTTCTTCTGACAGGCGGGGATGCCCTGATGATTCCAACTTCCCGACTTGAAAAGATAATATCTGCACTATTCTCGATTAAACATATTAAATCCGTAAGAATTGGGACAAAGATGCCTGCATATAACCCTTTCAGGATTATTGAGGATGAATCCCTGCATGATATGGTCCGGAAATTAAGCCGGCCGGGGAAGATGATCTATTTTATGACACAGTTCAATCATCCAAGGGAACTTACGAAGGAGGCAAAACAATCACTGGACATATTGAGGCTTTCAGGTGCATCTCTGGCAAACCAGACGCCTGTTCTCAATGGAGTAAACAGTGATCCTGAAACAATCTCCCTCCTTTGTTCAACTCTTGCTGAATCGGGAAATATTCCCTATTATCTCTTTCAGTGCCGTCCCGCGGTAGGGAACCGCCATTTCACTGTACCTGTGGAGACAACATATGAGAT
The DNA here is from genome assembly GCA_016928355.1 of Methanomicrobiaceae archaeon. Lineage (GTDB taxonomy): Archaea > Halobacteriota > Methanomicrobia > Methanomicrobiales > Methanomicrobiaceae > Methanolacinia. Next base: position 26,877 of record JAFGKW010000058.1, read on the forward strand.
CTATGAAAAGGCAAAAAAAGGTCTTTCCGGGCTGGCAAAAAGAGCAAGATACGTAATGTCCCACAGCACGGGAAAGATCGAGGTAATCGGTATGGACTCTGAAAAGGTATATATGAAATATCATCAGGCGGCAAACCCCGGGGATATTGGAAGGATTATTTCATTTAAAAGAAATCCTTCTGCATTATGGTTTGATGATTACCTTTAAAATAAAATTACCCGCCTATTTTCCATTCTTTTGGAAAAAATTGTAATCATAGTGCTTGCTGAGGAAGTCCCTGATTTTCTCCGATTCCAGCCATCTCTGGTCAATAAGATTGACAAGGCTGTCTATGGCCTTTACTTGCCGGAGTATAAGTTCTGAATGTTCACAATTGTCCATCTGGGTATATCCTGATATGACCTGAAGAGGGTTGCGGATCTCATCGTTTAAGATGGCAAGCTGTTCAAGATTTCTCTCAATCTGTAAAAGCGTCTCCTTCTCCCTGAGCTTCATATAAATATAGTCTGTAATATCAGAGAATGTAGTTGCAACTTTACCGTGTTCAGGGCTGAATATATTATAGCTCAGGTATTTGTTTAGAGGTCTGAGGAAGGTTTCATCATTATATCTCCCGCCCTCAAGAGCGATATTGCCGCCTTTTTCAATCCATTCCCTGGGATAATCCGGGAAAATCTCAAGAAGGGTTTTCCCATATACCTCGTCTTTTTTTAAACCGGTAATCTTCTCACATGCAGGATTCAGGTCAAGTATTCTTAAATCCAGGATTTTTCCGTCATCACCGGTGATACATTCAAAAAGGGCAAATCCGTTTGCCATTGTATTAAAAAGAAGTTCATACTTTTTTTCTGATAATTCAAGTGCCTTTTCGGCTTTATCTGCTCTGTACCTGTTGATTGCTGTCTCAATTGTTGTCCTGATATCATCCGGCCTGAATGGTTTGCCGAGGTAGCCGAACGGGTCTGCGTCAATAGCTCTCCTGAACGTTTCCTCATCACTGTATGCTGTAAGAAATATTATCGGAATATCAAGTTTGCTGTGGATCTCTTTTGCTGCCTCTATCCCGTCAATCCTGCCTTCAAGATGGATATCCATGAGGATAATATCGGGTTTTTTATCGATTGCCATCATTATGGCATTCTCTCCACGGGTGACCTTCCCTACCACCTGGTATCCGAAAGACTTCAGGGATTTTTCAATACCCATTGCCAGAACTACTTCATCTTCAGCGATCAGAACCTTTGTTTCAGCCATATTGTTTTCTGTAAAAGTAAAAAGACTCTTTATTCATTTATTTGTTTCTTTTTTTATATTTAATTTCACTACTTTTGTGAAATAAATCGTCGTTTTCATATAATATTTCTAATGTTTTTTTCTTTATAATAAATGATCTTCTTAATTTTTCCAGAAACCGGATGAATATCCGATTAGGGTTATTGTATTAAAAATGGTGTATGAATTAAATTGTACGGGTTACTGAAGGTATCTGAATACTGTCTGAATAGATTTCACTATAGCCGTCCGGGAATGTTATTGTTGTTGTCCCTGGTGAAAGATCTATAGTAATCAGAGAAGCAAACCAGTATTCTCTCAGGATTTCTTCTGCCTTTGAAAAGTCTATTGCCGGTGTGGAATATGTCACTCCCGCGGGACCTATCTCAGGTGAGATAAATTCGGGTATGAAGAATGAGGACCTGCCTGCTGATACTTCCTGAACTTCGACCTCCCTGTCTGTTCTTTCATCTATAACCTTTTTAAGTTCTGCAGACGGGTCTGTGATCTTCATAAAAACTGCAAATCTTTCCAGGGTTGACAGGGAGTAAACGAATGTCACTGATCCATCTCCGTTTTCGGAGATCTGCATATCCAGGGATTCAATTGTTATTGCCGATGCACCTGAAACGAGGAATGCTGCAATAAGAAAGGGAATTACATATATTGTTAACTTATTCATATTTATCACTGAGTTTGTATTATCTCAATTAATATATTAATTTAATTCTCATGTGGTTTTAGGGCTGCAGATGCGAATAGAGGTATTTTAACATTGCCGCCATTTGTCTTTATTGTGATATTTCCATGAATCAGAGCTTTTGATGCTTTTTCAGGGTGAATAATCACCCTGAATTCCTGTTTTTTCCCTGTGGAGAAGGTAAGAGGCGTGATCTTCAGCCATTCTCTGTCCGTCTCTGCTTTACCCTCAAGACTTCCTTCTCCGGCATTAATTACTGAAAAAACAATCTCTGTTTTCTTTTGAAGATTAATTCCTCTTAATATTATTTTTTGGATTCCTGTTGCCAGAAGCGGTTTCAGCCTGAACCCCAATTCTACAGGCACTTTTTTTATTTCCGAAGAGGACCTTAAAATTATATTTGCCTTATATTTCACTCCTTTTTGGGTGTTCATAATTCCTGAAGGGTCAATTGAGAATTCGTAAATTCTTTTCTTTCCTTTCCTTCCTGTCATTGAAATGTCTTTTATCCATCCTGCTTCAGGCTCCAGTTTCAACCTGTCTTCCCTGCATCCGGTTACCTCTACTTCAATTCTCCCTTTTATTGATTCATCTGTATTTGTTCTAAAACTGAATCCTGAAGGGGTGCAGCAGATGGTGCATGTTTTAATCTTTGCCGGGACTTTGTAGTCAGTTGCTTTAATTTTTTTCCCCGCTTTATCTGATTGTGCATCGATATAAGGAAAGAGTTCCCTGCCACTGTTCTTAAAAAGACTGCACCATGGACAATCTCCCAGATGTCCGCCATACCAGTGATTGGGATTTGAGCTGCATCTTTTAAGTCTTCGAATCTCGGATGTAAGACACCTGCACCATTCATCAGCTGAAGGTCTTTTGAAGGGATCTCTATGACCTTCCACAAAACACTGTAAAAAAAGGTCCCTGATGCATGAAGGGATGATATCATATGGGGGTGTATATCCCGGTGGCCGGACATATCCTTTATTCTGTGAAATATACGGGTATAATCCTTTCATCGTCTTTTGTTCTATTGTAGGGAGATCCCGGACGCCTTCCCCGGCAGCCTGATACGGATGTGCACCATTCATCAGTAGCCTGAATATTATTATTCCCAGTGCAAAGAGATCTGAATAATGCCTGTTGATCTCCTCCTGCCTGAAGTTTCTTCCCATCAGTTCGGGCGGCAGCAGTTCACCTGTACCCACTTTTGTATGGTATATTTTACGGCTTTCCGGGTTGCAGACCTGAAAGGAATCACAATCGATAAATGAGACAGCAGCTGTCCTTGCGATCAAAATATTTCTTGGACTGAAATCCCCTACACAGTGTCCGGTTTCATGAATTTTTGAGACAACGAAACTAATGTTATATGCTGCAGTCATCAGGTACTGCCATGAGAAAGAGCCGCCAAGTAATTTGAGCCTGTCAGTCGTATCATAGTACATATGCGCCTCTTTGAACAAACCCGTATCAATCCTGGGCATAATATACCCGATAAATTCCGATTTGCCTTTGTTGAATATGTTCAAAGTCGAAGAGGGCCATGCAATGGAACTTGAGGATATTTCATCTGCCGGTTTTGTAAGGTTTCCTCCTGGTGGATAATTCACCATTGTCAGGATCTTTTCGTGCAGTTCTCCTGAGACCTTTGTCCTGAAAAAAATTTTGGCGCAGAGATCATTCTCTCCTTCGATATTGAATATCGCCCCTTCTCCGCCGCTTTTACCTGAAAAAATCAGCCTCTTTTCATTCCCGTCCAAATCAAAGGCAGTATACTTTTCGGGTATCATTGATCTATATCCCTATGGTCTAAAACTGCGATTACCAGTGTTTTATCGTCATCAGAGTTATTTTCCATCTTCTCCGATCCCAGAAATGTCATTATCTCATCTGATGCCTCATTTTCATTGGAAAATTCTTTAACACAGGAGAAAAAAGGCCTGAAGAAGGGTTCAAAAGGAATGTAATCGCCATCTTTTTTCTTAAGGAAAGCCCTCTGGCAGCCATCGGTGAAGACTGCAAATACGTCCACATTAAGGAGATTTTCATTTATACGAATATTTTTTTCAATCTTTCCCGATGTAAGGGGCGTTACTTCATTGATATATTCTGAATCTCCAGGGTCTGATAGTAAATGGATATTCCCATTTATCATGCCTGTTATTGCTCCGTCACCGATCTGTCCGATTGTAAGGGCTCCTTCAAAAGTGAAGGCGACAATAAGGGTGCATGCAAGTTCTCCGGGATGGATATCGTAATCGGCTGCATACTTTTCAAGGGCTTTTCGGGCAGCATAAAAGGCTTCATTTATGATATCCCGGTTTTTCATTAAGGCTGCCTTTGGGGTTTTGTAATCATTATCTGCATGAAATAATGATTTTATCTTTCCAACGGCAGAATTCACAGCAATATCTGCACCAATCTCCGATGATCCTGCACTGCCCAAACCGTCAGCTACAGCCACAATGATCTCTCCTGTTTCAGTTCTGTCACAACAGAATGCGTCCTGACAGGGAATGCCTTTGAGAATATGCGAACTTCCTGTTCTTCTTCCTCCAAAAACCAGCATATTTTCTCCTGGTAATCTTCGATTTCAGGTTTTATCTAATTATATTCTGTATTTTCTGGCGGATAAAATATTGTGATTATTGTTTGTTTGAAAAAAATCAGATTGTCGGAATTTCAGCCCATCCAAATAATAATGGATCCTCAAGGACAATCTGTTCGCCTACGCCTGAGGCGGAAACTTTTGACTGGCTTCTTGAAAGCCAGAGGAACATATCTTTGAAATTATTATCCTTTAATTTTACAGGAGTCCGGTTTGGAGGAGCAATCTTTCCAAGTGTCTTCATGTCGGCATCTTCAACACCTACAGCAAAGAAAAGGAATTTTCCATCCTTTTCCCCGTCATGAACAAGGTTTGTGACTTCCTCCCACAGGGCGTCTCCTTCCTCCATATCCGTAGGTTCCCCGTCGGTTATCAGGAATATCCATGGCCTGTAGTAATCGATTCCTTCTTTCCTGTACTCCTCTTTTCTCCTGTTGAGCATCTCTATTGCCTTTTTAATCGCCTCCCCCATCGGTGTAAGCCCGTCTGCGATGAGTTTTGCCGGCTCGAATTCTTCTATTGAGGTAAACTCCTGGATGACGCTGACCTTCTGCCCGAAACCCAGGACTGCAAGGTCAAGTCTCTTCCTTGCAAGTTCGTCTTTCCCGATCTCATCCTTAAAAAGCACGATGCCTTCGTTCAGGCGGGTAATTTTGTCATTTACCATCATCGATCCCGAAGTGTCAAGTATAAGAACCGTCGGGCAGTGCGGCTGTTGGGGGTATGCAATTTCAACTAGATCTTCAATTGTCATGTGGATTCTCCCTGAAATATTAAATATTATTGTTCTGATATTTTTTTGGAGGATATAAATAATAATTGATCTGAAATGAATCCGTCATTTCAGTCCTTTAATGTAAAAATTCCTACAACCAGTATAAAGAAACCAGCAAGGGCGATTATTATCCCTATAAGGCCTTTAACAACGAAGATCAGTTCATCAATGAAAAACCATGCTCCGTATATTCCTGCAGCCAGAAGAATCAGGCCCGCAATTATCATTAATAGTGCATTTTTATCCATTTTTTTCACCAATGATATAATTATGTCTTTTTTAATAAATCTGTTACTGTTCCCGGCAGATATCCGTCTCTGATGACAATAATTAATGACTAATTAATTTGATAACTTATACCTGTATTGTCAGTAATTCCGGGTGAATAAATATGAAAATATCCATTGTCGGAGGAGGTTATGTCGGCCTGATAACCGGTGCCTGCCTTGCTGAAATGGGCCATGAAGTCAAAATTATTGATGTTGATGAAAAGAAAGTCAATGCGATAAATTCAGCGAAACCTCCAATATATGAAAAGGGTCTGGAAGATCTTCTTATCCGCCATTCAGGAAAAAATCTTACTGCAGGGTCTGATTTCAGCTCTGTCAGGGATAGTGAGTTGTCAATAATCTGTGTAGGTACTCCCCAGAATAAGGACGGCTCGGCTGATCTTGGTTATATTATCTCCGCAGCGGAGTCTGTAGGAAAAGAGCTGAAGATTTTTGACGGTTACCATGTGGTTGCAGTTAAGAGTACCGTCCCACCGGGAACAACCACCGGCATAGTCCTCCCTACAATCATGAAGGCATCGGAAAATAATTCCTGTATCGGTTTTGCAATGAACCCCGAATTTTTGAGAGAGGGTATTGCTGTCGGGGATTTCATGAACCCCGACCGGATAGTTATTGGAAGTGTAGATAAACGTGCCGGAGATCTTGTTGAGTCCGTTTATTCGGGATTTAATACAAAAATCCTGAGGACCGGGATAGTATCAGCTGAGATGATCAAATATGCCTCCAACTCATTTCTCGCAACTAAGATCTCATTTTCAAATGAGATCGGAAACATCTGCAAGACTCTTGGGATCGACGTTTACGAAGTCATGGGGGGGGTGGGTCTTGATCACAGGATTTCGCCATATTTCCTTAATGCAGGATGCGGATTTGGAGGCAGCTGTTTTCCAAAAGATGTATCCGCTCTAATCCATTTTGCCCGGTTAAAGGGAACAGATCCTGTTCTTCTGGAATCGGTTTTAAAGGTAAATCAAATGCAGCCCCTGGTGATTGTTGATATACTTAAGAAACACCTGGGCAGTCTTGAAGGAAAACGCATTACAGTACTCGGACTTGCTTTTAAGGGCGATACGGATGACGTCCGTGATTCAAGGGCGATTCCTGTAATTGAGGCGCTGATTGCGGATAAGGCGGAGGTTCATGTATATGATCCGATGGCGAATAAGAATATGAAAGAGTTGTTTCCAGTGATTATCTGTCATGAATCTGCTGAAGATGCACTGAAAGATTCAGACGGGTGCCTTGTCATGACTGAATGGCCGGAGTTTTCCAGACTGAATAAAGAATTTGATACTATGAAAAACAGATTGATAATTGAAGGAAGGCGTATTCTGAATGTACCGGATGCGGAGGGAATATGCTGGTAAAGACCGGACTTATTCCTGCAGCAGGATCGGGAACGCGTCTTGGACCGTTTACAAATGCGATACCTAAAGAACTTCTGCCGGTAGGTGAAAAGGCAGTAATCGAGCATGTCGTATGTGCAATGACGCTGGCGGGAATTGAGCATATCGTCATTGTCGTAAGCCCGAGTAAACATGGTCTTTCTGATTATTTCGGGTCCGGGAAAAAATTAGGGGTTAATATATCATATGTGGTCCAGGATGAGAGAAAAGGTCTTGCCGATGCTGTTCTTGCCGGAGAGCATATTATTAATGATACATTTACCGTAGTCCTCGGCGACAATTTTTTTGCTCCCAAGACTTTCTTAAAGGATCTTATCGATTTCCATACGGGGTCATCGGCAGATACGACTGTCGGGGTTTCTGAGGTAGAGGATGTAACCCGTCACGGGATCATCAACCCGGACGGTCAGCGTATTCTTGATATGGTTGAAAAGCCGTCTCCTGAAGATGCAAAGAGCCACCTTGGAGCACTTGGTGCGTATGTTTTCACTCCGGATATATTTGATGCAATCCGTAAGACAAAACCGGGATATAAGGGAGAACTACAGCTTACCGATTCGATAATGACCCAGATCCTTGAAGGCAAAAATGTGTTTTACAAGAAGATCGATGGCATTCACATCGATGTTGGAACCCCTAAAGATCTCATGAGAGCGAACGAGTGGTACCTTGAGCACAGGAACGGGGACATCTGATCCCTTGTATCACAGCCACTCCTTTTTTCTGAAATATATTACCATTGCAATGGCCATTGCCGCCATAAGAACCAGAACCGCAGGATAGGCAAGCGGGTGCTCAAGTTCGGGCATATAATTAAAATTCATTCCGTAGAGGCCTGCTATAAATGTAAGAGGTATGAATATGGTAGCGATGATGGTGAGCACTTTCATCACCTCATTCATCCTGTTGCTTATGCCTGACAGATAAATGTCCAGCAGGCCTGCTGCAAGATCTCTGTAGGTCTCGATAGTCTCAGAGATCTGTGTCAGGTGGTCGTGGACGTCCCGCATGAAGATCTCCGTATTCGCATCCATCAGGTCGTATTCTCCTTTTGATAGTCCGGCGACGACATCTCTTAGAGGCAATATGGATCTCCTGAGGTAGATAAGATCCCTCCTGATGGAGTAGATCTCTTCCAGAATGTCGGGTTCGGGAGATGTGATCACGGATTCTTCGATCTCTTCCAGCCTGTCACCAATAATTTCGAATATCTTAAAGTATTCATCGACGACAGAATCGATGATGGCATAAATGAGATAGTCTGCACCATTTTTCCTTATCCGGCCCTTTGAGTATTCAAGTCTCTTTTTCACGGGCTCAAATACCGAATCATCATATTCCAGGAATGTGAAAACAGTATCTTTAAAAAGTATTATGCTTGCCTGTTCTGAATAAAATCCCCTGTTATTCTCCGGTAGTATGACTTTAATGACGAGATAGATATAATCATCAAATGATTCGATCTTCGGTCTCTGGTGTGTACTTAAGATATCCTCGGATGTCAGCGGATGAATGCCCGAAAGTGAACAGATCCCGCTGATCATCTGCGTATTGGCAAGCCCTGTGATGTTAACCCATCTCTTTCCTGCACGTCCTGACAACTCCCTGAAATCGTCAAGGTTTGCCTCGATTTTCTCTTTGTAGCTTTCTTCGTCATAGCAGATAATACTCAGCAGAGAGTCCTCCGGCGTTCTGTCACCTGTATATACCGGTGTACCGGGAGGGAGGCCGCTCTTTGATGAAAATTTTGCAGTCCTGGAAATCATGTATTTACTCATATTTCTGTCCTGCCTTCACTTCATTTAACAGATAGCTTCCATAGGTTATTATCCACAGGACCAGAGGATATGCTATAAGCCTCTCCATTCCTCCCGGCCCTATTTCACCATATATTCTAATCTGGAGTGCAATTAACGCAATAAGGCCTGTAATGCCCATAATTGCTGAGAAAAAACAGAAGGGTTTCTTTAGTCTGCCTGCAGCGGCAACTGCGGATATCGAGCCCATCAGGAATGCTGTTCCTGCAGAGAGGTAATGTGGCAGCCCTGTACTTTCAGGGAATATGCCTACAAAAAAAACTCCCAGCCCTGCTATTGCAAGGCCATAGAGGAATAATTCTTTTGAATTTGTTTTTATGAGGATAATTGCTCCGGCAAGGACGCAAATGCCGAATATGATTGTAGCCAGATTAAATATGACATCAGCCGGCCAGGGCCCCACTCCAAGGTCGCTTATGTAATTGCTGTTGATCGAATATCCGGGATAAACCGCCTCGGATATTATCATCGAGATGATCCAGATGACACCTCCTGAAAGGAGAAATACTCCGGCAGTCCTTTTATTATTAAGTGGGCCATAGTCCATTTGATTCTCTATTGACTGTTCAGTGTTTAATTATTTGGGTGATTTCTTAAAAAAATTGAATTATTATTTCAGGTATTATTACTCAATTGGATTTGAAATTCTGCCGATAAACAGGATATTGCCTGTCTCATTGTCCTGTATCATGAATATGAATGGATGGTCTGCGATGAAGACAGGAATCGGTTCTTCCTCCACAACTGCCGTCAGCTTTATAACAACTGCCGTTGCAGCGGCCGCTTCGGTTCCCTCCTCGTTTACCTCTACAAATGCCTTGTGGACCACATCGCTTATGAACAGATCGGTTTTCCCGTCCATCCCGGAGAAGTCAGCGCCGCCTGTGAATGCTACAGGCATTCCCATTTCCTGCAGGGTGTCGCCGAGCTGATACTCGGTTTCGAGTTTGAACTTTGGGAAGAAGACTTTTACCTGCTTTGATTCGATCGATTTCTGTAGCTCTTCGAGTTGATCTGCTGTAAGGGTATTTTCAACAGTCTGCAGTTCGTTTGCCTTTGGGAGGATGACAACCATCGACAACTCCTTTCCACTCTCGTGATCATATGGCATCTTCAGCATCTGGAGTTCATCGGTCTCCGTGTAGCCATATATTGCATCCTCGTCCGTTCTCTGCATCATATCGACCTTTACGATATCTCCCGACGGCGTGATGAAGTCGGCCTCTGAGGTCTTGTTCTCATCAAACTGGAGCACCCATGTTCCCTTGAAGTAAATGGCGTTTGTAATGACCAGCCTTGTAAGCGGATCGATCATTCCCTGAGGTATAAGATTTTTAATCCTGTCGTTTGTCTTCTCCTCAACCCATCCGTTGATTGTTAGTCGTGATTGTTCCGGCTGGTTTACGAAGTCGAGGTTTGTGGTTTCTGCTGAGTAGTACTCATCTGCAATATTGATGTAGTCTTCAAGGAACCGGTATGTCTGCTCCGCCCAGAGTGCATTTGCGACTTCGAGTTCGTATTCCGGATCACCTGCATTTATTCCTGTGTTGACTGCCAGATACCCGTTTCTGAGAGTATCTATATTTTCAGGAAAGTGGAATACGGATTTTATCTGGTCTGCGGTCTCCCCTTTTGCTCCTTCGTAAGTCAGTGCAAGGGCTGAAGAGATGCTGAACGGTGAGAGAAAGAGGTTGTCATCCCCGCTGTTTTCTGATGCTATCTTTTTGTAGACGTCGAACGCGAACATATTGTTTGCGGCAACCACACTCTCTGTGGCATCACCGGTTTCAGGTGTGCCTGCTGTCGGTGCAGGTGTAATTGTATGTTCAGGGCCTGTGTCAGTTGTTCCTGTACATCCTGCAAGGAATGCACAAAAAACAACCAGAATTACGGATGCCCATGCCGTTATCTTTTGATGCTTCATATGTGATAATTGGAGGTATAATTTATTTAATCTGGCGTTGACTGCGATCTTTTTCGCAGTTATATGCTGGAAAATACCCTGAGTGTTGAGAGCCGGGAGTGATATTATGATTGTAAATATCTTGCCTGTTAATATTAGGCATAATCCATATGCCACAAAGAATTCCGGATTGTGATGTAATAATTATCGGCGGCGGGCCTGCCGGACTTTTCTGTGCAATATATGCTGCAGCTGCAGGACGAAAGGTCGTTGTTTTCGAAAAGAAGGCGTCCTGCGGCAGAAAGCTGCTTATCACGGGTTCAGGACAGTGTAACCTCACACATGAAGGTGAAATATCTGAATTCCTCTCACATTACGGCAACAGCGGGAGATTCCTCCGGCCGGCACTTATAAACTTTACAAATGTGGGTCTTGTTGATTTCTTCAGGACCCGTGGTGTATCTTTTGAGACCGATAAGAACGGTAAGATCTTTCCTTCGACAAAGAAGGCTGCCGATGTCCTTTCAGTCCTTCTCCGGGAGTGCGAAGAGAAGGGTGTTTTAATCCGTTGCGGTGAACCTGTTCTTTCAGCGAAGAAGGAAGGAGAAGGATTCATTGTTGAAACGGCTAATGGGCAGGATTCTGCCAAAAATCTTGTTGTCTCGACAGGCGGGGCATCATATCCGCAGACAGGATCGTCCGGTGACGGGTACAGGATTGCAGAAGGTCTTGGACAACCTGTAACTGGTATCGCTCCTGCACTGACTCCGGTATATGTTCGTAACTACACGTTTGGAGACCTCTCCGGGATCTCCTTTGAGGATGCCCGGATATCAATTTTCAGGGAGAATAAGAAAACCGGTGAACATAGCGGTGATATCCTCCTGACTCATAAGGGGCTTTCAGGACCGGGAATTCTCGACTTTTCAAGGAGTATTGTTCCCGGGGATATACTGAAGGTATCGTTCATAACCGGTATGAACCAGGATGAATTCAGGAAGGATTTTGCACAAAAGACAGATTCAGGCGGGACGAAACTGGTGAAGACAGTTCTTTCAGATTATTCCCTGCCCGAAAGATTCGTAAAAAGGATTATTGAAATATCCGGCATCCCATCGGATCTCACATGTGCACATCTCCCGAAGAAAGAGAAAAACCTCCTGATAAAAAACCTGACTGAATATCCGTTTGAAGTCCGGGAGCTTGGCGGATTCGATGAGGCGATGGTTACCCGGGGAGGAGTCGCCCTTGACGGAATCAACCCGAAGACGATGGAATCAAAGATCGTTCCGGGTCTCTATTTCATCGGTGAGGTCCTCGACATCGACGGGGATACCGGTGGTTACAATCTCCAGGCTGCCTTTTCGACGGGTTTTATTGCGGCGAAGAGGGTTTAATCGTTCTGCATTTCTTTTTCACATATTACAATTTTGCGAAATTTCCTGGTAAGAATCTTCTATTTAAATATTCTATGCAGATCTGCCGCGGGCACGACCGGATGAGTGTCCTTCTGGCAGACATCAATATCAATTACACGCAGGATTCAGGAAGAAAGGTCCGTTCGAGGGATATCAAGAGGCTTTTCCGGAGACTGGATGAATGAAACTAGTTCTACAAAACCGGTCTCAACAGGGAGCTGAAGGGACGGTCCGGGGAGCAGGGCAAAAATTCCGTAGAACTGTTCTCCTAATCCTCCGGGAATAAAGGAGGCCGGCAGTGATGCCAACAGGATATTTATAAATCAGGGCCTGAAAGATAATACCTTAAAATGTCTTATCTGATTGAGGTCGGGATCATCCTGATCCTTATCGGACTCAATGGTCTTTTTGCCATGTCGGAGTTTGCAATAGTGTCCGCGAAGAAAGCTTTGCTGCGTCTCCGGTCTGAAGAAGGAGATCCGGGAGCAGCCGCGGCCATTAGGCTGTCTGAAGATCCCACACCTTTTCTTTCAACAATACAGATAGGAATAACTCTTGTAGGGATAATTGCCGGTGCTTTCGGCGGTGTGACACTTGCAAAGGAAATTTCGCCTTTTTTTGTTGTCTATCCGGCACTTGCACCATATAGCGAGGCCCTTAGTGTGGGTCTGGTTGTTCTTACGATAACATACCTGACCCTCGTTTTTGGCGAACTCGTTCCAAAACGTATTGCACTGGGTAATGCAGAGGCTATCGCATCCGGCGTTGCCAGGCCTATGCATCTCCTTTCCCGAGTGGCTGCTCCGCTGGTTTTCGTCCTAAGCACCTCCACCAGGGCTGTGCTAAGGCTGCTGGGAGTCCGGGATGATACCGTGACGACAGTTTCCGAGGATGAAGTAAGGTTTTTGCTTGAGGAGGGAACACGGGCCGGAGTGTTTGAGAAAACCGAACAGATAATGGTTGAAGGGGTCTTCGATCTCGCCGACAGGCGTGTTGAATCCCTTATGACTCATCGCCCCGATATCGTGGCACTCGACCTCAGGGAACCGGATGAAGAAAACCTCCGCAAGATGAGACTGACAACACATTCCAACTTTCCCGCATATGAAGAGAATCTCGACAACATACTCGGGATGGTTTCGGTAAAGAGTGTCTTTTCCGGGATGCTGGATACAGGCAGGCCTGATCTAAGGTCGGCTGTAACAACCCCTGTCTTTGTTCCCGAGACTCTCCG
>JAFGKW010000059.1 GCA_016928355.1 Methanomicrobiaceae archaeon
AGAACGGAACCTGAAAGTTGCCTGTCTCCAGATGGATAAGGGGCAGTTCGATGTGAATTCCTACCTTGAGAATGGCTGCTACCACTATACAATTCCTCTTGAAGCAGCTAGGACTTGGGAGGATTTTGAACGATGGATTCCTACCGGCTTTGATGTTTACCTGCTGGAGATTACTTTTGCATACTCTCCCAAAGGAATGGCATATGTCGATCTTTTCAATAATGTAAATGAAGTCATTTCTTATGATTTGAAAGACGAATGGCAAAAAACAGCTAAAAACGCGGTTTTGGATTGCATGCTTAATCATTATATGATTACAGATGGAGAGAGTGAGGATTCTTTGATGGCTTTATGGGATTTATTTCATAAAAGGAATGTAAAGGTCATATATACCAAATCTCCAGCTGATCTTGAAGGACCTTATGTTAATGCTGAATTTGAATTAGTGAATCCTGAAGAGTTTGTTTATGAAGAGATAAAGCCTCGATATCAATTTCCGTCCGGTACGAAAAAAGCGATAGCGGTCGGAGCTTTTCCTGCAGAGTACTGGGATATTTTTCCTGATCTGAAATGGTACGGGTTTGATTATGCGGGCTTTATGGAAAGATTCAGGAAGGAGGATTACGATCTTGCCGTAATCGGGAAGTGCATGAATAAAAATCTAAAATTTTATGACAGGCCGGAAAATTGTGAAGTGATCTGTTATCAGCCGTCGGTCTACATCAATTTTTCTGCAGATTCCAAACTTAAAACCCAAAAGGATGATTTTATGGAAGTTTTTAAGAGAATAAAATCAAAAAAGCCCGGAAGTCCTATCGGAAGTGACGAAGGAATGTTTGGATCTTACAACAACAAATACTGGACTTACAGGACACATCCTGACTTTGATATAATCAAAAAAGAGGGAAACATCCTGTTCTGCAACGGGTGGATTCTTCCCCAATATTTAATCCGCGACGGCTATCTGGAGGTGGAGTAATATGGGAACTCCTCCGCCGACTCCTCCGGTTGTGACCAAGGTCAGTCCTTTGGGTGGAGAAGTCACTGATTATGCGGGCTCTTCAAGAGTTTTTCAGGTATCGATAGAGCCGGCCGCAATTGTCAAAGTTTATTTTGATGGCAGTCTTCTATCTGAAACAAGCATTGCGACTACAAGCCATAGTCATACTTTTCCTTCAGCTCCAGTTGGAGAGCATGTTGTGCGATTTGTTGCTACTATTGGTGATGCAACAGGAGAAGCATATTGGAACTGGAATGTAATCACCTCTTCTGAAACATCTCCTGTAGTAACATTAGTTAGTCCATCCGAACAGGAAATTGAGGATTCAGGTTCATTAACCACGAGAACTTTTGAAGTATCTGTCAATCAACCATCAAGAGTCAGGTATTATCTTAATGGAGATCTGGAATATGATTCAGAAAGTCCGGTTAGTACATGTTCGGTTACGTTAACCGCTCCACGCTATGGTCAGAATATAATTAGTGTTATTGCAGAAAATTCAAATGGAAGGGGTCTAAATCACTGGAAATGGGTATTATATAGTTCCGTTGAAACTCCACAGCCTCCGGTAATTACCCTTCAGTGGCCTTTATCTGAAACAATGCGTACGGCATATGGTACGTCTCTTCCGATTTATGCAACTATTGAGCCTGCTGCAGAAGTAGAAATTTTCTTTGATGAGACATCAGTTCTTTCAGTAGAAGAACTTACTAAATTTGTAATTTATTCAACAAGTGACTCATGCTCTATTGGCCTTCACACAATCAGAATATATGCACAAAATAATACTGGTAGTGATGAGGTTATCATATACTGGACCATAGAGGAAGAGGTGAATTTACCGGTTTTAAATGTAGATCTCCCTCCGGTAATCTCTAATTTAAAGGGGGAACACAGATGGTTTACGGTAACTGCAAACACTACATGTTCTGTTGAATTTTGTATAGATGGCATTCCTGTAGATCATTCAAATCTCTCCTTGTTTTCATTTGCATATTTCAGCTACCGCACTTCAAAATTGAGTGTGGGACAACATTCGGTATCCTTTATTGCCAAAAATGCAGCGGGCCAATCTGAAAAATCTGCAATATGGATAATTAATGATCCAACTGATTTTGTCCAACAGGTTTCTGGTGAATGTGAAGATGCCGATATAAATGGAGGATTAAGGATAGAAGCCGTATTATCTGAAAGGGCAGATGGGTCCAGATGTATCGATATTAATTACACTGCGAATGTTGGTATGACAGCAATGGATCAGGGTTTAGTACCGATTTGGGCAACTCTTAAAATTGATGCAGCTGTTTCATGGCCTGTAATTACCGCCACAGGTGAAGTTATAGATTACCCCAACCTGCATAAATTCCACAATACAGCTACTGGTAAAGGGACCATTCACCTGGAGGTTCCAACACGTTCATTCTATATTGTAAATGTTAGAATGGATGGCAGATATTTTGCTAAAGAACAAGAAGTTCTGATTCCAAAATTTATTATGTGTACGGAAGAATGTACGTTAAGTCTATCATTGGAATAAATTATGGGGAGTTATATTCGATATGAGTAATCTTGAAAATATTCTGAGATCCATTCCCGGTTATATCCTGAATCCTGCGGAAACATATGAAAGGAACAGAAATGAAGGTTATTTTTATGCAATAGCAATATTTTTCATTCTTTATGCGGCGATATTTCTTCTGTCAGGTCTTTTACTGGTCATTTATGATATTTTAAGCGGGCGGACAAACGATCCTCAATTCTTTTTGCTATGGTTCGGATTATACGGATTGTTTAGATCTTCTGTCGAGATTCCGGTCATCGTGTTTATAATTCATTTTGCCTCAAAACTCGGAAATAAGAAAGTAGGGTTTGCTGATTCCTTTAAAATTGCATTTGTTGGTTATGCATTTTTTATCTTCATAATCGGGTTAATTACCGTAATAGATGGATTATTGAGGAGTATATTTAGTGTAAATTATGCCGCCGGCCTGAAATATTTTGTAGATTATCCGCTTTACATTCTTGCAACACTGTTTTTTATCCGTGTTGCAGCCGAAGGGATAAGGGCATTGCACGGTCTTTCCAAAAGAAAATCATATGCAATCGCTGTAATCTCTATTCTGGCGGCATATTTTGCTATGCGCCTTGTTTTGTTCCTGATTGTGGATCTATTTTTGGTATAGGTATATTCGGTATCTTTTGAAAACCACCCTTCCGTCTCCAAATAGCGCCAACACCACAACCCCCCAAAAAACATAACCCCCCTCCCGCAAAAAACCTCATCAGTGAACGTCTACTGCTTTATCCTCGGGTTCATCACGGCAGTCTTCGCCTGTCTTCTCCTGATCGATGTCGTGACGACGACCCTCATACTAAACGCCGGCGGGACCGAGTTAAACCCCATGATGACCGGCATCGTGAACCACCCGTGGCTCCATATCCTGGTAAAGACGCTGTTCGCAATATTCGTGGTCCTTGTCGCATGCCGGGCCGAGCAGCTTGAGGAGCACTCGGGAGCGGTGATCCTGATCGCCGCATGCTCGATCTTTTTCGTTGTCGCGATTCACAACATCCTCGAGGTAATCTTCACTTTTTTCGGCTAAAAGGAGCCCGTATCTTATTTGCCCGGAGAATTATCTCCTTTTTTCTTTATTACAAAACGGCAGAACGAATCCCCGGCCGCATAGCAGTGCGTCTCGGTGACATCGACATCGTCCCCGGTCTGGCGGGTGAAGACCGCTGTCAGGAGTCCTGAGTCAAATGAGCATGCCGGCCTCCCTATCTTCGGGAGTTCCTCACACTCGTAGCAGTTCCTGACCGTGATAATGAGAGGATCGGTCTGCTCGACCGTTATCTCGCCAAGCTCATTCTCCCTGAAGAAACCGGTGAGATTCTTCATGAACTCATCGTCTGAACTGTCCGATACGATCTCCGCGACCTCGTTTCCGGCACTGATGCCGGCACTGAAGAGAACAGGCTCGATATTTACGCCGCTTTGAAGAAGGCTTGTTCTTATCGTATTGAATATCAGCCTGAATACCGATGCGGGCCCGACTTCTTCAGACAGGACGGGCCGGTTTTCGTAACCGGCGGGAATTTTACAATCCGGAGCGGCGATTGTTCCGAGATAGCGTGCATCCAGGTACAGGTACTTGCGTCTCGCATCCGCTTCGTCCGTCCTCTCCGCAAGAATCCCGTCCTCTATCATGTCATGGAGATGAACGGAGACCGTCGATTTGGCCCTCCCGATCCGCTTTACAATCTCGTCGAACCTCTGCTCCCCATCCATCACCATCTGCAGTATCTCTATCCTGACCGGGCTTTCCACCACGATTGTCCTGCCGTTTTTAAGGAATATGAGGGCATCTGTTTTTTCTGCAGTCTCTTCCGCCTTTTTCATCCTTCATGATATATCCCGGGCAAACTTTTTATAGATTCTGTTCGTATAACATAGAATGTTAGTAATAATACGAACAAAAAGGTGAAAGAAAAATGAAAGCGACAGAACTTGCAAAAGGAGTGTACTGGGTTGGAGCAATCGACTGGAATCTTCGCGATTACCATGGGTACACACTGCCTGGAACGACATACAACGCGTACCTCGTAGTCGGAGAAAAGACCGCCCTTATCGATACGACATATCCCGGATTCGAGGGACAGATGCTTGACCGCGTTGCATCGATAATCGATCCTTCGAAGATCGACTATGTGATCGCAAACCACGTCGAGGTCGATCATTCCGGTGGTCTTCCGAAGATCGCGAAGATGCTCCCCGGTGTGCCCATATACTGTACACAGGCGGGAGTTGAGGGATTCAGACGCCACTACGATACGGGCGGCTGGAATTTCCATGTAATAAAAACCGGAGATACCCTCGATCTTGGCGGAAAGACACTCGTATTCCTCGAAGCCCCGATGCTTCACTGGCCGGATTCGATGTTCACCTATCTCGCCGAAGAGGAGATTCTCTTCCCGAACGACGCATTCGGTCAGCATATCGCATCATCGGAACGTTTCGACGATGAACTCGGGATCGATGCCGCGATGGACCATGCACAGAAGTTCTTCGCGAACCTGATAATCCCACTCGCCCCCAAAGTACTGAAGAAACTCGGTGAGGTCACCGATCTCAATATCGGCATAAAGATGGTCGCACCGAGCCACGGTGTGATCTGGAGGGAGAACGCCCTGAATATTATTCTTGCTTATGCCGACTGGTCAAACGGTATATCGAAGGATAAGGTCACGATCGTCTACGATACGATGCACGGCTCGACCACAGCCATGGCACAGGCGATCGCCGAAGGCGTCATAGAGGGCGGCTGCGAGGCGAAGGTCTGCGTACTCAAGGACGGGAGGTACGAGGGCACCCACAGGTCGGACGTCGTAAAGGAGATCCTCGATTCAAAGGCCTTAATCGTCGGAACTCCGACACTCCAGGACGAACCCCTGCCTACAGTCGACGGGTTCATGAGCTATCTCCGCGGTCTTCGCCCGGGGCGGCTTACAGAGAAGAAGAAAGGATTCACGTTCGGATCGCACGGCGGTGTCGGCGGTGCGGTAAGGGTTGTTGAAGACGATATGAAGAAGGCCGGAATAGAGATATTCAGGGAGCCGATAGAGGTCAATTACAGGCCGGATAAGGACGAGATCGAACTTTGCCGCAGGTCAGGAAGGGAGATTGCGAAAGCGGTTAGAGGCAGATAATTTCTTTCAGGAACTTATTGATCACCGCTATTATCTAATTTTTTGCACTATTGTTGTGCAACATTCACTCCTCCACCCTGAACATCCCCGCCGGAACGCTCATCTCGAATCTCGCCCCTTCCCCGTAAACACCGTTCTCCCTGATCTTAATTCCCGTAGTCGAGAGGATCTCGCCCGAGAGGAAAAGCCCGAGGCCGGTATTTTTGTAGTGCTCCCTTTTGAAGATCATCTTCTTGAACTCCTCCGGAACGCCCATCCCGTCGTCCTCGCAAACAAGTATTCCGCCGCCCTCTGACTCCTTGAAGTAAAACCCGATCTTTGTTATCTTTTCGCCGTGCTTGACTGCATTATCGAAGAGGTTGTATATCACCTTACCGAAGAGCGGGTCAGCATAGATCTCGAGTTCCCCGAGGCTGTTTTCAACCTTCAGCCCGGCAAACGAGGAGTTTTTGGCCGTATCATCGACTATATCGCTTACTTTCTGCCACTTGGGGGACTGTTCTCCGAGGTCCTTGTAGTCCTTTGTAAAGAGGATCTGCCTTTTGATTGTGTTTGCGGCTCCGGAAACCTTTTTGAGGTATTCCTCTGTCTTTGATCCGGCCGGATACTCCTGGTCCATCTCGATCATCTCGAGGAACGCGATTATCCCCGTCAGCTGGTTGAGGATGTCGTGCCTCGTTATGCTCGATAGAAGATTCAGTTTTCTGTTAGCCTCTCTCAGCCCATCCTCGGCGCGTTTCAGGTCCGAGACGTCTGTATAAATGCCGAGAACATTGCCATTTGGCAGCAGTGTGGCATTCAGCATGCCGTTAACGGTGGTTTCATCTTTTCTTTTTATTACGAGCTCTCTTGTCAGTTGGCCCTTTTTAAGGATATTTTTAAAGTCCCTTGTTATTCCTTCGAGATCCCCGGGGAGAGCGATATCGGTTATCCCTACCTTCAGCATCTCTTCTTTAGTGTATCCCGTGATCCTGGAGGCTGCAGGATTTACATCGATATACTTACCCGAGACATCGGCGATGAAGATACCCTCAGTCGCGTAATTGACATAGCTCCTGAACTTCGCCTCGCTCTCCTTTAAGGCCTCCTCCATCTGTTTGCGTTCGCTTATGTCGGTCGCTATATTCAGCAGGACTTCTCTGCCCTCCCATTCAACGATTTTGACGTTGACATGCATCGGGAACATCGACCCGTCCTTTTTGAGGTGCTCAACATCGTAGTTTAGCTCTCTTTTTTCCCTGATCTCTTCGAGCCTTTCTGAAAGCAGGGCTGCACTTTCGGGGGAATTTACCTCCCTGAGGTTCTTTGCCATTAATTCGTCGCGGGAGAAGCCGTGAAGCCGCAGTGTCTCCTCGTTTACATAGATTATATTCCCGTCAAAATCGTGTACGATAATAGATGCCGGGGCGTCGTCCGACATCCTGGCAAGCAACTGGCGTTCCGCTTCTTCGTGCCTTCGTTCGGTAATATCCTTGAGGATACAGTGGGTCCTGACAAATTTGCCTTCGGAATCTCTCTGGATTTTTCCCGAAAAGAGAACCGTGACGATATCGCCTCCTTTTTTTATGAGGTTTAATTCGGTATTCATCTCCCCTTTTTCCATGAACTCAGTGAATTTTGTACTGCAGTTGGTACCACAGTCTTTGGCTACGTAATCCATGAAGCGGGTGCCGAGAACCTCGTCTTTTGAATACCCCATTAATTTCGACCATTCTTCATTGATGTCGATCAGTCTGGCCTCGTTGTCCAGGGACTGGTACGCAAGAGGAGAATTTTCGAACATATTGCGGAACCTTTTCTCGCTTTCAACAAGTTCATTTTTGACAGTCATTTCTGCGGTGAAGTCGGAGAGAACCCCTGTAAATCCCGAGAATGCATCTCCTGTCTCAACGGTTCTGCCGGATGACCTGAAATAACGGGGCTTACCTTCCGAATCAAGAACACGAAATGTCTGCGACCCTGGTTTTCCCTTCAGCGTGTCTTCAAAGCTTTTTTGGACCCTTTCAAGGTCATCCGGGTGTATGAATTCACTGAAGGGCCTTCCTGTAATATCCTCCGGGGGGATGCCGAGATATGACTCGATAACCGGGCTGATATAGGTGAAAGTCCCGTCAGAGTCGAGAATGTATATGATGTCCCTGATGTTTTCAACAAGACTTTTGTACTGTTCCCTGTTCTTTTGAAGCGCTTCTTCGGCCTCCTTGCGTTCCGTTATATCGGTCAGGACTGCGATGGTTGCAATCTCTCCCTTGTATCCTACATTGGAGCTCCTGACTTCTGTAACTCTCTTACCGATCTTTGTTTCGATGGTCATCTCATAAGGGGGCGTGGTCTCTCCGTTTGCCCTTTTCCCCAGGTTTTCAAGGACTGTTTTACGTGATTCCGGGGCAATAAAGTCAATTATTTCAGAACCGATCAACTGCTCCTCCGGGACCGGGGCCATCTTCATAACAGCCGGATTGGCATAGAGAATTTTACCGTCCCTGTGGACGATAATATAGTCGGGAACGCCGTTTAATAGGCTCTTGTATCTCTCCTCGCTCTCCCTTAGAGCCTCTTCACTTCTTGTTTTTTCATCAGAATCTCTGCAGAGCCCAATTAATTCGCCGGCCCCTGTCATCAGGGCATCGACCGAAACAAAAAAGAACTCCCCGCCGGCATCAAAGGTCAGGATGAAAGGGCAGCCGATACCTTTACTCCTGAGTCTGCTGAAGAGTCCGGAATCCGGAGTCGCGGGAATTTTTAAGCAGGAGATAACCGCATTGTATCTTCCGGTCAGGGCCGCTTTTATTGATTCATCCCCCGGTCCGGCCGTATTGATGGATAATCCGGGACCGGCTGCTTCAAGCGCCTTCTTCAGTTTCCCTGTAATTGATGGCTCTCCGGAGATGAGAACGAGGATTGAAGATTTCATCGTTCCTGAGTATGGAATTCCATAATAAAATACTTGCTATCACAATAAGTGTAAAAATCCGGGTGCTCTTCATAATCCCCGGATATTTTATGAACAATACTAATGCCCGTATACATGTTTCCTGTCCAGGCCCTCTTTCATGCCGAGTGAAATGCCTGAATAATATTCTGCTGCAAAGGCTTCAATATCAACGATAATATCGAAGCATTCAGCTATTCCTGCCATCTCCGCTATAACTGCTTCATCTGGAAAATCCAGTTCCCTGAAAACTCCTGATATATCCCTGTCACCATATTTTAATTGAAGAACCCTGAGTGCGTGAGTGATTCTCATGACCCACAGGTCGCACGCACCGGATACCCCGCAGTCTTCCGAGATCCTGTATACTGCGGCATTCAGGACATCAACCGGATGAAACTGCATCCTGCACACACCGTACCTGTAATAATTGAAGGGCGTGACATTCTCCTCAGAGAGATCGTCGGGAATATCCCTGAGGTCGTCTGTAAGCTGGTATATAAGGCCGGCTCTCAGGCAGTGGGACAGGAATTTTTCGTCGATCTCCACACCGGCAAGTATTGCGGGGATGACCCTGGTATATGCCGCCTTTACGGCTGCAACCGAATACATCTCCATCTCGCTCAGCGGGGTTTCATAGGTCCATTCCGAACCTCTTCTCGATGCCTGTGCAATTGCAATGTAGGCCTGCGAAAGCATAATCCCGCTTTTTTCGTCAAGCAGACCCCTGATGCCGATAAGGGCTTTTTCCGAAAATTTCATCAGCAGGTCGCCGGAGTAGTTTACGGTATCACCTTTCCCGCTCTTAAGGATGGCCAGTACGTTGCCGTAGTAATCATTCTTTTCCTGTTCCGTGTATTCGGGGTCGTCGATGATATCATCAAAAAGATATGTTATCCCGAAGTATGCTGCCAGCCTGCAGATTTTATCGAAATCCGTATTACGGTTTATCCTGGCGAAGAACATGACCCCAAGGATTGCCCGCATAAATTTGCCGAATATCCCCTTTTCGAGGTATCTTCCGGGACAGATCCCGATAAATTCGCAAAGATACCCGTGAAGCCACAGGAACGCTGTATCATCGCTGACGCCGTACAGATCCTTTACAGTGGCTGCGAAATAACAGGGGTCCGCGTAAAGTCTTTCGGAGTCGGAGGAGTCCTTTAAAAGCAGAGATTCTGCAAGTTCCCTGTCAAGTCCTGATATATTCGTCGTTTCCGAGTCTGCACCCATATCCCTCATCAGTGCAAAACGCAGAGTTTTCTCCTTTGCCCGTGAAAATTCCCCTGATTTGAGTCGTTTGGAAATGTTTGTGTTGAACCGGGTGTCAAGAAAAGCGACTGATCTGCTGATCCCCTTTATACGCCGGAGTCTCTGGTGTTCTTTCCTGAAATTCCTGCATATATCGCCGGGATTGTAGCCTGATTTCATATATGCCTCCAGTTCGCTGAAATTCGATGCAGCGAACTGATATGATATCGTATAGATGTCGGAGCCGGCCGAATCCCTGCAAAGGGTCTTTTTAAGTTCTCTCATCATCAGTCTGTTTTAATCCCCCAGCCCTTTCCCGTCTTTATTGAATTAACAGGGTCCGGAAATATATTATTATCCATATATCTCCCGCAACAGGTACAAACGATACTGGATACTCTCCTCCCGCAATCCCTTTAAAAGGTACCGTGAACAACAACAATACATGAAAGACGAAGGCCCCGCTCTTGAACGAACCCTCTCCCTTCCGGCTGTCGCCATATCTGGAATCGGGATCATACTCGGGGCCGGGGTCTATGCACTTATAGGCGAGGCGGCAGCTCTTTCCGGAAACGCCCTCTGGCTATCATTTCTTTTTTCAGCCCTGATCGCGGCTTTCACGGGCCTTTCATACATGGAGCTCTCGTCGATGTTCACCGAAGCGAGTGCCGAGTACGAGTATACCCGCAGGTCGTTCGGCGGGACGATTGCTTTCATAATCGGAATAATGGTCATACTCTCGGGGATAGTCGGGGCTTCGACAGTCGCACTCGGTTTTGCAGGTTATTTCAGCATCTTTACCGGTCTTTCCCTTATGCCTGTCGCAATTGCGGTCTTAATCCTTCTCTCGGTGGTCATATTCTCGGGGATCAGGCAGTCTGCGGCCGTTGCGATTGTGTTCACGCTTATCGAAGCGGCAGGGATAGTCGGGATGATAATTATCGGGTTCCCATATATCGGATCGGTCGATTATCTTGTAATGCCTCTGGGGATTGCAGGTGTCTTCCAGGCATCGGCACTGATATTCTTCGCCTACCAGGGATTTGAGGAGATTGTCAAGCTTTCCGAGGAGACGGTCGAGCCCGAGAGGACGATACCGAAGGGACTGATAATCGCCATCGCTGTAACGGTCATTCTCTACATCATGGTATCGATTGCAATCGTCAGCATCGCCGGTTACGAGGCGGTTGCAGGATCCCCAAATCCGTTTGCGATGATCGCGGAGAAGTCGTTTGCAGGAGGAGGGATGATATTTACAATAATCGCACTCTTTGCAACGGCAAACACGGCCCTTCTTATGATGCTTGCATCCTCGAGGATTATATATGGTATGGCGAAGAAGAAACGCCTGCCGAAGGTATTTGCAAAGGTTCACCAGAGAACAAGAACTCCGGCCTGGTCGGTCGCAGCCGTCCTGGTTGCATCGCTCATATTCCTGCTGCCCGGCAATATACGGGATGTCGCACTGATTGCAAACTTTACGCTCTTCATCACGTTTGCGGTGATAAACGCCGCTGTAATAGGCCTCCGGTTTAAAATGCCGGAGAGAAGAAGGCCTTACAGGGTTCCCGTGACAATCGGAAAGGTCCCCGTCCCTGCAGTTTTAGGAATTGTGACATGCCTCTTCTTCCTGTTGATCATGGACCCTGTGATCCTCGGAATTGGGGTGGTCCTGACAATAGCTGCAGCTGCGGGTTCGTATGTCTTTCCGGATGGTGAAACAGCGGGATAAAGTCTTATGATAATTGGAAGGGAGGGGGGCATTCCCTTCTTTAGGGCATAAGTCCCTTACAGGACAGCCCTGTGCTTAATTTGCTACGCGAATTTTCGCAAAATGGAGACCGTCCGTCCTGGACGCTAGCCCTTCAGTTGCCCCGGCCGTGATCTCTTTACCCTGCATTTAATACTTTTTTGGAGCAGGAGGGGAGGTTTGCCGGGAGGAGGAATTATCTATTTCCCCATAAAAAAATCTCAACAGTGGCTGTCACAGAACTTTCCGAGGCAGAGCACCGCGTCCTTTCTGCTTGATGTCCGGTAGAGGGTTATTCCTTTGACCCTGCATCTCCATGCAAATAAAAGAGCCTTTGCGATATCGTCCTTTGTCGCCGTTTGAGGTATATTGATGGTCTTTGATATCGATGCATGGACATGCTCCTGGAAAGCGGCCTGCATCAGTATGTGATCCCGCCATCCTACGTCAAGTGCTGTTATAAATACCGATGTGAATGAATCCGGCAGCCAGCCGATATCCTGAAGCGTCCCTTCCTCGTGGACATGGTTTAGAACCTCTTCTATCCTCTTTTTCCTCTCCTCCGGTTCTGGGAAGAGTTTTCCTGCGACGGCTTCAAGCTCTTTTTTAAAGAGCGGGTGGACCACCCTGAAGGATTCTCCGGCGGTATTCATTCTTGTATAGGAGTATGAAAAGACCGGCTCGATACCGCTTGAGCAACCTGCAATTATCGATATGGAACCTGTAGGTGCGATTGTGGTGAGGGTGGCGTTTCTAACCTTAATATCCCTTTTATCCCAGACGCTTCCTTTCCAGGCCGGGAAAGCGCTTTTCTCGTGTGCCAGCCGGTCTGATTCTGAGATGGCTGTTTCGTTGACGAACTGCATCACCCGGCCGCAGTAGTTCCGGCTTTCGGGAGAGTCGTATGGTTCTTTAAGCATTATGAGTGCGTCATGAACGCCCATCAGCCCGAGACCCATCTTCCTGGTTCTCTTTGTCGCCTCTTCTATTACCGGAATCGGGTACCTGTTTTTGTCGATGATCTTATCCAGGAATCTCACTGCGGACTGCACGGTCGTCTCAAGGCCGGCGAGATCTGTTTCACCGTTTTCGGTGATGAACTTCGAGAGGTTTATTGATCCAAGCACGCAGCTCTCAAAAGGAAGCAGCGGCTGCTCCCCGCAGGGGTTGGTTGCATCGATCTTCCCCAGTGCGGGAGTCATGTTTTTTCGGTTTATCTCGTCGAAGAAGAGCAGCCCGGGCTCCCCGTTCTCCCAGATTCCATCGACAATTCCGTTCCATATATCCCTGACAGTAATCTCCTCACCCGTCTCTTCCATGGTCACCCATATATTGTCAAACCGGCCGTCTTCAACAAGCTCCATGAAAATATCGGTAACCATTACTGAGATATTGAAGTTCGGGATATTGCCCTCGCAGTTTTTGGATTCGATAAATTTGATGATATCAGGGTGGTCCACATTTAGGATGCCCATGTTCGCACCTCTTCGTTTTCCACCCTGGCGGATGACCCCGGTTACGGCATCAAACGCCTTCATGAAGGATACAGGCCCCGAGGCGATACCCTCGGTTGACTCCACAAGTGCTCCCTCGGGGCGAATGTTTGAGAAATTGTAGCCCGTTCCCCCGCCGCTCCTGTGGATCATCGCCCCCCACTTCATTGCATCGAATATCTCTGTTATCGAGTCCCCTACATAGAGTGTAAAGCAAGCCGCAAGCTGGTTCATCTCCGTTCCTGCATTCATAAGGGTGGGAGAGTTCGGCAGGAAGCGGAGTGTATTCATCATCTCAAAATATTCATCCTCCTCTTTTTTTGAATCCGCTATTGCAGCTGCCACACGGCGGCAGAGTTCGTCGAAGCTCTTCTCATTCTCCCTGTAATATCTCAGCCTGAGTATTCTCTCCGCAACCTCACCTGTCATAATAGTCCTCTCGTTAACCACTCTTATCTTTGGATAATTCTTTATCTTTTCCCTGCCATCATACACTTGCCGGTCAGGGGGAGGGTTACTGCAATGGATAAGGATATTGATTACAGCGTCTGGAGTAAAATAATTGAGTTCGAGGAAGCAATCCATTTGAACGATGAAAAAAAAGGGGAGGTCGCGGCAGCATTTACCTCCGACGGCAGGCTGATGTGCTTCTTTGCCGGATTTTCAGCACTTATGGTGGATGAGGCCGAATGCCCGCCCGCCCGGGGAAGCATACTGACGCACAATCATGTATCTGATACGGCATTTTCCATGCATGATATAAAAACGGCAGCGGAGCTCGGCTTAATTGAACTCAGAGTAGTCGGGCCGTCAGGCTGGCATTCGCTTAAGCCCGGTCATGGCGGCTGGCCTTCACCTTTTGAAATTTCGAAGACATATAACAGGATATCCTCGGAGGTCGCCGGTCTTCCGGAGGACTGTGATATGAAGGATGTTTCAGTTCGCATATGCGAAAGGCTTGTCGATGAGCTCGGTATGATATATGAAAGAGGAAATTTCAGTCATTCCTAAACTTTATGAGAATTTTATTAAGGACTCGCGAAGACCGTAATTAATATGATTTTATTTACGGAGATAAATGATGAATGAGCTTTTATCCTCCGCACCCGTGGAGATTTACCTCACATTTTTCTTCGCCCTTATGGCGCTTGTAAATCCATTCAATAAAATACCTGTTTTTCTTGCGGATACGGCAGGATGCTCTCCAAAGGTCAGGAGGGGTGTTGCAATAGTTCTTTCAGGGGCGGTCTATGTTATATTAATGGTCGCATTCTTTACAGGGAAATGTATACTTGATATATTCTCCATATCTATTCCAGCCTTCAGGATTGCAGGTGGCCTGATTATTGTAATATACGGCCTTAAAATGGTGGCTGAGAAGACTGTAATTCCGGAAGTGACCGGGTCCGATGACGACTGGAAGAGCTGGGACCTCGAGAGTGCGAAGGCGAAACTATCTGATGTAATCGTCCCTCTCGGGATTCCGTTTATAGCAGGGCCAGGTACCATTACAACTGTGATCCTCTATGGAAATATGGCCGGGACTCTGGATGCGGTCCTTATAATGCTGGGTCTTATGTTTGCCGCAGTCGTCATTATGGGAATCGTATTCTTCTTCTCCGACCCGATAAGGAAATTTCTCGGGGACAGCGGCCTTGAAGTTCTTACACGCGTAATGGGGCTGCTTCTCGTGGCGCTTGGCGTGCAGTTCTTCATCGTGGGCATAGGGGAGATCATTGCAGGATGGCTGACGGCAGGCCTTCCCCCTGTCTGATTTTTGAATGCTGTTAATAGAATTAAGGTCCAAATCACATCAATGATTCTTAAGGTTGTCACCGGAAACCCTCACAAGGCGAAGGAGGTCGCGGCATATTTCGGTGATTCAGTTAAGGTGGAGCATGTAAAGCTTGATCTTCCCGAGTACAGGGGCGAAGATGTGGCAGAGATCGCCCGCGGAAAGGCAAAGGCTGCATACGATGCTGTCGGAGGTCCGCTGATCGTCGATGACACCGGATTTTACATCCGTGCCCTGAACGGTTTTCCCGGGGCCTATGCTGCCTTTGTCCTGGATACGATTGGGATGGAGGGCATCCTGAGGCTTATGGATGGGAAAGCCGACAGGAGTGCATACTTCGAGACAGCGATCGCCTACATAGACGATGACGGCATATCCACCTTTAAGGGAAGGATGGATGGGGAAATAACCGAATCTCCACGCGGGGAGGAAGGTTTTGGTTACGACCCGATATTTGCCACTGACGGTAAGACCCTTGCAGAGATACCTCTTGCTGAAAAGTCGGCAGTCTCTCACCGTGGAAGGGCACTTGAAGAGTTTAAAAAGTGGTTTGTGGAGAACCGGTTGTAGACCGAAGGAGCTTCGCCCCTTTCGAAACCTTAGGGGCGACCTTTGGTCACCGGTTAATTCTCCTAAAACCGGGTTTTCTCCCGGCCGCAAGGCCGGGCTTATCGCAACAGCGCAAAGCCCTGAGATCAGGGCGTGTTCGCAGAGCGAACTTGTGCAAATTTTATCCCCTTAATAAAAGTTCCTGTTAGGGGATTGTTCTCAGATATCGACCCCGAAGAGAGTCCTGACAACAACACCGAGAAGGAAAGAAAGCCCTGCGACACCCAGGCTGATCCCTGCCATCTCGAGGAATCTTCTTTTGAAATCGAGATCCTTTGCCACAGAGATATAGAAGTTGAAGACGAAGATGATGATTATGCCCGTGATTATCGCGACTGCGAGTGCGGCTGCGTAATGGCTGAATATGAAATATGGCAGGATAAGCAGGAAGACGGTCATTATATAGGCGCCGCCGGTGTACGTCGCGGCCCTCAGCGGATCCTTCTCTCCTCCCTCCTCCGCTTTTTCTGACAGGTATTCTGATGCAGCCATCGAAAGAGCCGCGGCAATGCCCGTGATAAGCCCGATGGCACCTATTAAGGCCGTATTCTGGAGTGCGAAGGAGAAACCGGCAAGGGCCCCTGTGAGCTCGACAAGTGCATCGTTTAAGCCCAGGACCACCGAACCCATGTAGCCGAGCTTCTCTTCGTTTATCATCCCCGCAAGCTCGAGTTCGTGCCTCTCCTCGTCGGCGATAATTTTGTTTATATCGGGGAATTTTTCCTTAATCTTCGAATACCCCAACTGCGCCCTGTTCTCACGTTTCTCCATGAGTTTGATCGTGAAGGTCAGCCCGAATACACGGGCCATCAGAGTATAACACCCGACCCTGGCCTTTTCGGGTTTGAAATCCCTGCCGGTTATCTCTTTTATGGCATTGTAATGCCTGAGCTCGTCTTCGGCGATCCTCTCAAGGATATCTCTGTTTTCTGCATCCTTCTCCCTCTCCGCGAGATTTATGTAAATTAAGTTCTCCGTAATCTCGTTTCTCTGGAAATCATCCAGTATTTTCGATATCTCCTGCGGCAAAT
The DNA here is from genome assembly GCA_016928355.1 of Methanomicrobiaceae archaeon. GTDB lineage: Archaea > Halobacteriota > Methanomicrobia > Methanomicrobiales > Methanomicrobiaceae > Methanolacinia. The sequence goes on from JAFGKW010000059.1 coordinate 16,569, forward strand.
CCCTCTCCATTCAGGCCCTCTTTTTATTCCGGTTGTTAATCCTCTTTTCTTTTTGCCCTTATTTTTACATTTTGCACTGATTCGTTCCGGCAGTTTTTCCGGGTGAAACCAAACTGTTAATAGCTCCAACATCGTTATATATAGAACCGATAGAAAGGGGATATACTAGAAATGGCAAGATTCGCAGAGGCCGAAGCAAGGCTCCTAAATGTCAAGATATGCATGAAATGCAATGCAAGGAACGCTATTCGCGCAACAAAATGTCGCAAATGTGGTGGATCAGAGCTCCGCCCGAAATCCAAGGAAAGAAAAGGATAGTATTTTTTCCGGATTTTATACTTTTTTTCAGGTTTTTTAAATTAATAAAAAGAGTGAGCAATTAGTTTTAAGGCTTTTATTCACGCTTTTATACACTGTACCAGGTGACCTTTTTTCCGCCTTCACTGTATTCGCCGTGATAGGTCTCGATATTTCTCTTGTACCCAATCCTCTGATCAACTCCAAGCTCTTTGAGGACTTCACGAACCCTCATCACCTCCTCTTCGTCTTCCCAGTCGGGAGTATTGACATATATGACCATCCTTTCGTCGCGTGATTCCGGGTTATCCTTTGCGGTACTGATCTTTGTAGATATTCCGAGCCTTCCGGCAACCGTTGCATCTCGTATTTTTGTCCATAATTCATCTGCTTCGTTCTTATCTGCAAATATAAGCCACTTCCCGCCCTTCTCGTCATCAAATTCTTCAGGTGAGAATTCAGGTGAGTCCTGGACTATCCAGTAAATTTTCGTGGTCTTTGAAGGGATGACTCCCTCTCCTTCAAGAAGCATCCTGTATATGGCATCCTTTCCGCCTGGTTCATCTTCAAGAGCCTGTGCGAGCTGTGGATATTCCTCTTCGAACTGTGAAAAAATCTCTCCGAAGTCCTCCATGAAATCCTCCTCTGCCTCTACACGCTCGAAAAGGTATCTTCCGCGTCCGGTAAGTTCACGGTTTAGTATTATCTCGAATATTCCGTATGCCGCCCCGGCGAGCGTCTGGGTATCGCTCTCATCTTCCATGATAAGATATATGGCGGCTGAAAAATAATTTTATGTTTTTTCCTGTTGATGATTGATTTTGATTAATTATATATCATGAGTAAAAGAAATTAAACTCAGGACAATGGATCTAAAGAACAACGGTATTGTAGTGTTTATCGTAATATTGATATTCGTCCTCCTTGTTGTCCAGGCTGCAGGTCTAATGACACTCGCAGGCCATAATGAAAAACTTGTTCTCGAGAGTACCTGGAACGAACTTGAAGACTATGCCGTAATTATGTCCACGCAGATAGACGGGGATTTGATTGCCTCTTTTCAGCCGGGGGATGAGTCCCGGGCGGAGTTTATTGAGATAAGGGACAGGCTCTGGGCCCTGCAAAAGGATTCAGCCTCGATAAGATATGTATATGTTCTCAGAAAGACGCCTGACGGCGAAGATCTTGTTTTTGTGACCGATAGTGAGTACGGGAGAAATGATTTTACAGTCCCGCTGATTGGTTATGTCTATGAGGAGGCACCGGAAGAGGCTTTTCAGGCGTATTTCGGCCCCGAGGTTAAGAAAGAATTTTATTCTGACGAATGGGGTGAATACATGTCCGGCTATGCCCCAATCTACAACTCAGGCGGTAATGTCGTTGGTGTGGCATGTGTCGATATATCTAAAGATATCATAATGGAGCGTCTTGAGGCCTCCGAAACAACGATATATTATATTCTGATTGTAACTGTTATTATCGGGGTCTTCCTCCTGGTATTCCTTCTTTATATGGTCTCACAGTTCAGGAGGTACCAGTTTGAGACCGAAAGGAGTGAAAGGCGCCTGAATCTTGCAATGGAGATCGCCCAGGAGGGTATAATCGACTGGAACAGCGAAACTGAGACTGTCTATCTCAGCAGGGGGTTCTGGAGGATTGTAGGCGATGAGGAGAAGACGCCCGGGACACATTACAGGACATCGGTAGTTCTCGAATATGTCCACCCCGACGACAGGCTGAAGGTTGTCAATTACTTCCGGGACGTCCTTGAAAACGGGTTCAAAAAGGATATTTCTGTAAGGATTGTCCGGAAAAACGGCGAGGAAGGCTGGGTCAGGGCGAAGGCTGATGTGGTCGGGCATGAAGGCGAAGAGTCGGCACGTCTCATTGCAACGGTTATTGACATTACTGGTGAGGTGGAGTATCTCAATGCACTTGAGTCCGCAAGGGAGAAGCTGTCAACTTTATCCTCGGTCACGAGGCATGACGTTTTGAACCAGGTGACTATCCTGAATCTTAACCTCGATCTGCTTAAGATGATCAATGACGATCCGGAGATAGATGAGATAACAGGAGAACTGGACAGTGCCTCGGACAAGATCCGCGACCTGATCGAGTTCACCAAATATTATCCCAGTCTCGGGGACAGCAGACCCTCGTGGATATCGGTCGACGAGATGGTCGAGAATGTCGCTCCTGAAGGCTATTACAATGAACTGCCGGTCAGTCTCGAATGCCGGAACCTGATGATCTATGCCGATCCGCTATTCGAGAAGGTGATATACAACCTCTTCGATAACACTTACCGTTACGGTGAGAAGGCGACCGTTATTACGGTCTGCTGCAGGAATCACGAAGACGGCCTGGTACTATCTTTCGAGGATGACGGAGTGGGTATTCCTGGTGGTAAGAAGGAGCTTATATTCGAGAAGAACTACGGTACGAATACAGGTTATGGCCTATTTCTTGTAGAGAAGATCATCGAGATGGCCGGGTTTGTAATAAGGGAGACTGGAGAGGAGGGAGTTGGAGCACGCTTCGAGGTGCTGATTCCAAAAGGTAAGTTCTCTTTTTACGATGAAGATTTAAAAAGCGAAGAATAAATTTTAATTTTATTTTTTAAGCCTGTCTCTGACCATGTCGGCTGCCTTTTCTCCGGAGAGGAACATTCCGCCGAATATAGGTCCCATCCGGGTCTCGCCCCCGACTGCGTTTGCGGCCATTCCTGCGACTATCAGGCCGGGGAAGACCTCTTTGGTGTGACTGAGGATGTTGGTCTCCGCCCTGTCGGCCCACATGAAGCCCTCGCCTTTGATCTCGAGTGATCCGCCCTTTTTATTTATCATATGAGCCACCATTGCGTCGTGACCTGTGGCATCGACGGTTATCTTTGTCCTTAATGTCAGGGGATCGATATGAAGTCCGGCCATCTCGACGGCAGTCCAGTTGATTACAAGACCGCTGACTCCTCCGTCCTCTTTTACTACGACGTCCTCGACTGTGGTGAGGTTGAATACCTCGGCACCTGCGTCGCATGCGGATGCAAGGGTCTTTGATACCGCTTCGACTGAGGATGCGACATAGTAGCCCTTTTCATATTCCTTATATTTGATCCCGAAGTGATCCAGGAGCCTCTTTGCCTCTTCCTGGACGACGATCCTCGGGAACATCATTCCTCCTCCCCACATTCCGCCGCCAATCGAGAGTTTCTTCTCGATGAGTGCTACCTTTACACCGTTTTGTGCAAGTAGTGCGGCGCAGGTTATTCCTGCCGGACCTCCCCCGACAACCGCACATTCGAGGTCGAGGTAGTCTGTCATTATTTTGTGCTGTTCCGAAAGGATTGCCCTGCTGATTGTAACTTCGTCAAGCTTCATATTCAGGTTCACTTGTAATAATCTGGGTCAGCAAAATATACTATTCTATCCCTTTTTAATCCTGGCGGACTGTTTGCGATGACGATTATAAATTGCTTCAAAAGTCTTTCAATCTTTTAACCGGGTCAGATTCCGCATTTTTTTTGGTGCGTTTTTTGCCCGGACAGCGATATATTTATTCGGCCTGTTGCTAATATAAGAGGATATAACATGATAGGAAAATGGAAACGCGACTGGGGCCTTACAGGAAGGGTCTTTATGACCTGGATATTTATATTAGGGCTCTATGTCGTCTTTATAAATATACTCTACTTTATCTTCCCCGGTTATCTCTACATGATCCTGGGGTTCGTCTTTATAATGGCATTTGCCCAGTATTTCTTCTCGGACAAGCTCGTTCTTATGACGACCCATGCAAGGATCGTGTCGGAGGACGAGGAGCCGGAGCTTCACCGTACAATAGAGAAGCTCTGCCAGGAGGCTGACCTCCCCAAGCCGAGAATTGCAGTCATGCCTTCACCTGTCCCGAACGCATTCGCGACAGGGAGAAGCCCGAAGAAGGCTGTTGTGGCGGTCACCGATTCGATTATGCGGACACTCGACCGTGAGGAGCTTGAGGCGGTGCTCGCCCATGAGCTCTCGCATGTCAAGAACCGCGATATCCTGACGATGACGGTTGCAGGCTTCCTTGCGACCCTTGCCTCGATCATCATGCAGAATGCAATCTTCATGAACCTCTTCGACGGCCGGAACAACAATGGTGCATGGATTGTAATCTGGATTGTCTCGATCTTTGTCTGGATTGTTGCGACACTCCTGATGCTTCTTCTCTCCCGTTACCGCGAGTTTGCGGCGGACAGGGGCAGTGCAGTTATAACCGGCAACCCGCAGGCGCTTATATCGGCGCTTAAGAAGATCAGTGGACGCATGGATATGGTCCCTGCAAAGAAGAAACAGGAGATCGAGGGGTCGAATGCATTCTTCATCATCCCTGCAATCTCCGGAAATAGCCTAACAGAGATTCTCGCGACCCATCCGCCTCTTGGAAAGAGGATCGCGGCTCTCGAGAAGATCGAGCAGGAATTAAGGGGATACTAACCCGGTCTTTTTTAATATTCTTTCTGCTATCTTCCCTGTATTCCGGAGGTGGGGACTTCGGGTTCCTCCGCCCATGTTTTCAACATGGACTTCGGGATCAAAACACTATTTTTAATACCAATCAGTAGAGAAATATAAAGGCGCGACTATGAGTTGTCTGCACCGATGGTCTAGTGGTATGACTTTGGCCTTCCAAGCCAATAGCCCGGGTTCAATTCCCGGTCGGTGCATTTCGTTTTTATGAATTTTTCCCGTTAGACTGATAAGTCCGCCAGACATAATATCAGGCAATGAGTTCCGCGATATTTCCTTCAATTGAACTTCAGATGACTCTCCTGCTCTTCTTCGCTCTTGCAGGATACCTCCTGGCATCGAAGATCAACCAGTCAGCGGTTGTGGGTGAGATCCTTTTGGGATTAGTCGTCGGGCCGTCGGTTCTCGCGCTGATTACATATACCGAATTCGTGCAGGCGATAGCAGCGCTTGGTGCTGTAATACTGATGTTTGTCATCGGGTTCGAGTTTAAGCTCGAGGATCTGACGAATGCAAAGTATGGAATTATCGGACTTGTAGGGATTATTGTCCCGTGGATAGGGGGCTATTTTGCTGCGATGGCCTTCGGTTTCAATCATGAGAGCGCTCTCTTCATAGGGACGGCGCTGACAGCGACTTCGATCGCGATAACAGCGAATGTCCTAAAGGAGATGTGCCTCCTTGATGCCGAATTTTCAAAGGCGATTATAGGGACGGCGGTAATTGACGATATCCTGAGTCTTCTTGCGTTATCGATTACGGCCGATGTGGCGGCAGGGTCGTTCTCGGTCGAGGGGCTTGCCTTCATCATCATAAAGCAGGTCGGGTTCCTTGTCATAATCGGCCTCCTTGGAATTTTTGTGATCTCGAAGATGATCGTCAGGATGGACAAGAGCCCAATCTCGAAGAAGTACCCGGAGTTCGTCTTCATATTCGCGGTGATGACCGCGTTTTTGTTTGCTGCAATGGCGGAGTTCATCGGGGTTTCGGCGATAATAGGGGCATTCATCGCCGGGATGTCCTTTAACGGCCTGAATCTCACCCACAGCCGGGATATCGCCGAGGGTGCGGAGTATCTCTATATCATATTCGCGTCGGTATTCTTCGTATCGCTCGGCATTCTCGTAGACCTGACAGCCATTACCATGCCGGTTCTGGTCTTTATTGCGGTGATTACTGTTATTGCAATAATCACGAAGGTCATCGGCTGCGGCCTTCCGGCAAGACTGCTCGGGTATTCGAACCGCAATTCGCTCGCGATAGGTTTCGGGATGTCCCCGAGGGGAGAGGTGGCGATGATCGTTGCACTCATGGGACTGAACCTCGCCCTCATTGGACAGGACATCTATGCATCCATCGTAGTGATGAGCATCCTGACGACGGTCATCACCCCGATCGCTTTCAGGAACTGGCTGTTTAAAGAGGAAGTTGCAGCGTGCCGGTTCGGGGAGGAATGATTCCGCAGGTTATGGATTCGCTGGAGGGGATAGAAGACGAAGTAAGGGCTGTTACGGACTTCGACCGGGCAGAGAGGATCGAGAAGGGATTTTCGTTCGAGGAGAAATACCTCCTCTCCGGCACAGGGGAGAAGAGATACATCGCAAGGATCTCCCCGGCGGTCGGCGAAGAGGAGATCCTGAGGAAAAGAACGGAGTTCGAGGTCATCCGGAACCTCCGGGCTTTTTCAACTCTTGTCCCGGAGGCGTACTCCTTCGGGGTTTCCTGCGACGGCGGGTCCTGCTACATGGTTCTTGAATATATCGAAGGCTCCGATCTTGAAGATGAGCTCCCCAGTTTAAGCGAAGAGGAGCAGTATGAGCTGGGGCTTCAGGCCGGAAGGGAGCTTTTGAACCTCCACCGGCTTGATGCTCCTGTCCTCCCTGCTCCGTGGCACGAGAGGTATTCCCTGAAATACGCACGAAAATGTCAAAGATTCGATGAATGGGGGATCGATCCCGGAAGAATAGATATAGGACAGCTCTCCCGGTTTATATCCGGGAACGAGCATCACATGAAATGCCGGAGGGAGACCTTCCAGCACGACGATTTCCACCCCGCAAACCTGATCGTAAACGGCGGGCGTCTGGCTGGGATCATAGATTTCAACAGGCACGACTGGGGAGACCAGGTTCATGACTTCGTAAAGATCGCATACTTCTCGAGTGCAATAAGCGTCCCTTTCTCCGCCGGCCAGATCGACGGGTACAGCGGCGGGAAACCCGGTGATGAATTCTGGAAGAAATACTCTCTCTACGCCGCGATGATGCTGATCCAGGATATGGTCTGGGGGCACTGGTACACGGAGCAGACCGGATCAGGGGATCAGGTTGAGCAGATGCGGGAGAGGACGACCCGGGTCTGGTCGGATCACGATTGTTTCAGGGACGAGATCCCGGGATGGTACCGGGATTTTAAGAATATCTGAGAATTCCCTTTACTATTGGGCTGTTCTCCTGGAATTTTAAGGATAACAAGGGATGGGGACTTCCTCCCCCTGAAGAGGATAGGTCGCGAAAAGGATGGACGGGCATCCTCTCCGCTCCGGGGATTTTCTTTTTTTCAATCGCAAAAGTTTAATGAGATCCCGGCCGAAAGGCCGGGCTTATCGCGATAGCGCAAAGCCCTGAGGTCAGGGCGTGTCCGCCGAAGGGCTATCGCCCTTTCGAAACCTAAGGCGACCTTCGGTCACCGGTTTATTCTTATAATACAGTATTTGCGGAGCGGATGCGTAGCGAACTTGCACAAGGGTTGTCAGTCTAATATTATAGATCATGGAATGCAATTATTATAGAACTGATATTAAAGATGAATTAAATTTTGAAAGTCTGAAAAAAGGGAATTCTCAATTTAAATTAATAGTGGGAGGGGAAAGGCCCCTCGTCCTCTGGTGGCGATACTAAATTCAGATGAATTGAACTTATATTGGTTCAATCTCTACTGAAACGTTTCCCTTATCGTCATCATAAATTCTTACAATGTGTTTTGCAAGTCTGACGACAGCCTTCAGTGCTTTGGTTTTCATAAATTCTGTTCCTTAGTTTGTCCTTCATTGCTGATTGGTAAGATCGCTCTGGACAATATATTAATTATTGAATATAAGTAAAAAAACCCTATCGTTCTTTATTTGCAAAATAGAATCAATGTTAATAAGTTAATGAAGATGAGGTCCAACTTACCACAAAGGACCTCAAAAACTAAGGAATGAAAACCTATTCGTCATAGGTTCATTTCATCTGAATTACAATTATCAAATATGATTATAGAATATAAAAAAGTTATCCATTTGCTCAAAATTCATCTTCGATTTGAACTCTTAGATTACAAGTAATAACCAATCATTCCAAACCAAGAAAAAATTTCCTAAAAAGAGAAACCTCACTCCCCCTTCCTAACCCTCCACCCCTTCGGGTGAACGACCATCTCGAACCTCGCATCCTCGCCCTCCTTCCCGGTCTCAAATATCCCGATCTTTGTAATCGAGAGAATCTCCGAGACGAGGAAGAGCCCGAGGCCCGTGTTCTTCCCGAAGCCCTTGGTGAATATCTCTTTCTTGATTTCGTCCGAAATTCCCGCACCGTTGTCGGCGACGATGACAACTCCCGATCCGTCCTGTTTCTCCTCGAACGAGACCGAGATCTCCGTCACAGTCTCCCCGTGGCGGATGGAGTTTTCGAACAGGTTGTAAAAGACCTTCGAGAGAAGCATATCGGCATAGACCTCGATTCCCTCCGGGAGGTCGATGTTGAAGGTGATCTCTTTTGCCATATCCCCGAGAGATTTCCTCGCGTCCGCGATTAAGGGTGCAAGCTCCTGCCAGATCGGGTCCTCGACGCCCATGTCCTGGTAATCGGCCGTAAACCGGATCTGGCGGGTGATCAGTTCGATCGCCATGTTCATCTTGCCGAGGTATTCCAGGCCTTTCCCTTCCTCCTGGATCTGTTCGCCGATAAGGTCGGCGTAGGCGCTCAGCACCGTGATATTGTTGAGGATGTCGTGCCTCGTAATCGAATTTAAGAGGCTTATCTTCTCGTTTGCGATCCTAAGAGAGCTCTTCGATTTCTCCAGTTCCCTCTCGTATCTCTTCTCGGCTGTTATATCCCTCAGGACCACGATTCTGTAAACCGGATCATTCTGGTACTGGATGACCGGGGTGACAGATACCGCGTAATACCTCTCGCCTGCATCCGTTTTGATCTTTGCCAGGAACGCAAGGTCTGTTTCTGCATGGAACCGCTCCATGTATTTGTTCAGGAAAGTGTCCTTATCGAAGATCACGCTCCCGTCGGCTTCGAGGTCCTCCCCGAGTATCGCACGGGCGGCAGAGTTGATATCGATAATCCGCATCTTCTCGTCCAGGACCATTATCCCCTCGGAAAGACTGGAGAAAAGAACCTGTTTCGGGAGCGGAACGATGTCGAAGAACCTGTACCTGAAAAGCCCGACCATGACGCACAATCCGCTGATCGGGAATATTATTGCTGTAAAGTCAAGGAAGGGGTAGGGCGTAATACCCATGTGATAGAGAAAACCCACCACAACGGGTGCCAGAAGCGCTCCTATAAGGATTCCGGACTGGATCTTTTGTATACCCTCGGAGGATAGATGAATCTGCACTAAAATAGTGGCAGCGGCGAAGAGGAGAAATCCCCTGTATATTGTAGTGAAGATGTATGCAGGCCCCGGAATGAACCCCCTGACGACAATCCCGTCCACCACGACCATGTATTCCTGCAGGAAGAAGAGATGGTGAAAGCCGTTCGTCATGATCAGGATGAAGGCTATGAGCATCGGGACAAGCAGTGCCAGGGTAACCTTCATGTTGAGAATCCTGTTATAGCCCCCGTATTCGAGGACGAAATAGAGTACCGCGAGAGGAACGAAGGGAATCGCGAGGTACTGCAGCCTGAGGAAAAATTTCTCCAGTGCAAAATTGGAAGTGCCCAGTTCACACATATAGAAGAACGACCATACGAAGACGAGGAACATCACCAGCGAAAAAGCCGCGGCTCCCCTGACTTTTCTTCTCTGAAATGAGTATAACGTGATATAACCCGAGATCACCGTCGATAAAAGAACGGGGATAAAGTACGGGTGGAACTGAAACATTGAAGATTTAATATGTCCTCTTTAAATAATTTGTTTTTGGTGTAAACAATCGCTATTCTCTGCCTTTATCTCTTATTATCATGTAAGAGGCGAATGTCCCGACGGCACAGAGGATTACGAATATTGTAAACGCTGAATTGATCGAGAGGAGAAGCGATTCCGTGTCGACAAGGGCGATGGGTGTCCTTCCTATCGTAAAGGAGAAGGCGAGCATCGATATCCCCATCGATGTCATCATCCCGCAGAGCCTCGTCGTTCCCAGAACACCCGAGGAGACACCGTATAGCCTCTCGCTTACGCTGTCCATCACCGCGTGGGTGTTTGGGGATGCAAACAGTGCGAACCCGAAGCCGAGGAAGGCAAGGTCGGCGATGATTATCCAGATCTCCATATCCGGGCTGAGCACCGCAAAGAGCATAAGCCCTGCCGTGATCAACGCCATTCCTGCCGTTGCAAGGGCAGATGGGTTGATTTTGTCGGAGAGCCGCCCCGTTGCCGGGGAGAAGATCGCCTGGAGTACCGGCTGGGCGATAAGGATGAGCCCTGCCTCTGCCGGCCCGAACCCCCGGACGAGCTGCAGGTAAAAGCTTAAGAGGAAGCTTATCGCAAATGTAGAGCTGTAATTGATGAACGCCGCAAAATTTGCGAGTGCAAATACCCTGTTCTTCGTGAAGAGGGAGATTTGAATCACTGGGTGGGGTGCGACTCTCTCGCGGAGGAAAAATCCGGCTGCAGCGACGGCCCCGAGGGCGAAGAGGAGATAACCAGGGGGTTCGGGGAGTTCCTGGAAACCGAGCATGAATAAGAGTATCGTCACACCGTAGAGGATCGACCCCGGGAAGTCGAAGGTCGCCCCTTCATCGGTCTTCTCTTCGATTCTCAGGTATTTCATCCCGAAGAGTATGATGAATATTCCGACCGCGGCGTTCAGGTAGAATATGCTTCTCCAGCCGAAGGCCTCTGTAAGTGCACCGCCGATAACAGGCCCGACTGCAAGGCCGGTATATACGACCGCGACATTGATTCCAAGCGCCCCTCCGCGTTTTCCGGGCGGAAATGCACCCGAGATTATAGCTACAGAGGTCCCGAAGATCATCGCTCCTCCACATCCCTGGATGATCCTGAACAAAATCAGCATCTCTATCGAAGAGATCATCGTTGAGAGAAGGGATCCCAGCGTATATATCGCAATACCGGCCAGAAAGATACCCGTTCTTCCTTTCATATCCGCAAGCCGGCCCATCGGGACGATAAAGACGGCGGCTGCGAGAAGGTAGGCTGTCGCGACCCATGAGAGGAGTATTGCATCGCTGAAGAACTCCTCGCCTATCAGCGGAATCGCAACGTTAATGGAAGATCCCATAAATGGCGTCAGGAAGGAGCCCAGCGATGTTATGAACAGGATCATCCCAAGGCGTCTTCTTTCCGTTTGATCTTCCATCACCCCATTATTCGTTTTAGTCCGTATTAATCAGGCAGGTCAGGTTGAAATGTCATCTTTTATTTTCGATACGTGCCGATATGATATTATGAAAAAACCGGTATTTTTTCTGGTATCTGTACTGGTGATCCTGGCAGCGGCCTTTTCTGCAGGCTGTACGTCCGGGGACGATACAGTCCCTGAAAGCACTGCGACGCCCGTGGCGACGGAGTCCGTCGAAGCTGTGCAGTTATCCGACAAGATGACCGTCGGTGAGATGACGGAGTTCATGTCCGCCGCGGTGGATTATGCAAAGACCGCCGGGAAGGATGAAGCCCTGGCCGTATTCGGGAAGAAGGACGGGAAGTTTTCGTCCGGGGATATCTACGTATATGCCTACGACTACAACGGAACGCTTCTCGCACACCCCTACCAGCCGGAACTTGTCGGCACCGACAGGTCGGACTGGACCGATGCACGGGGATTTCCGTTCTATAAGGCCTCCGAATATGTTGCCAAATCCGACGGCGGATTTGTTGCATATCTCTACCCCAGGCCGGAGGGCGGATCGATAGACGAGTCTGCAAAAGGGGATTACGTCCCGAAGATCGGGTGTGTAATGCCTGTTGATGAGGAGTGGTGGATCGGTTCGGGGATCTATCTCTCTGATCTCATCGACGCTGAAACGGGAGAAGCACCGGCAGCAACCGGGGAGATGATCGAACTCGTCGAATCGGGTGTCGCATATGCTCTGGAGAATGGAAAAGAGGCTGCATTCGAGGCGATTTCAGATAAGGGAGGTGTTTTAGTCGATGAAGCGGGGCATTACCTCTATGCATACGACTACAATGGAACACTTCTCGCACACCCGCACCTGACAGGGAAGATCGGCTCGGACCTGATTGAGCACGAGGGTGCGTTCGGCGAGAAGGACATCCGGATGCTCGTTTCGGCCGCAGCTGACGGCGGCGGGTATGTGGTCTTTTCGTGGCCGAATCCGGATAACGAAGACAAACCGGAGATAAAGATAGGCTACGTCCTGCCTGTCGATGACGAGTGGTGGCTCGGATCAGGCGTTTACCTGAGCGAGATCACCGGGGCCGACGAAGCCCTCTCCGTGTAATTATTTTTTCGGCACGTTGCAGAAATTGGGGATAATTTAAATATTAAAATAATTATTTATCTTGTTATATGGCATATGGTGAGTTTCCACTCTCACTTCCGGGGCTGATCTGGATTGTCTGCACCGCCTGCTCATTCTTCACTTACAGTAATGACATTGATATCGGTGCATTTGGCATTGCCATGTGGGTTGTCACGATATGCGGGCTCATATATATATTCGGAGCAATGGTGAAAAAAATGATATATCTCCTGGTATCCGGCGGGCATGCCTGACTTTGGCGTCCCTTTTCACCGATAAAATCCCGGGCAATCCCGTAAACTTCAAAACCCTTAATATCACAAACCCGAAACAGAATAATCGCAATTGGACTCGTGGTCTAGCTGGTTATGACGTCGCCTTCACACGGCGGAGGTCTCGAGTTCGAATCTCGACGAGTCCATCCACATCCTTTTTTTACTATTGGATAATGTCCGGCTCCCCTTCAATATAATCCTGGATATTGTCCATGATCTCTTCTATCGTAGATGAGGAATCGAGCATCCTCATGATATGCATCTGCGGTTTTGCATAGATCCCCTTCCAGGTATATTCGTCGTACTCCATCCTCTCCGGAAAAGCGATTATAGTCTCCCTGGTGGAAAACTGAGCGTTAACTCCGTTTTTATTACCTCTTGCATCAAGGAAGATCCAGTGGTCATCCACAAAGACCGCATTGTAGCAGTGGACGCAGTAGCCCCGCGAATCGTCATCGAGGAGTGTCAGGTGCTGAAAACGGAACCCTGTCGGAATCCCTGTTGATCTCAACAAAGCTGCAAGCAGGTTCGATTTCGCATGGCAGATACCGGTCCTGGCTGCAAGGACATCGGAGGCCTTTGCAGTGATTATCTTCGCATCTGTATCGAACGAGTGCGGGATTTCATCCCTGACAAATTCGAACGCGATCTTCGCCTTTTTTACTGGATCATCAATAGCTGAAAAGAGCTCTTTTGCTTTCTCCTGGATCACCGGCGCTGAATAATTGATATAGGGATGCTCCTCCAGGAAGATGTTCATATTTGTCATAATGTCTGATACGATTCCGGGAATTAAAAAAAATTGGATATGAGGCTGAATTCAGATTATATCCTTCGGTAATGATTAATCTGCAATATCGAAAAAATTATATCGTTTCACAGGAATTTCTCATCAAACGGTTTTGCCGAAATGTTGGTGAATTATGTCTAAAAAATGTCTGTATCCTCTGATTTTTTTTGTTTTTGTAATATTCATAACCTCCTGCGGGTGTACCGGAGAACAATCTTCCGGAATTACGGCAGTCCCTCTGAAAGATTCCGGAATCATTATTGTAACAGAAGACTTCCCACCGTTCAATTACCAGGATGAAGACGGGCAGGTGACCGGTCTTTCAACAGAGATCGTAAACGAAGTCCTTAAGAGACTTGATCAGAAGGCAGAGATAAGGCTTCTTGAATGGAGTGAGGCATACAAAACTGCAGCAGGAGATCCGGATACTGCGATATACTCCATCGTGAGGTCACCCGAAAGGGAGTCACTGTTCAAATGGGCCGGACCGATAGCGTCCTATGAGGCGGTGCTCTATGCAAGGACCGGTTCAGGCATAACCATCGACAGTCTTGAGGCTGCAAAGAAGGTGAACGCTATTGCTGTTGTAAGGGATGATGCCCGCCATGATATTTTGCTCGAAAACAATTTCGAAAATATCGTTCTCTGCGATGATGACACCGGGTGCGTTGGGAAACTCATGAGCGGCGAAGCTGATCTCTGGTTTGGAAGCAGTGCAAACTGCGGTTATTTCATCGATGATGCAGGTTATGGTCGTGCGGAGGTTACCGGAGTCTACCCTGTGCGGACAAATGTTCTGTATATCGCATTCAATCCTGCGGTGCCGGACGAGACTGTATCAAAATGGCAGGATGCCATCGATTCCATAAAAGCGGACGGGACATTTGACTCCATACATGAAGAGTACGGGATGTCCCCGTCGGTCATAGCGTCGGACTCCGGGCAGCAGGCCGGGCTCTTTGCAATTGAGGCATATACCGATGGACGGATCTCGTCGGTGCTCCGCGGACTTCAGGTTGCAGCAGTAACGGATGCGGCTGCATCGGGTGAGTGGACTGAGATTAAGCCGGTTCTTGCGGTTCTTGAGGAGAAGGAGCCTGATGCAAGGATGTGGTATTCGCAGACCGACGGGACATACTATACCGTCGTCGACGGCCTTGCGAGTGCAAATCTTGCAGAACGCTCGTATTTCCCTGATCTTCTGGCAGGCAGGGAGTCGGTGGGGACAGTCGTCATCAGCCATTCCACAGGCAGAAGCGTTGCTGTTGCAGCCGTCCCTGTCATGGACGGGGATGAGGTATTAGGCATCGTCGGCGCCTCGATCTATCTTGAAGGAATCACCGAAGACCTGAAGGAGGAACTTCCAGGATATGTATTCTATGCAATCGATAAAGAGGGCACATTCTCGCTTAATTCAGATACAGGTCTTATATCGCAGGAAGTGCTCATCCTGGACAAAAGCACCCCATTCGGGCAGGCGGTCGAATACATGACCGGCGGGAACGAAGGAACGGTACAGTATCAGCTGGAGGGCAAAACATGGAATGCCGCCTTCAGGAAGTCTCCGCTGACAGGATGGACATTTGTCGTTGCGGCTTCAGACGGGGAGTGACCGGGGGAATCCGGCAATTCCCGCCACCATGGCCGGATTCCAGGCAACTACACTTTCATGACGGGCATAATGGTTGTGTTGTTTATACTAGCGTTCTTCTTCGTTGGTGAAGATACAGGGCACGGGGCATAATCGGTTTTTGTAAAAACGGGATTTGTTTTATTCAAAAGCCAGCAATGATTTTTAGTCTCAAAAAACCTATCTGGTTCTAATGGATCTCTCCGATCTCAAAAAAATCAACCAGATTATCGAACACGATAAGGCCGATGCCACCTATAAATATGCACTTCTCCGTGGTGTAATAGAGATCTGCCAGAAGAACCGGACGCTTGGAAGGGATGAAGGAGGTGTAGTAACATTTCCTCTTGGAATTCTTGTCGAAAAATGGATTCTGTATTATTATCCGCTTTTTGAAAGCAGTTTGTTCATCCCACAAAAGGCGGGCGAGCCCGATGGAAAGCATATGATCCTTTTCCGCCCGTCTTTTGAAAAACTGATAGAATATTACAGGGATAAGGGCGGCTTTTCTGCATTTTACCGTGATTACGTCACCGGCTGTATTCCCGATCAGGCGGAAAACACTTTTCTTATTCTCTCAAAGGAGATTCGCAATACAATAGCCAATATGCCGATGAAATATCTTGGGAAATCATACAGCAATGAGGAGTATTCGATATTCGAACCGGATAGGCCGCTTCCGCAGATCAGGCTGAACGATATCAGAAACAGGGATCTTTTCATCCGCTCAGGGGGATTGTTTTCGATGTCGTCAAATCTTGCATCGATATTTGAAATTTTTGGATCATTTATCTCGGGGGACGAGGGGATATTAAAGAAATGGGCTGAATTCTCAGCAAAAATGGATAAATCCGGCCAGGTAAGCGAATCAAATGTCATAGAGGTATTAAACAGGGTTCCGGAAACAGGGAGGTCGGTTTCCGAAGCGAGAAAATTATACGGATCAATGATTGAAGAGGGGCAGTACCCGCAGTGTGTCTGGTCAGGGAGAGAGATTGCGAAGATGCCCGATCTGGCAGTGGATCATATGATTCCTTTTGCTGTCTGGAAGAACAACGATCTATGGAATCTTCTTCCTGCGCACTTCACAATAAATTCCAGGAAAAGTGATAAAATTCCTGCTCCGTCTCTAATCGAGAGGCGTTCGGATACTATAACCGGCTACTGGGAACTGCTGGACGAAAATTTTCCCGTTCGCTTTGAAAGAGAGATTAATGTGTCGTTATCGGGGGCATCATGCCGGGGATGGAGAGAGGATGCCGTGACCATCCTTGCTGAAACCTGTGATTACCTGATAGATGTCAGGGGTTTTGAGGCATGGGTTATCTGATATGGGAAAACAATCCCTCCCTGCCAGAAAACCCTATTAATCCCTGAAAAAGCGCCCGATCTTCTCCTGCGCCTCGCTGCCAAGATAGCCGTAGAGCGATCCTGCAGTAACAGGCATCCAGGCCATGATCTCTTCGTGGGAAACTCCCGTTTTGGCACAGTATTTTTCGATATACATCTCCCCGACACCCTCGTCCAGTATCAGGTAATCCATATAGCTCCTGCACGCATCCGCAGCCGGGTCGCCGCATGAAACCTCGGCCCAGTCGATGATTATGTAGGATTTCCCGTCGAAGAGGACGTTTCCGCCGTGAAAGTCCCCGTGGCACACCGAATACCCGTCGGGGAGATCATCCAGCATCCCGCAGAGCTTTTTCTTCTCGTCTTCGTCAAGGCCAGGGCTTACGAGGATCGTTCCATATAGTACAAGCTTTAGCGGCCTGAACTCCGTCGTCTTCACCTCATGCATCGCCTTCTGGAGGTCAACAGCCGTATCCATATATTCTTCGGCCTTCTCCGGGTATCTCGTTGCAAGGTCAAAGAGCGAATCCCCGCGAATCTGGTCCATCAGGATCGCTGTCCTCCCGCGGAAGGTCTCGACACAGTATATATCGGGTGCGGGGATCCCTGCGTCCTTTACAACCGCCAGGGTAAAGGCCTCCTGGTAGACCTGCTTCTTCGGCTGGCCTTTGCGGTATACCTTCGCCGCGACGCCGTCCCTTGCATATATTACGGCAGACTGCCCGCTGCCTATCATCTCACCGTAGCGTTCTGTGAACTCTTTATCATCTGCTGCAATATTCTCTATAGTATCACTCCCTTTGGTGGATCAATCTGTATATGAATGAATTAATCGCCAATTGGTAATATTTAATATGATCTTTTCCGGACAGATTGAATTTCGTCATTCATCTCAGGCATAAGAGGAGTTGGAGATTATTGGAGCGTCAGTCCGGATTAAAATCTCATTGAATAATCAAAAAAAGGGTTTATCCGAAGAGCCCGCCAAGAAGACCCTTGTCATTGAGTTCCGCCTGCGACAGCTCCTGCAGCCTGTTCTGGTCCTGTTCGAGAAGCTGTATCTGCTCCTGGATCATGGCTTTGAGCTCCCCGTCGCAGTCTTCACCGCACTGGTTCATAAGGTTGTCAAGGTTCCCGAGTCTTACCCTGTTCGCTTCGATCTGCTGCTGTATCTCTCCTGCGGCTTCGCTGTCACCACCGAAGAAGAACCTTGATATCGCGTTCCTGTTCTGTATCTTCTCTTCTGCTTTGTTCTGGGCCGTTACAGAGTTGTTTAACTCCTTTGCGATGGCAGAGATCTGCGGACCTATTCCGCCGGAGATGTTTCCTGCTGCAAGGAGCGTCTGAACCGCGACACGGATCTTATTTTCGTTCATAACCCTGTTGTTCGATGAGAGCCCGGTGATGTTGGCGTTCTCTTTCTGGATCAGCTTTATCTGCGCCTTAATCTCCTGCCGGTTTCTCTCTGCGGCCGTCAGGTTTGCGGAGATACCGTTGCCCTGTACCGTGGCAGAAACGCCGGATTTATTTCCTTTCAGTTCGTTATCAATTCCATTTGCCGTTTTGCTGGCGGCCCCCAAAGCTGCAGCAGCGCCGTTGCCGTTTCCCTGTGAATCATCCGCCGGCTTTGCCGCAGAGACGGGAAATGCAATTAACAGAGCAGCAATTACCAGAATTACCAGTATCTTTTTCATATTTTCCACACCATTTCCGGATATGATGTAGATCTTGGGCAATATCTAATTTCAATTTTTGGAATGCAGGTCTTAAAAAAATGCAGTTCAGGCTGGTTTCTGTGCCCTGATTACACAAAAACCTGCCCGCCACTCCCTTTCTGACACCAGAAACCCTGCGTCTTCCATGAATGCCCGGACCTCACCGGAGGTATAAAACACGGCCCTGGAAAGAAATTTTCCTTTACATCCTTCCCCGATATATTTCCTGTGGACCTCTCCCCCGCGTTCGAGGAATGCGACAATGAGAAAACCTCCGGGTATGAGAATCCTGTTAATCTCCCTTAATGCCCGGCAGGGGTCGTCAAGAAAGCATATAACCGTAATCAGCAGTGCGGAGGAGAAGGAGTGGTCCTTTACCGGGATTTCCTCCGCCCTTCCGCGGATCGTCTCTATCCCTCTCCGGTGTGACATCCTGCAGAGGGCATATGACGGATCGATACCGTAAGTGATTCCAAGCGGCCCTGCGAATCTCCCCGAACCGGCTCCGATCTCGATCGAGCGCCCGTCGCCCGGAGAAAGAAGGCCGCGTATCCGGGCCAGTTCAGCCAGGTAGACCTCTCGGTTTTCATCGAACCAGCGATCATAATCCCCGGCGTATTCCTCAAACAGATCTGTCTTCATATATCCGGGTATTATATCTCCTGTCCGTTTTTATCTTCAGCTGCTCTCTGTGCCTTCATATCGGATACCTTCAGGCCAGGGTGTATATACCGCCCGCGGCCCTCTGTCCGGCTTCCCCACTCTATCGCCTCTTTAGGGCAGAAATGGAGGCATGCAAAGCACATCTCGCAGTTGTGGCCCCATTCGGGTTTTCCGTTCTTAATCGTAATATTTCCGACCGGGCAGACCTCGCTGCACGTTGAGCACGAGTTGCAGTTGTCTTTTACGAAAAATTCCCTGTCATAACCCCTGACTTCATCTACAAACTTACCGTATGTCAGTACACGGAAAAGCGATGAAACCGGTGTAAACGACGGGTAATCTCTGCTGCCTGCTATGATCTTTTCGGCGATCCTGTCGATTGCAGTCTCCGCAGCTCTTAAAATTTTATCTCTCTTCTCACCCTGTGGCGGTTTAAATAGAGGGGGAAAATTTGCAGGCATGCGTACGGCAAAACCCGAGTCAAGACCCTTTCCGCAGTTTTTCTCCAGGATGCCGGTGAGTATATGTAGAGCGGATTTACCCGCACCGCCCATCGTAACCACGCCGAAGCAGTATTTTGCACCTGAAACGTCAAGCCTTTGGGCGAACTCGTTTACAACCAGGGGAATTCCCATGTCGTATACCGGGCATACTATCCCTACACGCTCCGCTTCTGGCTTTATTCTCTCATTTACTCCCGCAAGGGATGCAACCGGTACAAGTTCGCAATCGCCCAGTATTCCGGCGATCCTCCTCGCCGCGGCAAGGGAGTTTCCCGTGCCGGTGAAATAGTAGATTATAGTCTTCATGAATCATCCTCCAAAGTCAGTTCCTTCTCTACCTGCCTTGCTGCAAAAAACTCTGCAACAACTCCTATCCAGTGATAAACGGGGTTTACGGGTCCCCCGGTGAAGTATTTCGTCTTCCTGTCGAGCCATCCCTTCTCTTTCCAGTACCGGTAATCCTCAGGACTTATCTTTTCGAGCCGGGAGAAGGAGGCACGCTCCCCGTGGAAGATTATTATATCCTTAAGCCCCGGCTTTTTGGGTGTCTCT
>JAFGKW010000018.1 GCA_016928355.1 Methanomicrobiaceae archaeon
AGCATCCCGAACGCCATAGGATTCCAGGCTACCCCACGACCCCTCCTAAATTTATTGATAAGGGTTGAGATCGTCAATGATCTCCTTGTGCGAAAGCAGCATGCGTCTGCAGCAGTAACGCTCAAGACCAAGATCACTCATTATCTCCCTGATATCCTCACCAGCTTCTACTCTTTTCTTATACTCTTCATACTCGGTGGAAATTACTTTTCCACATGTAAAACATCTGACTGGTATCATTGAGCCTGATCTCTCCCTTATATTTTAGCCATCCTAACGATAAGACTTTTGGAATTTCTTTCTTGCACCGCGTCCGTGAGGTTTTTTAGCCTCTTTCTGGCGGGAGTCATTGACAAGAAGCGTCCTGTCATATGCAAGGTATGTGTCCTTAACTTTTGGATCATTATACCAGTTAAGGATACCGCGACCGATTGCAGTTCTGACAGCATCAGCCTGGCCCATGTATCCGCCGCCCTGAACTTCAACACTGATGTCGATTCCGTCGGTTATACCGGGAATCAGGAGAAGAGGTTCGGACACCTTCATCCTTGAGAGTTCTGTACCATAGATCTCAAGAGGAACAGAGTTGATACGGATCCTTCCCTTTCCTTCCCTGACAGTTGCCCTGGCAATGGCAGTCTTCTTTTTTCCGCTTGTATTGATAATCTTAGACATAATCAAATACCTCTTTAGAATTTAGCTCCCAGTTTTTCACTAATCATACCAATCCTGACATATTTAGGAGTTGACAGAGTCTCGACATGAGCGGACTCGATGATCTCAAATTCCGAGTGGATAAACTCGTTTGGAACACCGACATAGACCTTTACTCTCTTGAATGCCTCAACTCCACGCTGTCTTTTGTATGGAAGCATGCCCCTGATTGTGCGCTTGACTATGTGATCGGGCCTTCTCGGGAAGAACGGTCCGCCTTCGCGTGAACCGCGCTTTCTCTTCTGGTCGTAGTCTGCCAGAACGCGTGCCTTTGCACCTGTGACAACTGCCGCTTCCGCATTGACAATTGCTATCTCCTCTCCTTCAAGGCATCTCTTGGCAACAAGGCTTGCGAGTCTTCCAAGGCGCAGATCTGTTGCATCGATTACTGTAACCACCATAATCACCTCAGTATCCTTACAAGTTTTCCCTCGGGATTTGTCTTCACGAGGTCCTCAATTGTCATACAGGTTCCTTCGGCAGCCGTTATCTTCTCTGCTGCAGCTCCGCTGAACTGGAGTGCGGCAACCCTGACACCCCTTGTCAATGCTCCGCTCCCAAGAACCTTGCCGGGTATGATGACGGTCTCGCCTTCACGGGCATACCTGTTGATCTTGCTCAGGTTTACCTCGGCATAATTTCGGCTTGGAGCCTCAAGTCTTCTTGCAATCTCACGCCAGACCCTGGCATCACCTGAACGTGATGCCTCCTTTAATGTTGAAATCAGGGCAGTGTAGCGCGGATTTGTCTTAGTAAGTTTCTTCATATCAGATCGCTCCGGATATTTCGTTTAATACATCCACCAGGCTGTCGGCTTTATTTTTTATTATTCCAAATGCAGAGGTCATGATATCCTTTACAGGAAGTGACCCGTCGCTTTCCACAACAAATATAAACCTTTCAGTGTCCGGTTTCACGCTTATTGCCGGTTTATCTCCAATTCCGCTTGCCATACATGCCTTCTCACAGAGACGGCACATGGAACAGTCCTCAAGTTTCCCGTCAGCAATTTCAACAGATTTTTTGCCGATCTTTAAAACGTTGCGGGGACATTCCTCTACGCAGTTTCCGCAGGCATCACAGTTGTCATCGATTGTAATCACAGGATAAGCCTTGTATCCGCAAGCAAGTGTCGACTGCCATTTTGCATGTTCACTGCCATCATTAAGTTCGGCACGGGCTTCGAGTACAACCTTCTGGTCCTTCCCGAGTTTAACGACCGGTATATCCGTGCTGACGGTTGTAGCCTTCGGATCTGCCGGAATTAGGTCGCCCGAATGAACCATGCAGGGCCCCTCAACGCTTAGCGTGAATATGGCCTGGCAGGACGAACAACCTTCGCCGCCGCACGAACATTCGGATCTCCTCACGTACTCGGACAGATCTGTCTTAATAGGAATAAGACCAAGCCTGTGAGAAAGGATCTCATCGAAGAGTGCACTGTTATTATCATATATCATCACATCTTCGATAGCGAGAGTCGGCACTTCCCCGATCATAGTCCTGCGGAATGTGTTGGCAAATGCAGGAGTGGCATCCTTAAGCGTAAAACGCGCAATATCTTCGTCCAGCCTGCTGAATGAAATCTCCATTAATCAGACTCTCCTGCCCCTTCTTCCACCTTTGGCACGGATGCTGTCATGTGGAACGGGCGTTACGTCTTCGATACGCCCGATTCTCATACCTGCACGGGCGAGTGCACGGATTGCAGCCTGTGCTCCGGGACCGGGGCTGCGCTGTTTACCCCTTCCGGGCGCACGGACCTTCACGTGAACTCCGACTATGCCCTTGTCCTTTGCAGCCTGTGCAACATTTGTTGCCATCTGCATTGCAGCATAAGGTGAACTTTCATTTCTGGCCTGTTTAACAACCATACCGCCGCTTGATTTGGTCACGGTTTCGGCACCTGAAAGATCCGTAATTGTTATGACCGTGTTGTTGAATGAAGCGAAGATGTGGGCGACTCCCCACTTTTCGTTTGAATCGGCTGCCATTATGCTCTTCCTCCTGCAACAATGCGCTCGCGTTCAGGATGCACGGTTTCAGTGAAGGGTGAACTGCCGTAATATTCGACACTGCTCTCTTCCGATCTGCGGACACGGTAACCAGGGATTGTGAGTTTCCTTCCGTTTACAGCAATGTGGCCGTGCGTGATGAACTGCCGGGCCTGTTTGGGTGAACGTGCAAGACCCTTCCTGTATACTATTGTCTGGAGTCTGCGCTCAAGTTCGTTCTCAGTCTTCATTGCAAGAACATCACCGATACCTGCACCGGCCGAGAGAAGTCCGTACCTCTCAAGGTGACCGAGAAGCTCTTCCTCTTTTCTTGCAATTATCGACTCATCCGTTGTGGATGATTTGAGGGCGAGAAGATCACGGGCGGCACGCCTGTATCTCCGGAGAATACTCTGGGCTTTCCAGAGTTCCCTTTTGTTTCGAAGCCCGAATTCCATCACAAGGCGGTTTTCGTCCTCAATACGAGATTTCTCAAAACGCCTTTTGGGGGTTTCATACTGCTTGTGGTTCTTTCCAGGATATACCATTAATTAATCACCCGGTTATTTCTTCTTCCTGCTCACACCGACTGTTGCGCCGTGACGGCCGGAAGACTTTGTGCGCTGACCTCTCACCTTCTGGTGGGTCTCGTGGCGGATACCACGGTAACAGCGAATCTTTCTCATCCTGTTGACGTCATCATCCACAGCCATGCGGAGATCTGACCCAAGGAGCTGCTTTGCCTCTCCTGTATACACATCCTTCTGACGGTTCATCATCCACTGCGGAACATTTTCGCTGTAGCCTGCAACAGCTTCGCGAATCCTGTCCACAACATCCTCTTCCAAAAGACCGAGGGTTGCACGTGGGTCCACATTGGCCATCTGTGCGATGGATACCGAAGTATGCATACCAATCCCTGCGAGACCGGTAAGCGCAACCTGGACAGATTTAGTACCGTCAAGATCTGTGTTTTCTACCCTGACGAAGTATTTTATCTCTTGTTCTTCCATTCAATTGCCTCCCAGCAGAATCTACTGGTTGTAAGATCTACGGTTTGTAAGCGTTGAGGGAGGGATTTGAACCCCCGAGTCCGAGAAGGACACGGGGTTAGCAACCCCGCGCCATACCAGGCTTGGCTACCTCAACTTTTTGTAAACATCGCATCTTACGACACTCGCGGCAATGTTGCCGCTCCATGAATATGCCTTAAAAGATATGCCTGAATTGTTATTAAGGATTGCGGAAGAAACCCTCCCAACCATACATTTCAGTGACAATATATGACAATCCGGCACATAAAAAAAAGGAGATTATAGAGCCACAATAAGAGACTCTTTTGAGATCAGACCTACGAGTTTCTGATCATTTACTACAGGAATTGAACTTATGTTCCTGTTAACCAGAATATCAACGACTTCATCAATAACCGCGTCCTTTTTGACAGTTAGTGCAGGAGAGGTCATGATATCACTTACATAGAGGTTTCTAACCCTGTGCTCCTGGTGATTGTCCTCAACCGTGGAGCGGAACTCACGAAGTGATCTGGCGATATCCGTCTCAGTTACAACACCAACAATCCCGCCATCATCCGTAACCACAAACTTTGTAACATCCTCATCAAGCATCCTTCGCCTGAGATGTACCACCCTCTCACCAGGGTGAATAGTGTGCGGGACCTGCATGATTTTTTCTGCAGGAACATCAGGTTTTATGACCTTTAGCAGATCTGTTGCATCCACCTTTCCGATCAACTTATGATCGCTATCCAGTATGACAACTATCTTGTACTCCTGGAGAAGCGGAATCAATACATCTACAGGCTCGTCAGGATAGGCAGATGTAAATGCCTCATCAATTCTGTTGGCTACATGAATCTGGGTAGGAGACAGAGTAGAAGTTTTCTTGCTTCCGAGTGTATCGGCTATTGCCTTTCGTGATATGGTCCCGACCACAGAACCGTTGTTTGTAACAATCAGCGGGTCGGCGGCCTCATCAAGCATTTTGTCGAGAGCCTCTGTGATAACAGCAGATTTTGCTATAGCAATCGGTTTTGACATTATATCTTTTATTAACAGATCATCATTCATCTGAAACACCTCCATCATGGGATTGATTCATTTATTATTCTTCAGTCTGTTCTCCACACTATTCCTGCCATAACGACAGGAGACGTATATTCCACTTTCACCGGTTCCGGAGAGGAGGACTAATCCCCTCCCTGTGACAGAACTCTTACAAGGTCAAATTCTGTTATAACTCCCACCAAATTGGAATTTTCAATTACAGGAAGAGCTCCAACATTTTTCTCCAGCATCTGGTTTGCTGCATCCCTTATTGAAATTTCGGGAGATGTCGTATAGAGATTATCCGACATTACCTCCCTGACAGATACGGACATTATGTCCGAGACATTTCCTGTAACCAGTTTTTTAAAAACACTGCCGTTTCCGACGTATTTCATAATATCCATCGCAGTGATGATGCCAAAGAGGACATCCTCACTGACGACAGGAAGTCTCCTGAACCTGTGCACTATCATCTCCTTTGCAACACTGGTTACCGTATTGTCCGGGGACGTTATGTAGGGCGAGGGAGTCATTACATCCTTTACCGTAAGATAATTGTCCTGTGAAATCAGGACCTTAAGGACGTCCCTCTCAGTAACAATCCCTTTTATGACCCCATCACAATCAAGTATCGGAATCCCGCCGCATTTTTTATTGACTATAAGTGCAGCAACATCCTGAATCCGGGAGTTTTCCCTGACAGAAAGAACTTTAGGACTCATGATCTCGCGAACACTGTCATTTAATGCTGCGATCATATTCCCCTTGTGCTTTTTCGATACGAGATTGAACTTCTCCCCTCCGCCGATGAAATTGATGATATCGCCGGCAGTCACAATTCCAAGGACCTTTCCTGTCCCCGAATCGGCTACAGGAAGTCTCCTGAAACCTTTCTCAGCCATGGTTTCGACAGCACCAATGATGCTCATCCTTGGAGAGACGGTTATAACATCCGCCGTAGAAATTTCGTTAACCAGATTATTTTTGTTGTTTTTGTTGTTCCTACCGTTTTTTTGCATTAAACCATCCTTTATTGAATAGGTGCATGAAACAAATACTCCAGGCACCTTTTATGAGAAATCATCAACTGATTCCCGCATTTAGATTATTAGTTATTCATACGATCTGCGGACAGGGAAAACACCCAAAGATAATGGGTGCAGAAGTCCGCAGGAACAGCATTTCATATATCAGGTTTTAACGCCTTCATTTAAATATCGGAGGTCTGAGCGTTACAGCACCTAGTCCGTATCATCTCCCCTGCGGCATCTGGAACAGAGCATTCTCCCGTCATATAATTCAAGATCGTCACTCATCGAACCGCAGGAATCACACATTCCGGTTGAAGAATCGTCGTCAACAGACTTCTCGTAATTGTTATTTACCTTTATCAGTTCGGACATTATCTCATTCATCTCATTTGAGATCGAGAGAATATCCCTTACAGTAACAAGGCCTACAACCCTGTCTCCTTCAACTACGGGGAGTCTCCTCACCTTATTATTCACCATCATGTGAGTTGCATCGCCAACGGTCTTATCGACATCAATTGTGATCAACGGGGTGCTCATGATTTCACTTACACGAACTTCACTTGGTTTTTTGTCCATTGCTACAAATTTACAGTTGATATCTACCTCCGTAACTATGCCTTTTGGCAGGTTGTTCTGCAGTACTATACAGCTTCCGACTTCGTTGCGGCACATTTTTTCAGCTGCCTTCGCCACGGTGGCCTCGATACCGATGGTAATGGGATTATATCTCATCGCCTCCTTAATCGGAACACCGACCTCAAATCGGATAATGTCTAATCTTTTTTCACTCACATGACTCACCTCCATCACCGGCCGGAAAAACCCGTCCGGAGAGAGGGCCTACAAGGTAACCTATTGCCCTGTCCCTATAAAAGGATAATGACAAAGACATTTCATAAAAAACATTAAATATAGCAGGATATTATTCAACTGACCTTTCATACCTTGGAAACAAAATATATTTCCCAAAAGAGGACATGATATTAGTATATAATGTACAATATTAACAGTACATAATACAATATTTGCTGGAGTTAGTACAAAATGAGTTTTCTTGTCCGGACAAAACAAAAATTTTCCAGGCTTTTTAAGGGCCTTTTTAAGAAAAAACAGATGAGAATAGGAATATACGGGCCACCAAATGCAGGAAAAACTACTCTTTCAAACAGAATTGTCAGAGACTGGACAGGTGATGCTGTCGGGCCTGTAAGTGAAATTCCCCATGAAACAAGGCGTGCAAGAAGAAAAGAAGGGGTTACAATATCAGACGAAGGCGGAAATTCAGTAACTATAGACATCGTCGATACTCCCGGAGTCACCACAAAGATAGACTATAAGGAATTTCTTGAATATGGAATAGACTCCGATGAAGCTGTAGTCAGGGCCAGGGAAGCGACCGAAGGGGTGGCGGAAGCGATGCACTGGCTGAGGGAAGACATCGACGGAGTAATATACATGCTCGATTCTACACAGGACCCGTTCGTTCAGGTAAATATAATGTTAATAGGCATTATCGAGAGCAGGGAACTTCCTGTAATAATTGTAGCCAATAAAACCGATCTTCCGGATGCTTCACCTTCAAGAATAAAGAGCGCCTTCCCGCAGCACCCTGTAATCTCAATATCAGGGCTTGAAGGAACGAATGTGGAAGAACTCTATGAGAAAATGATTGAGTACTTTGGGTGAATGAAAATGATACAGGGAGTTCAAATTGACCTGATCTCGGCAGACCGCCTTGAGAGACTAACTTCTCTTGAAAAAGTAAGACTTATTCTCGAAAAGGTCATGGAGGGAAATGTAGTGGTTCTGGAAAAGGGCCTGAGCGCCGATGAACAGAGTCTGCTCATCGAAACCACAATGAGAGAGATCACACCCGACGGCTTTGCCGGAATCGAGATGGAGACCTATTCGGGCGGTTCATCAGAAAGCCACAAGGGAGGAGGTTTATTCGGAGGGATTTTCGGTAAGAAAGAGTCCCCGGGCCGGCTCACTGTAATAGGACCTGCAAACCAGATGAAGACGCTGAAGAAAGACAAGGATCTTATTAGTGCCTGGGTATCTTCAAGGTGAAACCGGATAATGCCACACAAGTGTACAAAGTGCGGAAGGGAGTTTAGGGACGGAACAACAGACATCCTGAAGGGATGTCCGAGTTGCGGCGGGAAGAAATTTCTCTATATCAAACCTGAAGAACTACACCGCGACATTCTTGATGAAAAGAATATTGAGGATATTATAGAAGAGAAAAAAGATTCACTTCTTGAAGTCAGCAACATCAGAAACGACGAACCAATAGAGATCTATGACAGGATTGAAAGCATCAGGGTTCTAAGTCCAGGATCATATGAGCTTAACCTGGAAAAACTTTCAAAGAGCGACGAGATGGTCATGCAGATGGGCAAGGACGACAAGTACATCGTCGATCTGATTTCTATGGGCAAAGTTGATAAAAGCAAAAAGAAAAAGAAGAAGAAAAAATAAATTTTCTGAAAAATTACAATCTTATTTTTTTAATCCTTTAAATAAAAAATTGTTAATTTCTAACCCGAATATACCGGGTTTTGGTTTCGGTATCACTTCCATAGGCATTTGTCACCGTAAGGGATACAGTGTATCTGCCTCTGACAGTATACACGTGATTTGGATTCTGATCGGTCGAAGTCCCCCCGTCACCGAAGTCCCATAACCATGAAGTGGGAGTGCCTGTCGAGAGATCCGTAAAGGACACTGTTAAAGGTCTGGAGCCATCAACAGGGGTGCCTGAGAATTCGGCGTCAGGCGGAGGTGGAGAAATCACCAGAATGAGATCTTCAACAGTCTTCTGGGAAGACCCGGCAGCATTGCTCACAGTCAGTGTCACATCATAAGTACCTACACTGTTATATGTATAGGACGGGTTCTGAACCGTCGATGTGCCGCCGTCACCAAAGTTCCAGGACCAGGAAGTCGGACCGCCTGTAGAGAGATCAGTAAAAGTGACTGTAAGAGGAACTGTTCCAAATGTCTGGTCCTGCGTAAAGTCTGCAATCGGAGGCGGTGTGCAGAGCTCATATATCGTACGGATCTGGTTGTCATCAAGTGCAACAGTATAAAGCTGCACCTCATCCATCAGTCCGCGGTAATAGAGCGGATAGCCTGCATATTGCTGTCTGCCAAGAGTCAGGGAGTCACTATTTGTCTCGAAATATGACGGCAGACCTGACATTGTTGCAACATGAACTCCGTCAATATAGAGTTTTGCCGTGCCTGCATCAGTGTCTGCAACAAATGCAAGATGCTGCCACTTATTGTAATCATATGTAAAGGCATTCGTGGTGTAGTCACGGAAGTATCCTGCATAGGTCTCAAAAGTAAACTCCGAAGTTGAACCTACACGACTTACGAATAACTCATAATTATCTACATCATTTGAACCCTTGTCGATCAGGGAGGTGTAATTATCAAAGCCGGAAGGTTCAGGAGGTTCGGGTCTCAGCCATGCAGTATATGTAAGATAAGCAGGTGCATCCAGAGTATTAGAATCGGGAACCAGTACATAGGTACTTGTACCGTCGAAATAGAGAGCTCCGTTACAGGCGCCAGCCGACTCACGAATAACAGAACCATAGATTACTCCGTTGTTGTTGTTTCCTGAAGAATCATAAGCTGTTGATCCCGAAGATTCATCAAATTTCCACCATGCGGCAGGAGTGAGTGATGTATTCACCACAATATACCCGGTTTTCTCCATCTCATCTGAACCGTACAGATTCGAAGCATTAAGAATCACAGTATACGTTCCGGGAGAAGAATATGTGTGTACCGGATTTTGATCAGTAGAATTCTGACCATCACCAAAGTCCCATGACCAGGAAGTCGGGCCGCCTGTAGAAAGATCGGTAAAGGTGACAACCAGAGGTGCGTATCCGGCAGTGGGATCAGCACTAAAGTTGGCAACAGGAACATACGCGTTCACTGTTATATAACCGGCTTTTATCTCAGTGTCTGAACCCTCTGCATTTGAAACAGTGAGTGACACATCATACGTTCCCGGAGAAGTGTAGGTGTGCTCCGGGTTCTGCAAGGCTGAAGTTCCGCTGTCACCGAAATCCCATGACCATGAAGTAGGAGTGCCTGTCGAACTATCAGTGAAGGAGACGGAAAGAGGTATAAATCCTGATGTGATATTGGAAGTGAAGCCGGCAACAGGTCCGGGTGTGGGAGTAGGTGTTCCCGTAACTGTAGAAGTGGGTGTTCCCGTAGCTGTCGAGGTAGAGGTTATAACAGCCTCACCGCTGCCTGCAATAATACTTCCCTGTCCACCCAGCGTGGAGATTATCAGGATCTGGTTATAATTAGCCTTATCTTTAATAATCAGTGATTCCCCCAAATCCCAGGAATCCCAGTCACCTGTTGTTGCCCCCCCCTGGTCCTTAATATCAATATCATCCGTAAAAGCCGTATAATAATCAACCCCGTCAACGCGGACAAGGAACTCCCCCCTTTTAAGAGAGTCCCCTCCTGTATGATATAGAAAGAGATCTGTATAATCTGTAGCCGGGATCATCGAGAGACTTGGAAGTTCTATAGGGGTGTCCTGGCCAACAATGATTACACTAACAATGCCAACGCCAATAACAACAAGTGAAATCATCAGTACTACACCAATAATTTCTGACACTGCTTCGCTTTGAACAATGCTATTTCCAACAATTCCGTTTTTCTTCAAATATTCCACCCATGACCAGATTAATATTGTAAGCAGATATTGAGATACTTCCCCGGCAATCCAGTGTTATATATATGTATATTCTACTCTTCACAGGAATTTAAATAGATTATGCCATCCCTTTATTTTCGGGAATTGTTTATTAAACAGGCATATATCAATAAAACCCACAACAAACAGCCGGCTGTGCATGAAACCTTTTAGACGATATAAATCTTTAAAAGAGAAAAACTGCCACGCAAGAAAGGTGTAATTGCCTGTAAACCTAAATATCAGAACGTAATTTACAAAAAATAATAATCAGTCAGAATGGATAATCATCCGGATCGCTGATATATTCTTCAATATTTTTGAAGGTAATATCACTGCCTCCGCTTGGCACATAAAAACCATCCCTTGCAATGACAAGCCCTTCAAAAATATCGCCTGTGAAAGTTACTCTACCATTAGGTGCAAAAAGAACACCCTTTACAGGAACACTCCAGAAATTGTTAAATGTTATATCCCCTTCCTTTGAAACGATAACAATATTCGTTGCATTATTTGAGCCGTAGTACCATTGTTGCGTTGTTGAATAGTCTGATACTGAAAATATCCTTATTCCCTCCATAAGATCTCCTCCCCCTGATTCATATCCATTAGAAGAATACCATGAATCCGCTTTTGGGGAGGGAATCGGGATGTCTAAAAATACGGGCATTGAAAATACAGGTACAGATCCCACGTGAACACATTTGTCAAGAATATACTGTGGATACCATCCTGGATGAGAGATTGAGCCAGTATAATATATGTATGCATCTGCGTCAATCGTTGGAGTCCAGCCCAGTGTCAGATCACCATCAACATAAATATCGTCGTGAACACGTCCACTTTTCAGGTAAAGATCCCCGCTGACATTTACACCGCCGTAGATATGACCATTGTTAAAATCAAGGCTGCCATTGGTATAAAGATCTCCATAGATATTACTATCCAAATCAACATCCCCGTCCACAAAGATCCCATCACCATATACCCTGCTTCCACCATCCATATCCAGATCCCCTGTAATAAATATCAATTCCGGACGGGTTGTAGAACCAAGGTACTGAGTGCCTGAAAGATCTACAGAGCCATTAATATAGACATTTGAGACATAGATCTTTGAACCTCCGTTCAAATCAGCCGATAGGAGGTCCCCGATTATGATAATTGTCGACCCTTCACCAGTAATAGTATTCCCGTTAAAGTCCAGTTTTGTACCATAAACAAAGACACTCTCGTTCGTAATAAAATCCGAGAAATCGAATACAGTTATGTTTCTTGTGGTTGAGTTGCAACCTCCCTCATTGCATGAGGTTAATGTGATCCCATATGTTCCTGCACCGCTATACCTGTGTGTAGGGTATCTTTCCGTAGAATTAGTAATATCCCCAAAATCCCAGGACCATGAAGTAGGGCTGTTTGATGACAGATCGGTGAATGAGAAGAGCTGTGATATATACCCCGAAGCCGGATCAATTGTAAATGCTGCAACAGGAGGAGGAGTAAACGGCTGTTTCCCAATAGCCTGAATAACAGACGGGCTTTCAAAACCGGTATAAATAATCAGGACCTGTGTATTCACTGTACGAGGTATTGAACTCTCCATTCTGTCCCCGGTTGAAAATATACCCCATTCATCTCCTTCCGGTGTTTTAAAGTCGTCAGTCCTGTCTACACCATCGACCATGATCCGGGTCGTCTGCCTGTATAGAGGATCCCCTCCATCATGTATCAGAACAACATTTGCTTCACGCTTTGCGAGATCAACACTGACTGAGGGGATTTCAGAAGGAGCCGGGTTAGAAAGGAAGATGACCGCAATAATCCCAATTCCAATGGTGACAATCGCAGTTAACAGCAGTGCGGCAACCAGTTCAGAGACGCCATCATCAGTGCCGGATGAAGGTCGCATATGACTTTGATTCTTCATAAGCCCGCATTCATGCTTTTTTATTTTCCGTTTTATCGCAATATTTATAGACATGATCAGGCCCTTTTATCAGCTATAAGCTGCTGCAACTGACTGAAGCGAGACTGTATAATTCATATACTGATAAGAAATTTCATCCAGACCATCTATTGTAATTGTATTACCTGCAGGAGAATCAACAGTAGCTCCAAGTTCTTTTAGTATACTCCACCAGGCTTTTGCAGCCGAATTATCCCTCAATGTTATTTCTATGGCCGGGTCATCTGAAATGGTCAGCTCATCAGTTTTCCCGGTCAATACTGTATCAATACGAACAGGTCCCTCGCCGCTGATCAAATTAGTGCCGGACTGTATTCTGTTGATATTAATTATCTTAATTATGGCAGAATTTTCAGCAGGATTGAATTTAATAAGAGGAGCAACCCGGTTGACCGTCCCGTCACTCTGCTCAAGGAATACACCACCCATCTGGTAATAATATGTCTGTGGTATCCAGTACGTATTCGAGGCCATGTACTGAACACTCACAATGTCCTGATCCACGACAGTTCCGGCAATATTATCTGTTATTTCAATCCGCTCAGATTCATTAACCAGTGAGAGAGTCCCCGAAGATCCAAAAGGCCTCATGAATACCATAAACAGACCCTGACTATGCGTAGCTCCACCCTGAGAACCCAAAACCATTGAATTAGAGATCGTAATGTCAACCGGACCAACACCCTCATCAGGATCATAATTGATCCACAGTGAATCAGCGGTTATTTTATATTGTGTAAACCAGTTCTGGACATCATCCATATGCTCGATCTCCTGCTGTCGGCCCTCCGCAGGAACAGCATATATAACCCAGATTGAGAGAAAAATCATGATTAAAGCGAGGATCATGATAAACCCAATTACCTCAGACAACCCCTCATCCCTTCCTGTATCTACCATTATTCCAAAACCAACCGTTTTATTGATATTCCATAATCATTCATGCCCATATAAATTATACTGTTGATTGATGTGATTTTTGTTGATCTAACCTATAAATTGTTAATCTGTCCCGGACAATATATAAGCACATGCAAATGCACAGACAGGGTGAAGACAAACAGGAAAAAATACACTGGGCCGATGTATGCGCCTCAGAGGTTAAGCAGGACATCCCCCACAGGATTGCCACAGGCATCACTCCGTCAGGCCCCATCCACATAGGAAATATGAGAGAGGTCCTGACAGGGGACATAGTATATAAGGCAATGAAAGAGAGAGGTCTTAATGCCGAGCTTATATACAATGCGGATGACTTCGATCCTTTAAGGAAGGTTTATCCGTTTCTCCCGGAGGAATATAGCAAATATATCGGGATGCCGATATCCGATATACCGTGCCCCTGCGGAAAACATAAGAGCTATGCCGAACACTTCCTCGAACCTTTCCTTAACTCACTCGAGGAACTGGACGTAAAACCGGTTGTTCTGAGATCAAGCGAGCTTTACAGATCAGGAAAGTTCACTGAAGAGATCAAAACAGCCCTTGAAAATGCCCTCCGTATCAAGGGGATACTCGAAAACATCTCGGGACGGCAGCTTCCGGAGACCTGGGTTCCGTTCTATCCAATCTGTAGCAGTTGCGGGACCATATCAAACGCCGAACTTCTGGAGCATGATGCAGAAAAACACCTCGTAAAATACAGATGTGAATGCGGAAACGAGGGCGTCTGCGACTATTCGAAAGGAGAGGGAAAACTGGTCTGGCGTGTAGACTGGCCCATGAGATGGAAGGCCCTTGATGTAACTATAGAGCCATTCGGAAAGGACCATGCTGCAGCCGGTGGTTCATATGATACAGGAAAAAAGATAGTCGAGGAGATCTTCGGGGGATCTGCCCCCTTCCCTGTCCAGTATGAATGGATCAGCCTCAAGGGAAAAGGGGCAATGGCTTCGTCTACTGGAGTCGCAATAACAATCGACTCGATGCTGGAGATTGTTCCGCCCGATGTAATGAGATATCTGATTGTAAAGACAAAACCGGAGAAAGCAATCAGTTTCGACCCGGGTATGGGTTTGCTCTCCCTGATAGACGAGTATTCGAGGATCGCCGAAAAGGGTGAGGGACGCGAGTTTGAGCTCTCGAAAATATCAGATGTTGCAACCGACATTCCTTTCAAACATCTTGTAACAGTCGTGCAGATTGCAAGGAAAGAGAGTGACATATTCGACATACTAAAGAGAAGCGGTTACAATGTTACAAATCAAGATGCTGTTCTAAGAAGGGTTCACCGTGCCGAGAAATGGGTTGACAAATATGCCCCGGACATGGTGAAGTTTACCGTTGCAGAAGAATTGCCCCCCGAATGTGCGGAATTTTCTGACGGACAGAAGAAAGCCCTCTCAATCCTGCTCTCGAAATACTCTACACTCGGGGAGTGGGGTGCAGAAGACCTGCATAATGCAGTATATACTGCTGCCGAGGAAGCAGGAATCAACTCGAAGGATCTATTTTCATCAATCTACATTTCAGTTCTTGGAAAGCAGAGAGGACCACGTGCAGGATGGTTTTTAGAAGCACTAGGAAAGGAATTCGTTATCAAAAGACTTAATGAAGCGGTGGGAACAGGTGCTCAGTAAGGGATGCAGGCAGTGCCATAAAGGCGCAAAGATGGTGCTCTTCATAACCGGACTCTGTGAGAAGGACTGCTGGTACTGCCCGATATCCTACGAGAGAAAGAATAAAGACAGGACATTTGCCAACGACAGGCTTGTCGAAAAGCCCGAAGACGTCCTTGAAGAGGCACGAAATATGAGTGCACTCGGGACAGGCATCACAGGCGGAGAGGCCCTTCTCGAGACAGACCGCGTCATTTTTTGTGCAAACATCCTGAAATCGGAGTTCGGGGACGACCACCACATTCACCTCTACACAGGGACTGCCCCTTCGAAGGAGAGATTAACAAGGCTTAAGGGTCTCGTGGACGAGATTAGGTTCCACCCGCCGCACGAACTTTGGGAGAATATTCTGGATACCGACTATATCGGGGCGATAAAGAATGCGAAGGAACTCGGGATGGAGGTCACGATTGAGGTGCCCTCACTGCCGGGACTTGAGCGACTCATACCCGTTCTTCCGCTTCTCGACTACCTGAATATCAATGAACTCGAGTGGAGCGAGACCAATGCCGCTGCAATGCGGGAGAGAGGACTCAGTCTCGAGGACGATTATCATAACGCAGTCCCCGATGCAAAGGAGTGGGCAAAAGATCTCCTTGCAGCCAGTGATAAAGTCCACTGGTGCTCCTCCACTTTCAAGGACTCTGTCCAGCTTCGCGAGAGGCTTAAGAGGATCGCGAAGAATACAGCACGCCCTTTTGAAGAGATCACCGAAGACGGCACGGTCGTATACGGCCTGTGGAAACCTGCAGGACCCGTTCCGGAAGATCTTGATGGTGAACTCTGCGAGATCTTAGAAGACAGGATTGAACTTGCATGGTGGCTGCTGACCGAATACACGGACGACTTCCCGGGAGAGAAAGAGATAATTGAACGTTACCCTAATAAAGGGATGATAGTAGAGGTGACACCTGTTTGAAAAAGCCCGGTGAAATAATAGAATCGGTCTATGAAAAAATTATTGTCAGGCAGTGCAGGCACATCCCTGAGCATATCGCAATAATACAGGACGGCAACAGGAGATTTGCCAGGGAAAAAGGGCTTGATGTTGCATTAGGGCACAGGATGGGTGCACAAAAGACAAATATGGTTCTTGAATGGGCAAGAGAGCTCGGCATAAGGCACATAACCCTCTACTGCTTTTCAACAGAGAACTTCAGCAGATCCGAATACGAGCAGAATGAACTGTTCACTCTCTTTACCAAAACGGCCATTGATATCCTTGAGGACAAGAGAATTCATGAGAATAAAATAAGATTCCAGATGGTGGGCGACAGGAAGCTGGTTCCGGAAAACCTTCTCAAAAAAATTGAAGAGGTTGAGGAAGTCACTAAGGATTACGATAATTTCACCATAAATTTTGCCCTGGCCTACGGCGGCAGAAACGAAATTGTCCATGCAACAAAATGCATTCTGGAAAAGATCGAAGACGGAATCCTGTGCCCGGATGATATATCAGAGGAATTGATCTATTCACATCTCTACCAGGAAATAGATATCCCGCCTGTTGATCTTATAATACGGACAGGAGATGATAAAAGGACTTCAAACTTCCTTCCCTGGCTTGCAAACGGAAATGAATCGGCCGTTTATTTCTGCGCACCATACTGGCCCGTATTCAGGAAGATCGATCTCTTAAGGGGAATCAGGGTATTCAGCAACAGGATAGATAATTCTCATTTGCCATAACGTCTTTTCCGCGTCTGGTAATCACGCAGGGCTCTCAGAAGATCAAGTTTCCTGAATTCGTTCCAGTTTACATCAGTAAAGAACAGTTCAGAATAGACTGACTGCCATATCAGAAAGTCTGTCAGGTGGCTGCCACCCGTCTTTATCACGAGATCAGGTTCGTACCTGAATCTCAGGTATGATTCGATCATCTCCTCATCCACATAATCAGGATTCACTTTTTCCTGCGCCATATGTCGTATGCAGCGGACAATCTCTTCCCTGCCGCTCATACCAATTACAACAAGGACATCCGGGCCTTCACCCGATATTTCTTCCTCGCCTGCAGAATAAACGATTAGTCGAGCAAATTTGGATATGCTCTTTAACTTTTCCAGAAAAGGCTTCAATCCCCCGGGATTGTCGGTATCTATATGAAATGTTACATGACTGATACCCATCTCACAGCACCAGAATGCCACTTCAGTGGTTTTCTCCGGGGCATCGGCGACATCTTTTCCAGTCAGCATGAAACATACTGAATCCGGAGGATTTAAAATCCTCTTTTTCAGTCTGCTCTCATAATACCGCTTTATCAGCATATCATCTGATGCCCCAAAGACATTCCAGTCGTTCGGTGTATGTCTGTGGTTAAGAGTCAACCACAAACTAACTAACTCTTTTTTCCTTTATTACATAAATATATACTAATTGAATCTGAAAAAAAAGGGATTAAATATGCTGTACTTTATCGGATTAGGACTCTTTGATGAGAAAGATATATCAATAAAGGGACTTGAGCGCATAAGAGAGTCGGATGAAATTTTTCTTGAGTCCTATACCTCATGCCTTACAGGAACCAATATCCAGAATATGGAGCTTCTTTACGGAAAAAAAGTCACCATTCTCGGGCGCCATGATGTGGAGAACACACCAGAAAAAATTCTCGAGGCGGCAGGGACAGGTGATGCCGTATTCCTTACCGGCGGAGATCCTATGGTCTCGACAACACACTCGGACCTGCGCATTCGTGCAAAACAGATGGGTATTGAAACAACCATTATTCACTCAGCCTCTATCCAGAGTGCAGTCTGCGGGCTTTCGGGACTACAAAACTACAGGTTCGGAAAGTCATGCTCCATACCATATCCAGAGAAGGGATGGTTTCCTACAACTCCATTGAATACGATTCTTAAAAATCTGGATGACAACCTGCATACAATTGTGTTTCTTGATATCAAACCGGACAGGTTCATGACTGTAAGAGAAGGGATAGAGATTATCGAACAGATGGCAGATAAGGAGAATAGATCTCCACCAGAACTATATGTGGGAATTGCACGTGCAGGATCTGATATACCAAAAGTAATTGCAGGTGACGGTGGTAAACTGAAATCCGCTGACTTCGGGGGCCCTTTGCATATACTAATTGTTCCTGCTGAGCTTCATATGATGGAGCAGGAATATCTCGAAACATTTGCAGAATTATGAAGATCAAATCAACAGGGGAATTACTTGGAAAAACGATCAGTTCCTCGGCCATATGCCCACCCGAAGGTACTCCCATGCACAGGGCTGCAGAAGATATTATGGAGATGGCATATGCTTACCTTTATGACGGAGGTCAATTCCTGGAATCCGGAGACCAGGTAAATGCCCTTGCATCCTATGCATACGGCCAGGGATGGCTGGATGCGGGAATCTATACAGGGCTGATATCAGGTTCAGGAAATCCGGAATTCATATCCATTCAGTGCGACAAAGAGATCCCTGAATCCCTACGAGAACATCTTGTAGAGAAAACAGGAAGATACCATCGCATGCTGGACTCAGCCATTAAGAGTGTCGTCGCGGCACCAGACACGGAATGCCCCTTATTTGAAGCAGCAATCAGGATTATTGAAGAAGCAGTGGAACATCTTGAAACCGGGATAAAATATAAGGATGGGAATGAAAACACAAGTCTCTCCTCTGCGCTCCGTCACTTCAGCTATGGATACGGCTGGCTTGATGCAGGAGTTCGAACAGGAATCCTTTCGATTACCGGAGACAGGACATTGTTCACAATATAAACATAACAGGATTATCTCTCATTGTTCACGGACAAAAGCAGCGTTCATTAAAACCTTAAAGGGTTTATATGTAGCCGATCTAAACTTTTCAGGAGAACTGGATAATAATATGGAAAAAAGTCAATGGAAATGGCTTGCGGTTTCTATCGCATTCAGTTTAATTGTTCTTGCAATAGTCCTCTATTTTACCATAGATGACCAGACGATCACATACCTGCAGAAATTACAGCCTAAATTTCTGGTTGCTGCCCTTGTCCTGCACATGCTATCTATGTGTTTCTGGTCAATGAGGATCAAGATGATGTCCCTTTCTCTGGGGTATAAAGTGCCATTTCTTCACTGCCTGAATATGGTCTTTGCAAATCTCCTTATTGCAGCTGTAACCCCTTCACAGGCAGGAGGGGAGCCGGTGAGGATTCATGAACTATACAGGGCGGATGTCCCGCTGGGAGATGCCACTGCAATCGTAATCATGGAAAGGGTTCTCGACGGGATTCTGCTCGGAATTATTGGAGGCGCTGCAATGTTTCTTCTATGGATCGGCGCCGAGGAGCTCGGGATGTCAATTACCCTGCCCCTGCTTTTCATGTGGCTGATAATAGTAGGATTTGTAGTTCTGTTCGCTTATTCTGTAAAAAACCCGGAGTTTCTAAAACGCATGATTAAGAATGTTTCAGGATGGTTCACAAAGCGTTGGCATGCGGAGAAAATAGAGAAGCTCACAAAGGGAATAGATGAAGAAGTAGATAACTTCAACTCTGCACTGAAGAATTACGTAAGTCACTCAAAAAAAGGACTGGTATGGGGAGCCTTCTTTACAGTATTGTACTGGTTTTCCGAATTTTTCATCGCATCATTAATTCTTATGGGACTTGGGGAAGGACCACACATCATCGAGTCGTTTGTTGCCCAGATCATAATTGCAATAATAATGATGATCCCTCTGACACCAGGTAGTTCAGGTATTGCAGAACTTTCGGCCACATCACTATACGCACTTTTCGTACCTTCAGCAATTGTGGGCATATTCGTAGTCCTTTGGAGGCTTATACTCTATTACTTCAACATCTTCCTCGGGATCTTCGGGACGGTTATCATTGTTAAGCGTGAGGTCTTAAGAAAGGCAATAAAAGACCAGCTGGCAAAGGCAGGCCAGTTAAGGAAAGAATAGGCCAGATAAAAATATCTTTAATTTTCACAGAATATAACCTGGTGAGACTAATTTTTTTAGGTTTAATCAAAAATGGAGAAAAAACATATAACAATAAATAACAACGGCGTTATCATTCCTGCGGTTCTATGGGGAAAACCAAACAAAAGATTACTGATTGAAGTACATGGCAAATGCTCTTACAAGGAAGATACTGTTATATCCATAATGGCTGAAAAAGCCGTTTCAACCGGTTATCAGGTATTGAGTTTTGATTTACCGATGCATGGCAAACGTATCCCGGATAAATATGAATGCAATCCTGAAAACTGCATAAGCGATCTTCAGGCTGTTTATGCATTCGCAGAAAATATTGCATCAAATATTAGCTTATTCGCATGCAGTATGGGTGCTTATTTCAGCCTGCTCGCCTATCATGATCTTGATCTGAGACAAAGCCTGTTCCTGTCTCCTGTAGTGAATATGGAACGCCTTATCGACAATATGATTAAGACTTACCAGTGTAAGCGAAGAGAGACTTAACACCGAAGGCAGGATTCAGCTCCCTGACGGCCAGGTTTTGGACATTAATTACTATTGTTATGTGAAAGCTAATCCTGTTTCATTCATCTGGGAATCACCTACATCGATTCTTTACGGTTCAAAAAATGAGCTCTCAGAATGGAAAGAAATCTCCGGGTTTTCTTCACGATACAAAGCGCAGGTTACAGTTCTCGAAGGTGGAGAGCATTTTTTCCATACCGACGAACAACTTCGGGCATTTGGTTCGTGAGCGAAAGAGAGATTAATGCATAACCGACAGAAAAAATGAATTTATTATCCTATAAATTTCCTTATTCCTGCAGCGGCAATAATGTAGTTCTGCATCTCGAAGCAGTTGTTGTCTGTTATATCGGCGATGATTTTATTCACAATAATCTTATGATCCAAGTTCGTTTCAAAATCGAAATGATCGTCGACAAATTCCATTATGCCTTCGGGGATATAGGGCGATTCCGGATTCAGATATCTCAGCGAATCGATGATATCCTGTTCAAAGTTCACGTAGACTTCATGGAGATATTCCATATCCCTCTCTGTTAATGAAGACAGGCCGAGAATCTCAGGAGGTACCCCAATGGAATACATCGCCGCTGTGAAGGTGATTGCCCTTGGAAGTTCAATCTCCCCGGAAGACCTGGAGTACCCAAAGAGTCCTATATGCAATTTGCGTTTCCTCCTCTGCGGCACGTAAGGTGCGACCCTGTTGACGAGCCCTGCAAGCTCTTTCAGGTGCCTGTTATATTCCACAGAGTAGCGTTCGATAATATCTATGCATTTTTCTTCCGATATTTGAGGTGCAGGGTTTACAGGCGCTTCTTTCAATTCTTCTATAGCTTTTCGCACGTCCTCTGCGGGGTAGTCATATTTGAATGCCGACTGGACAGTGAAGGTCCACGCGCCGGGGTATTCGGCAAGTGTCCGCTGGATTGTATCGGGCCTGAGATTTCCCCTGAACGGAGCAGAACCCGCTCCTATGATCGGGAGAACAGGAACACCGGTCGCTTCGGAAACTTTACCGGCTTTACAGAGGCCGATCTTGTTCAAAAGTACTGCACCGATTAAGCCATAATTCATTGCTGGATCGGAACGGGCAAAGAACACCCTCTGGTAGTCAAGCCTCTTCCCCTCCATATATCGGCGGAGTATCTTATCCGAATTAAGAATGCTTTTCATGTCCTCAAAAAGAGGAATTACATTAATCTTTTCCGGCCGTATATCGCCCACCCAGTCTGCTACAGTGCAATCCCGGCCGCCAAGACGTTTATCCTTCTTCCCTACAACAAAATCACGGTAATACTGGTAGATGTTGTCGACCGATTCGAATGAAGAAGTCATCGGCAGGATTACCTCAAATATCGGAGGGAAATCATTATTGTAAAATACATTTGCAAGATCAAAAGATCTGGGTATACTTTCCAGAGTCTCAAGCAGAATCTTTCCTTCAGTATGCTCGATTTCAGGATTTGGCACTCTCAATATCAGAAATTTATCTCTTCCAATCTGTTTCTCCCTAAAATAATCACAATATCTAGAGAGTAGTTTTTTTACAACAAAACTATCGACTTCTTTTCCCTCACAGTCCCACATTTGCTCATCGCAACCCAGGTTTGAATATACATAATATGCCTCTACTACTTCGTCTTCACCTTCAAGTATGGGGTTTTGGGCAAAGAAAGGGGGATGAACATTATCAGGATGCTGGGTGCTCATGCACCTTGGAACATGGCTGTAATCTTTTGACATTGTAAATACTCTTGTCAACCTTTTTTTAAAAACACGTTGACAATACAGGTTCGTTTTTAATAAGGTAATATTTTCGGTGATTGTCAACAGGATAAGATCAGGATTTTTATTCCTTTAAGGCCATATGACCCATCAGGACTGATATATTGACCTTCCAGAATATATAAATGGATATAGCCTCTGGCGGGCCAGCCCGGCCTGGATGCTACCCATCCGGGTAGCCTCGACCGGGGAAAATTAAGTATTCAAATTGTTCCTTAAGATTATAACAAAACAAAAGGAGCCGGAGGGATGCCTGCCCATCCCGACGGCGAACATATCGCGACCAGGAGACGGGAGGGGGGAGAATCCCTCTCCTTTCTCTA
>JAFGKW010000001.1 GCA_016928355.1 Methanomicrobiaceae archaeon
TGGCATCCGGCGTAGATTGCGCCGTTGTCGAACTGGATTGCAAAGGCCCCGTCCGAATGTGCCGGGGAGAACGGGCAGTCCGAGAGCACAAAGAGGGTTCCGCCCTGCCAGGGCCTTTCACTTGCAACAGATATGCCGTGTTCGGAAAGCCAGTGCGAGAGGTCGATTGTTTTCTCTCCTTTCTTCGCCGCAGGTTTTGGTTCGTCTTTGGGGAGGAGGGTCGCGAGTCTCTGGAGAGTCCCGGCTTCGACCGTCTCCCTTTCCTCCGGGGCCTCGATTATCCCCGACATCCGGTGCGGCCGTTCGGGTGTGTCATCTCCCTTCTTAGACATCGTCCCGTAGAGTTTCCAGATGCGGGCCGCGTTGTAGTTCGCCGTATCGACGGTGACGATGTCGTCCGAAAAGAGGGCATCGAGCGTGGAGAGACAGTCGCGGATGAGGTCCGTTGATTCATCATCGTTCGGAAGGTCGATGGGATATAGAAGGTGGGCTCCGTTGCCTGAGTCGGCGAGGACCGGCCGGGGGAATCCGATAGTCAGGAGGAACCCGGCAATTCGCTTCGCTTTCTCTATGGCTGCATCATGCTCTTCATCGGTCGAAGAAACCCCACTTGGCCGGGCCGGGTCAAGGTCGATAGGCAGCCATCTCCGGCGGATGATATCCGCGTCCGCTGTTGTCGCATCCTTCCGGCCGAGCTTCATCTTCACACGGTTGGCCCTCCGGGAGAGAAGGGCCGGGTTGACTTCGTTGAGAGTTACATATACCCCGTGGACGTCGGATAGACGGCTTATATGTCCGGCCTTCTCCGCGAGTTCGGCAAAGTCGTCGAAGTACCCGCTGTGGGTGTTGTAATCGGAAAGTGCCCTGAGCTCGACAACCGCGGTTTCGGGGAAAAGGAGGGATAAGGCCCTCCTGATTTCGGTCATCTCTGCCCCTCCGGGGAATCAG
Organism: Methanomicrobiaceae archaeon; assembly: GCA_016928355.1. GTDB lineage: Archaea > Halobacteriota > Methanomicrobia > Methanomicrobiales > Methanomicrobiaceae > Methanolacinia. Next base: position 949 of record JAFGKW010000001.1, read on the forward strand.
GCTCCAGGGGGAAGAGCGGGGCGGATACAGCCTCTCCTCTTGCGACTCTCTGGAGGGATATGAACGGGAGGATAAAGTGGCCCTTTGTGGTGAAGAACTTGACAGCCTTTCCGCCGGGGCCTATTGCCGAATGGCCCTCGATTGAGACACAACTCTCACTGATTCCTCCCGTTCCCGTTCTGCACACCGATTTCGAGATAGGGACAACACGGCCATTGAAGATCAGGCTTTTTACATCCTCTTTTGTAATGAAAAACCGCGTCCCCCCGGCTTCGATCCTCAGCGAGTCGTCGCCGCAGATGGTGATCGTTCCCGGCTCAGTAATCGTCATTCTTCACCCCTCTTGCGGCCGAGATTACGGTGATGTTGTAGTTGTGACCGCGGGTTCTCTTTACCCGGATCTCCAGGACGGCCTCGCCGGTTTCATGAATCTCCTTTGAAAGGGCCTGGGGGATCAGGAAGAGCGGGACCGGCCCTGCCGCTTTGCTTATCTGCCTGCAGGTAGAATCTCTGGTGGCAGTTTCCGTACAATATGTGTTGGCGCACGGTATCGTCCGGGGGCTGCCGTCTTTGTTCTCCAAAAACCGGCACTCCCGTCCTTCGTTCTTCTCTTCGTTCTTCTGTTCATTGATTTCTGTCATGTTTTTTTCCTGTGCCTATTGGCACAAAAGAAAGATTGGGACGAGGGGGTTATAAGGCTGAAGAGTGCGTGGTGAATGCAAAGAAGAGGTTCTGAAAGTTTTGTAAAAATGAACCAATGTGATATATTTTAAATAGGAATGATCAAATAATATGCATAAGGTAGTGTTCAATGAGCAGAGTAATTGATAAATCCCAATACACTATATGCCGGGAAAAAACAACGGCTACAATAAGGTCTAGCGAAGGCCTAAATCAGTTTGAAAAAGAAGCTCTAGAGAATACTTTAAAAAGACACAAAATTTCATTTAGAGAGTTAGGAAAACATTAACCTTTTTTTATCACATCTACATTTCTTAAGAGCCATTTTTCTACATCATTTACCTTATATTCGTATTCTCCTTTTTGTACATTAAAAGAAGCAATTTTTATTGTAAATTCTTCAATTTCTTTCTCAGATGCAGAAATGTAAAATCCGATCACTGCCAAGACGTTTTCTGCAACAGCAATCGCTGTTCTTTTATTCCATTGAAAAAAAGGATGCTCTGTAGCAATTTTATAGTATAGCCAACTGGCATGTTCAAAAATATTCTCTTTCCAATTGTAATCACTTACAATATAATCTAAAGTTCCCTGATCCCTAACACTCCCCGCCATGCCCTCATCTTCAGGGAGATCACTTTCTAAAATAATTTTTGATTGAATAGCTATTAATTTTTCAGCAGTTGGTTCTATCATAAGGACTCAATATTTTGATTCCTAATCCAATAATCCAATAAAGGGTCCCTCTCTTCACGGTTTAAATCCCATTTTTCAAGGGATTTAAATTCAATATCCTGAATTTCCCAATTAAAATTATGACAATTATCCTTATCGTTATATATTTCCTTATTTAATTGCTCCAACATCTTTTCCTTCCTCCTTTACTTTCTTAGACCTTCTGGTCTGACTTTTTATTTCTTTTCCAGTCTCTAATTCTTCAGAAGAAATCTCACGTTTATTCTCTAAAAATTCATTTGATTTATTAACCCAATATCTTATAATATGTTTATCAGCACTTTGTAAAAGATATTTCCCAAGAGACATCCGATAGGTCTCCCAAAGCTCTTGATATTTAGTATATTCAACTGCTTTTAAACCAATTTTCTGAGCTTCGTCAAGAGTGATTACATCGCCATGAGTACTGTAACCTCTTACAATCTTTGTTGAATTTTTTTCAATTTCTTCATCAGTATAACCAGATTCTTGTAAGATTTCTGATACATATTTTTGCATAACATCGAGGACAGTAATTGCGTGATCGAGAGATTCAGCATCAAACTTATCGGCTAAAACTTTATAGGTATAAGGGGCATCCTGAATCGATATATTATGAAAGAAGTTTGTTACGTTCTCAAATCCTCTTATCACTGAAAGAGCAGAAACTCCATCCATTTGAGGGTCAAGGGGAGAGAGTTGACTCATCATTCCCATTACAATTTCATTTCCTGTTAAAGATACTAAGGTACCACCACTCGCTGCGATATGAGGGACAAAAACAACAATATTTTCAAAACTTTTGCTTTAAGCTCTTGCAACTTTATATGAAGATGTTACGAGCCCCCCAGGACTATTTAATAATAGATATAGTGTCTTACAATTCGTGCCACATTCCATTATTTGTTCTATGGCTGTTTCAACACCAAATTCTTCAGAAATTCCAATACTGGCCATAACTTCTTTAGATGGACTAATTTTTACTCCCACATATGGTGCAATAATTGAAAGAAAAACATCTCCCGGAATTGAATTCTCACAAAAAGCTTTGGTAATTTCCGGGTCTTTTTCTTCAGATACATCGAGGACCTTAAGCATAGGATGTTTGTATTTCCCCATAGTTCTAAGTTAATTTACTGATTAAAAAAAAATTTAAATATAACTCAATATTTCATCTAACAATAATCATAGCTAATAAAGTCATAATTTACTAAATAACATAAAAATAACTGTGAAAATAAAATTTGAAATCAATTAGAAAGAATTGCTTCCTTCATCAAATCCCCCTTAATTATCTCATAGAAGATTTCATACTCATCACTGTTTTGGGCCTCTAAATTGTATTTTCTATCTCCATAGCAGCATCTTCGGTAAGTGCCATAAAGCAAGTTGCACAGAACAATCTACCACTCTGATTCATGGTTTTACACCAGGAGGAAAGAACAGGTTCAAGGGCATTGTCTGCCGGGTCAGGATCATCTTCGATTAGGCCCGCGTTTTCGAAAAGTTTTTGATCAACCTCCGCACCTGAAAGATGGATATAGACTTCAGGCATTGAACTGTTCTTCTCCCAACCTGCCATAATCCATTAAATCACTTAATTTTGCAAAGTATCTTTATCTTCTATCACTTGATCTTCAGGGAATGAGATTGTTATTATCCGGCATTATATTTCCATAAATGATTAAAACATTTAGATTATAATAAAAATTATGAGTCTTTTTTTAATAGCACAAAATCAAAAAAAACCTTATCAAGCGTCTTCCGGCTTTCGACATTAAGACCGGTAAAAACAGACATCACTTTTCGATAATTATCCCTGATCATGGATTAAAAAACCCGAAAAACACCATGTACAATGCAGTAGTATATCTACTAGCTCAGCTTATTACTATATAACAGATTCTTCTGTTGGAAAATAAAAATGAATGATAGAAATTATGGTGGCCAGCGCAGAAGCTTTGGTCCCCGCGAACCAAGAGAAATGCACCAGACAGTATGTGCAGATTGCGGAAAAGAATGTGAAGTTCCATTTGTACCTACAGAAGGAAGACCGGTATATTGCAGGGACTGCCTGCCTAAATACAGAAAACCCAGATTCTAATTTTTTTTCTTTTCAGGCTTCGGCCGATTATTAAATTGACGTTTTATTTATTCAGATGTTAGACCGGCAGGAAAAAGCTGAATGGGTCGTCAGGCACGTGGACATTAACGAAAATAAGCGGCACCAGTCGCCCATCGGTCTTAAATTAATCCCAAAGGCGTTCGGTTAAGGACGAAGGATGCCGATTGCCGTGAAATATCATAGTGACTAAAAGAATGAATGCAATCAAAACGTCAACTCACAACAATACCTATGATTATAATGCACTGTAACATATACACAGACCTGTATGCCTGCACGGCCGGTGAGTGAGCTCCAATGCGTTATTTAACAGAACGAAATTCAGTAATATGCGGCTTATTTTCAGTTCTGCTCTTTGCCGGTTATTTTGCTTCCATTACATTCGGGGAATCAGTCTGGCTAAACCTCATTCTCATTACGGGCATAGCGGGACTGGTCTTTGGTGCCCTCATTACCCGGAATGTAAGGGTTTCCGGTCTCCCGTCATGGCGAACAAACTCCTTCCACTTTTCTCTGCTAATGTGGAGTTTTTATTTTCTGGCACAGTACATTTCCGTCTTCTTTCACGAATATTCCCACTCCACTATGGCCTATCTTCTGGGAGTCATCAATTATAATCCACTGTATATCAATTACGGTCATGGCTGGACCCTCTCAGGACTCTCTGAATTTGACGACAAGACAGTCTATATAGCCGCGATAGAACAGGGACATGGGATGTATGTCGCACTTATCGCCATCGCAGGGCCCATGATGAACGTGGCCCTCGCTGTCATCTCCCTGGCCCTCCTCACAAGGGAGCGTGTGAGAAGCTCGCTCCTCCTTTTTTCCTTCTTATTCTGGCTCGCCCTCCATAATGTAAGCCAGGTCTGGAGCTATATCCCCCAAAGGTCTGTGTGGTATAACGGAGGAGATTTCTACTGGGTTGCCGAAGGGTCAGGTCTCAATCCCTGGATAACAACCGTATCAGGATTGATCTTTATTATCACAGGGTTCATTCTGGTTTACATTTACCTGTTTCCTGCACTTCTGGCCAGTCTCAGGCCTGCTGTTTTGGGTCTCACCGGTCTCTTTGCCCTTGGCTGGTTTACAACTTTCATCCATTACGGACTGACTCCCCTTGCGTTTACCCTGGACTCAATGAACAGCCCCAGAGTCTGGTTCGGTATCCTTGACATCGCTCTTGGGATCATCTTCGCCGGGCTCTTCATCCGGGAACTAAAAAGAAAATATGCTGAAGAACCCTGGTTAAAACTACGGGAAGATAATTGAAGGTGAACCCCGGGGACTTAGTTGGCTGATTTCCCTGTTTTTTTGGGATTTTTATGACTTATAATTGCAATGGGATTTCACCTGCAAAAAATAACTGTTTTGATATATCCTGAGGTGAAACCTTTTAAGCCTTATGCGATCACCTGTCCTGCCATTCTCATATTTTATCATTGTTGTCCTGATCTTTGTCAGTGTCATTGCAATCGATCTGGTAACATCCGCCACCGTCAGTCTGTTTACTCCGCTCCTCGATACACTTGGCATTATCCTGATTATCCTTGCAGCATATACCATAGGAGTTGCAGTTCTCGTCCGCAGGATTACCAACGAATCATCCCGGTTTACCGCCATCAGGATCTTCATGACCATCCTGCTTGGAATCGGGGCGTTCCTTGCACTGACCGCCTGGATCGACGACCCCAAAGAGATTGTCCTGATGCTGGGGGTCATTATCGGGGCTGTCTTCATCGCTCTCCGTGACTTTATCCAGAATATGATTGGAAGCCTGATGGTTCTGATAACCGGGATCTTCAGGATCGGTGACAAGGTCCAGGTCCGGGGAGTGTACGGGCTTGTCATGGATATCGGGATCTTCAGGTCCTCCCTGATGCAGCTCGACCCGGAGGCCGGCGATCATCCGACAGGTGAGATCGTCACAATCCCAAACGGCATCATATTCAGGGAGAACGTGACCAATACCACCCGCCATCTTTCGGTTGTGACCGATGAAATCCGGATCACCCTGCCCTTTTCTGCTGATCTTGAAAAAGCCCGGGAAGTGCTTGTCAGCGCCATAAGAAATCATACAATGGGGGCAGAAACTCTTGCAGCTGAGGAGATCAGCAGGCTTTCAGACAAAAAAAACCTGCAATCTTTTGAAGTAAAACCGATCGTAAACATGCAGCTGAGCGATCACGGGATTGTCTTCATCCTGAAATATTTTACAGCAGCAAAAGACCGTTCAGAGATTAAGACTGCAATAATCCGGGATGTTTCAGCAAGGCTCCCGGAGATCAGGGACACCGGGGATAGCTAATAACCCTTTCCGGAAAGATAAAATCAGGGACCCGGGTCCCCTGTTTTCATCTTCGCACTCACACTCTTTTCAGCTTCAATGACCCGGGGCATATCCGGCCTGCAGAACCAGAGAGCCAGCCCGAATGCCGCAAATCCTATCAGCCCCATCATCCACTGCGGGTCGGGGTAAATGTATAAAACAACCCTGAGACCGCTCCCCCATATGAAGACGGTGAATGCTGTGAAGCAGAGGATCATGTATTTTATGATACGCGACCCTTCGGCGATGAGGACGTACATTCCGGGCATCGCACGCACAAGCAGGAAATATATGAATATGAGAACCAGGATCGTTCCGGGGAAGAAGAGCAGCCACGGGTCGAGCCCAAACCCGTGGTTGAAGTTCCCGGTATCGCCGTGGGACGCAAACGCCCTCATCGGCATATAGGCGAACAGTTCCATCAGGTTGACGACGATGAACCAGAATACAAGATGGTAACCCCATTTGTGCTTAAGCAATACTCCGGAGATAAGGAGATACAGGCCGCAGCTTATGATAATCGCGTGAACCACGAGTGGCATTATACCGGTTATCGCCCCATCGACACCATAGCCCGTGGCCCACAACCGGGAATACTGGACGCCTTCGTCCCAGCATGTCATGGTGAAGAAGTTCCCCCAGACAATGCTGAAGGGCCCGGGCATAACGCCCAGGAGATAAGCGGTAATGCTGTGAGTGAACTCATGGATGAGAATGACAATTGCCTGAAAGAAAAAAAATGTCGCCACCATGACAACCATGTAGATAACGGCGCATTTGATCTCCGAATTAATTTGCATGTATATCTCCTTTTATCAGAGAATTAGATTAATGATTGTATTTTGGTGTTTGGGCCCGGGGTTTTGCCTGAAATGGGAATAACAATAACGATGGCAACCATAATTATTTTGTTGACCATGAATTGAGATGGCATCCCCTGATTATAAGTTTATTGACCGGATGGACATGATACACGGACCTTCCGTCTGTCCATCCGGCTTATCGATCCCCAAGGTTACTAATTTTTACGATACCTTAACCATCGCATCAGAAACGCCTTCCATCGTGTACATCGTCATCCCGTCGATCTTTCCGTCGCTGTTGCGGGTGAATATATATGAATCCGTAGATTCAGGTGTTACAAAGAAGGTGTCATCACCCTCGTAGAACAGTTCGACCGTCTCGGAAGGGACCGCAGATTTATAGAACAACCTGTCCCCATCGGAAAATACTGTATATGTCCACGTCTTCTCCCATACGGGTTCATAGATCCCAATATACTCTTCTAAAGCCCCCGGCGTCATCGGGACATCGGCCCTTTCGATCTTCTGCGGGACGGTATAAGGCTCTCCAAAGACAATTGCCGAAAGAGCACCGGGAAGGGTTGCCATCGGGGTCCGGTCATGGTTCGAGAGGAACATTATGCTCACATCCTCTTCAGGGAAATAGAGCGTATAGGAGATATACCCGAAATTTCTCCCGCCGTGACCCATGACAGTGCGGTTTTTCAGCACAGAGGAGACTATTCCGTAATCGTTTCCGGTCATAGCCCCGAGCGATTCCGAAGAGAGTATTGCGCCGGATGTGTGGAACGCCTTCTCCCAGAGGTAAAGATCTTCTGTCGTCGAGTGCAGTGATCCGGCTCCCCAGGAGTTATGGATATTCTGCAGGTCGTAATGGATGTGCTTCCCGTCCATCGTGGTATACCCGTCCGCACGGCTGTCAAAAACATCACGGGCATTGTCCTGCCCGGTGCTGTTCATACCGAGCGGCAGGAAGATGTTCTCCTTCAGGTACTCGTCATAGGATTGTCCCGATGCCTGTTCGATTATATAGCTAAGCGTGATGTAGCCGTTGTTGGAATATGTGTAATCCGCCCCCGGTTCGAAGGTTAAGGGAAGAACACTAAAACGTTGGACAAGTTCTTCAACAGGCAGATCTTCAGGGTCGGTCAAAAGGAACCCACCCTCGGACGGTATACCTGATGTGTGATTCAGGAGATTATATATCCGGATGTTTTTCCACAGGGGTGCATCCGGAATATACCAGGATATGGGATCCGTGACATTCAGCCGCCCCTGCTCCTGGAGTTTCATAATCCCGGCGGCAGTGAACTGCTTTGTGTTAGAGCCGATGGGAAATACTGTCTGAGGGGTGTTTGAAACAGAGAATTCGTAGTTTGCCATACCGTAACCTTTTGAAAGCAGCACATCGCCGTCTTTTGCCACAAAAACCGCCCCGCTGAAACGGCCTGCATCGGAAAGAGCTGTCATATATTCATCCAGCTGCTTTGAGATTTCTTTATCAGAATCATAGAGTGGTGACGCTGAAGATTCCCCGGTTTCCTGGTGGTTGTCTTCAGAAAGTGACAACCCGGTACAACCTGTTGCAAAGATGATAAGCACAAGAATAAGAGCGGTTTTTTTTATATCCATAATAATTCCCTCAATTGATCCCTAATTTCCGCAATAGTAAGGCCTATGAATCAGGATATTATGTGAAAGGGGTTTTGCAATATATAATAATATATCCTATCTACTATCAGAATAATTGAAATTTTAATAAAAATCCCCTGAAATCCAAAAAATACTAAATAGTTTAAAAAAAGATCACTACCCATCAGGGAAATACAGGTGAAATCGATGAAGAGAAGAGTTGTCTTAGTAAATAAAAAAAACAAGAGAGCATCAGCCAGAAAGAAGCACATGTGGAGAGATTATGAGAAAAAAGACATCAACCCTTCGATATTAAGGTATGAACACCCGACAATCCATGCGAGCAGGAAAGGAAAAACAGGCAAAAGACTTGTCGTAAAGATTAAAGGAAAAGCGTAAAATTTCGTTTGCGTTTAAAAAAAATTAGAATCTCGGTTTTCTGTATTTGGGGAGGCAATCCCTGCAATACACCGGTCTTCCTTCTGTTGGCTTAAAAGGCACTTCACACTCATTACCGCAGTCGCTGCAGACCGCTTTATGCATTTCTCTTGGTTCTCTGGGCCCGAAGTTTCTGCGGTCCCCATAATTTCTGTCATTCATTTTTTTATCTCAACAGATGAATCTGCTAATTATAATTTGGGTTAGTACAATATATAGCAATGCATTGTAGTTATTAAAATTAATCAAAAATTACTTTCACACCGCCTGCCGGGCAGCTAAATACTACAGATCCTGAACTGGTATTGTGCACGATCAAAAAGGGAGATAGAAGATAAAAATCAGGACCGTCTCCCGTGGATCGTGTCACAGACCTCCGGAAACCTGATTAAAATGAATATTTCTCCAGACCTCATTTTTTTTATCCCGATGCATGAGTAAGGATATGCCTGATCTCGGGGAGTATTATTTCTTTCATTGCAAGCTTTACGGCACCGGTTGAACCCGGTATGCAGAATACCGCTTTTCCTTCAAAAATTCCGGCAGCCGCTCTCGACAATAATGACCTTGTACCGATCTCCTCGTAACTTTTCATCCTGAAAAGTTCCCCAAAACCGTCTATGGACTTTTCAAATAACGGTTTAATCGCTTCTATCGTGCAGTCATCATGGGTAAGACCCGTTCCACCATTAAAGATAATGCAGTTTGCCGGACCGGAGGCCTTAAAAAAAGTGTTTTTTATTTTATCGGGATCATCCGGAACAATCTCGTAAAACACCGTTTCCAGATTTTTTTCCGCGGTCATTTCAAGGATCGTCTTTCCGCTGATATCTGTATCCCTGTTTCTTGTAGTAGAAACTGTGACTACAGCAACTTTTATTTCGAGATCACGGATATGAGAACTGTCCATAAAAATTATTAAGATTAATAGAAGATTATTGTAGCGGGTGTAAATTTACTTATATGCGGAGAATTAAAAGGAACCGAAATCATCATTAATTTATTTTCTATGATTTTGAGGAAAAAAGTGATGCAATATCAGCCTTTTAAGAAAAATTAATTCCTAAAAAAAGTGAATAACAACTATTTATAACAGGAGGAAAAGAAATTTTTATGATGAAGACAGGGGTCTTTAAAGCAATTACATTGGGATTGATCATTTGCTTTGCATTATCAGCAGGGTGTGCTAAATTACCTGAAGAAAAAGGATCAACATCAGAATTCGTGTCTTCGGGATCTGATACTGCCTCCTCCGATGCAGGTGCAGACGGAGAAGGTGTTGTTCAGGTAACCATATCTACGCCGATCCCCACAGAAACAGAAGAAAAGCCTGAATTCTCCACCCCACCGGATGAAGATTCAGGTCCAGAATATTCTGTTATCTATTCTAAGGAAGATGAACTTTGGTACACAATAATTCCATTTGATTTCGAATTAAAACAGCCGCCGATGGTATTCGAATATGAACTGGAGATCCCTACATTAACAGATGAGAAAACAGGAACAAGTAAAACCGGCGGGAAGGAAGAATATTCTGTATCCAGGACCATCCCAAACCCGAGTGCATGGTATACAATCTCGGTATATGACAGTGAAACTTCAGAGCTTATCGATTCAAAAGAACTGAATTCTTTTGCCGATATAAAAGAATCGGGAAGTTTTAAGATCTACCGGGCAGGAAAACTGCATGTCGAGATCTCAGGAAACCTTCTGACTGCAAATACGACTGTAATGGTTCCTCCTGAAAACCTGGAATAACTTTTTTTAAATCAATTGAACAGTTATATATGCTAAAAGATCCAATTTAATTAAGCAATTTAGCTCCTGTCCCGGTAGGGTAGTGGATATCCTAGAAGCCTGCGGAGCTTTTGACCCGGGTTCAAGTCCCGGCCGGGGCGTTGTAAACTTTCAATTTCAAAGCCTTGTTTCAAAATTTGAGCTTTTTTCACATCTTTTGAGAAGTTAAATCTCTATCATCATAAATAATTTCAATCACTTACTACATCTGAAAAGGTGTAGTTCCATTGAAGCTTTGTTATGTTGAAAGTCCTTAATGTTCCAAAGGAGATTAAACAGCCTGAATAATTATAACCAGCAAGAAAAGATCGAAATTAATAGAGAAAAAAGATTCATTATCATTTCTTCATTTAATCTTCTGCTTAGTAAACACCCAAAACCTCCCCAACCTCATACCTTAAAGAAATCTCCTTCTTATGGAAATCATCAATACTACATCCTTCTGGTAAGTACTAAAAAGAGACATTAAATCTGGTCTGATGAAAAATTCCAGGGGCATTTTTATTAATAAATAGACCCTTAAAAGATATTTCATAAAGCAATATATTTTGAAGAGGAATGGTTCGCGGAAAAGATAAGATCAAATGACCGGACTGACAGGATCAGGAAAAATGCAAAAATCTAATGAATATTTGGGCTTTTCAATTCGTATTAGACGTCTTTTTGTTCTTTTGGTGATTCTTATCTTATCCCTCAGTACATTAGTATCACCCTCATATGCCTCTCATGTTGAAGACCATGTTCTAATCGTCGGTGCCGATGAATATTTTCCTCCCTACGAATATATCGACTATAACGGTATGCCCACCGGATTCAATGTAGATATCATTAATGCAATCGCAGAGGAGATGGGACTTAATATCAGCATACAGCCGGGAAAATGGCATGAAGTCAGAAGCGATCTCGAAAGCGGCAGAATAGACCTTGTAAACGGGATGTACTACTCTATAGAGCGTGATGAGGTTGTCAATTTTTCAAAACCGTATATTACAGTCTCCCATGCAATTTTTGTCAGGGAAGGATCAGGTATAAACGGGCCAGGGGACCTGGATGGACGGGAAATCGTCGTTGAAAAAGGCGACATAATGCATGATTATATCCTGGGTCTCGATAGCTCAAATACTATAATAACAACAGACAACCAGTCCGAAGCATTGTTCCTTATCGCTTCAGGAAAACACGATGCGGCTCTTATCTCAAAACTGCATGGAGAACACCTGATTAATCAATACGAAATTTCAGGTATCACCACAACCGGCCACCCGATAGAATCCCGGCAGTATTGTATTGCGGCATCACCCAATGCCAGCAGTCTCCTTCCGGTGATAAATGAAGGTCTGGCGATAATCAAGAAAAACGGGAAGTATGATGAAATATATAAAAAATGGTTTGGAGTTTATGAAGAGCGGGAATTCTTTGGTACACTGATAAATATTGTAATTTTCGTACTTCTGCCTGTAATTGTTCTTCTTGCTGCAGCATTGATCTGGTCGGTTTCACTGAGAAAAAAACTGATCAGAACTTCGACCGATCTGGAGGATGAACTGGTAAAGCAAAAACGAATAAAAGTGGCCTTAAAGGAAAGCAAAGACAAATATATGGCTCTTTTCAACTCATTAAACGAAAGCGTTTTCATGTGTGAATATAACCGTGAGAACAAGAGAGGCAGGATAGTTGAAGTGAACGATACCGCCTGCCAGCGTCTCGGTTATACACGTGAAGAATTAATGGATAAGAGTATTTTAGAGATTACCCGGATGTTCTCATACGATTGCCAGACCCTGCTTAAAAAAATTAACAGGGAAAACAAGCAGATCTCATATTATGCCGAACATGTAAGAAAAGACGGATCAACATTTCCGGTACATGTCAGGGCACGTCTTTTAAATTATGAAGGGAAAGATTTCATCCTCCAGCTTGCCCTTGATATCACAAAAGAAATGGAATATCGCCGGCGTGAGATTGAAGCTTTGAAGAAGATCGAACAGAATCTGGCACAACTTGCAACATTAAATGATGAGATTAGAAATCCTCTCACAATAATTGCCGGAGTTGTTGATCTAGAGATAGAAGACTCCAAGGATGTAATATTTGAACAGGTACAAAAGATCGATGAGATAATCAACAAACTGGATCGGGGGTGGATGGAGTCTGCAAAGATAAGAGAATTTTTGAGGAAGCATCTTGAGATAGAAGGCGAAGAAGAGGATTAATGAACAGCTGTCCTGTCCGTCAATCTTAAATAGCATCCCAAAGATAAAAGTATAAAACTCCCGGATTTTTGAATAATTTCAAAAAAACCGACGAAATAGGGCTTTAACTATCAGGCCCTGCGGGAAAAACAGGTCATGAGACTCTCTAAAATGAAATATACGAAAAAATATACATGCCTTATCAATACAAGGCTCTCAAACTTCTTTAAAACAAAAATTACTTAGATTTCTGCATTTTTTACCTGGATCATTTTTTATATGATCAGGCATGAAGACAGTTTATTAAAATCCTGTACCTGCCGGTATCAGCGATGACCCGATCGATATGAAAACATTATAAAAAAAGATTGATATGAAGCATTACTCGGAAAACCAGAAAGAAATCACATTAAAGATAGATTCGGAAGGAACCCTCTCGAAATGGAGAGACTGGAGATGGCAGCTCCGCCACACAATAAAGGATCTTGATACATTCGAAAAACTGACAGGAATATCCTTCCCTGATGAAAAATATGATGGATTAAAAGAGACTCTCGGTAAATTCCCGCTTGCAATAACCCCATATTACCTGTCCCTGATTGAAACAGAAGATTACAAAAACGATCCAATCTTCATGCAGTCTTTCCCTTCAATCCATGAACTCGACATAATCGATGAAGATATTGATGATCCTCTTGATGAAGACAGAGACAGCCCGGTACCGGGAATAACACACAGGTATCCGGACAGGGTACTCTTTCTGGTCAGCAACAAATGCGCAATGTACTGCAGGCACTGTACGAGGAAAAGAAAGGTTGGAGATATCGATTACATCCCTGATAAAGAACAGATCGGTAAAGGTCTTGATTATATCCGGGAGAATCCGGTAGTAAGGGATGTTCTCCTTTCTGGCGGAGATCCGCTTCTATTGAGCAATGAATATCTTGAATGGATATTGTCTGAATTAAAAGATATTCCTCATGTAGAAGTCATCCGTATAGGAAGCCGTCTTCCTGTCGTCCTTCCATACAGAATAGAAGACGAACTTGTAGAGATGATTAAAAAGTATCATCCGATATGGTTAAACACCCAGTTCAACCATCCCAGGGAGATTACGAACTCATCCTCTGAAGCATTAAGAAAACTTGCTGATGGAGGAATTCCTCTTGGAAACCAGTCTGTACTTCTCGCGGGCGTAAACGACTGTCCGAGGATTATGAAGACTCTTGTGCAAAAACTCGTCAAAAACAGGGTAAGACCATACTACATGTACCAGTGCGATTTATCAGAGGGACTCTCTCATTTCAGAACGCCTGTCGGCAAAGGTATAGAAATTATCGAGAGTCTCAGGGGCCATACATCCGGTTTTGCCGTTCCGACATATGTTATAGATGCTCCGGGTGGTGGCGGAAAGATTCCACTGATGCCGAATTACCTAATATCGTGGTCGACAAACAAGGTCGTACTCAGGAATTATGAAGGGGTAATCTGCACGTACAAAGAGCCGGACAACTACGAACCGATATTCTGCGATCGGAAATGCGACGAATGCACACTTCAGCTGAAGCTCGACAATGCAGACGAGTCGAAGTCTATCGGAATTGAAAGACTTCTATGTGACTACGATGATACGATTGCCCTTTATCCGGAAGACAACGAAAGGATGGAGAGAAGAGATGAAAAATGATGTCGTCTGCTCTCTTGGAAACTCAATAATCCAGCATGGAAAAAAGAACAACAGGGTATATCTGATGAAAACTACAGCAGATGAAATCCCTTCTTTCGTCGTCAGCAAGATCGATACACTTGCAGATGAAAACGGGTATTCAAAGGCGTTTGTTAAAGTCCCTGCCGGGATGAAGGACGAATTTAAGAAAAACGGGTATAAGACGGAAGCGATGATCCCGGGATTTTTTTCAGGGAAGACTGACGGGTATTTCATGTCGAAATATTACACTCCTGAAAGGGAAATAATAAACAATAAAGAAAGAATAGAGCAGATTATCGGCGATGCAGAAGATATAAAAGGCACAGGGAAAATCAACAACCCCGGAAAAGACCTGACTGTCAGGAGAGCGGAGAAGAAGGATGCAGCCGCTTTATCGGAATTATACGACAGTGTCTTTGAGAGCTACCCGTTTCCGATCCATGAACCCGGGTATATCGAAGAGACGATGGATGAAAATATCATATATTTCGGGATCTGGAAGGGTGAAAAACTCCTTGCGGCATCATCGTGCGAAACCGACGAGGGAAACCTCAATGTCGAGATGACCGATTTTGCCGCATCGCCTGAATGCAGGGGTGAAGGTTATGCCGGAATACTCCTTGCCGCGATGGAGGCGGAGATGAAAAAAGCGGGTTATATCACATTCTATACGATCGCAAGAGCGGCCTTTGAACCGGTAAACCGACTCTTTGCCCGGTTCGGCTACGAATATTGCGGAACCATGAAGAACAATACGAATATCTGTGGTTCTTTTGAATCAATGAATGTCTGGTATAAAAAAGCGGACTGATTATTCAGCCCATTGTGCCGTCTCTTCTTTCCAATAGGGATCCACATAGGATAATAAAACCGCCCTGCCATCACCGCTGTTTTCAAACTCCCTGGCAACTCCTTTCGGGATCAGGACTGCCTGGCCTTCTGTGATTGTATATACGAACTCACCCGACCTGATATCGATCTGCCCTTCGATTAAATAATCGATTTCGTTCGATCCGGTAAGTACCTGTGAAGGAATTGAAGCACCGGGCTGGAATTCTGCATATGCAATACTGTATACAGGCAGGATCTCATTCTCCGAAAGCTTAAGCATACCCGGGTTCATTACCGCATAGATCTCGCATCCGGCGGAAGGATCCCATCTTTCGTTCTCTTCAGGATTTGAGATCAGGATCTCAGGGTGGCTCTTGTACGACAGATTTCCAATATCCCCTTTAATCAGTATATCATTTTCATATTTGTAATATGGCTGGACAGAGGAGGTGTATTTTAATTTGCCTTCTCCTGTATTGATAACCGACTGGACCGAGCCGGCAGGAATGAATATCGCACGGCCTTCTTCAAGAGTGTGTTTCACTCCATCGACTGTTGCCTCTGCCTCTCCTGAGATAACATAAATCACTTCACCTGAGCCAAGGAGATAATGCGGGGGGGTGCCGTTTCCGGGACCTATTTCAACATATGCAATACTGAAGCCGGTCTCCATGGAAAGTCCCAGCTTATTAATCACTTTCGGGGAGAAAAATTCGGTAAGGACTCCCTGGTCGTCGAACAGGGACACTGGTTCAGGATCAGATGGATCGATGACAGATATACAGCAGGTCGAACCGGGATCAACAAAGTTTTCACCCCCGCCGTTTATCTCTGTACAGCCGCAGCATAACGAAAATATGCAGGTAATAACAACTATAAGCGAAAGGTTCAGGAAAGGTTTCATCAGAATAAATTACCTCTTATTTTTTAATTCTATTCCTATCGGCTTGCAGATAAAGATGAGGTTACATATTGTAACAATGAGATGCCTGATTGTTACAGATCGTAACAAATATGAATCATCCAGTTACATTTTGTAACATGTCGAGGGTTGTGAGGATTAACGAGGATTCCATAGAGATTGCGATGAAATACGGGAAGACAGTCAGCGAGGGCATCAGGACCATGGACAAGATAATACGGGATAAAAGCAGGAATAACCTTGATATCGAGGATATCAGGAGAGTTATCAGGGAAGAGATTGAATCAATCGGGAGATACTGAATTTGAATCGTGAACTGAGGATTGCCCTGGACCTGTCCCATTTTCACTACAGGATATCCGAACGGATGAAGGAGATCGGAAATTCGATCGATTATAATAAAATTTTCAGCCGGCCTGAAATCATCCTCTTCAGCATCGACTGTACGGAAAAAAACCCCGAAAAGCAGGTCATGGAAATTATAAAAGAGGCATCTTCGGAGATCTCATATCTTCCATTTTTAATAGACGGATTTGTGAAACGGACGCCTGATAAAATTCATGGTTTGTCGCTGAAAATTGAGGCATCTCCCGGGATAATACAGCTTCATGACAGGCTTAAGGAATTATTGATCATGGAGGGAATGAAGTTTCAAAGTTTCATGTATGATAAAAACCGGTTATACCTGCCCCTGATGGAATATCCGGGATTTCTGGATGCAGAGATCATATGGAGGCATGTATCACGGAAAAACTGTGACCCATTAACAAGGCTTCTCTCTCTTGCAGGGAATTCTCCAAGATATAAGATTAGGGACTTCATCCTGCCGGCTGAAAGTTTTCGCATACAGCTGTGTGATGAAAAAGAAGTTTTGAAGGTCTATGATCTGGTCCTTAAAAGATCAATCAACGGAAACGATGTTCACAGGGCAAGGGAAGGATTTGAAAATTTCCGGAGGATGAGGGGATATGAATCGGTTGAGACGAAATATTCCGAAACAAAAGATTCCTTTATTATTTCCGACCTTCACCTTAGTCATAAATCGATAACTGAAGGCGCCGCCCGCCCGTTTTACCCGGGCGACTCAAAAAGGATGGATGAAGTCCTCATCCGCAACTGGAATAATACGGTAAAACCGTCTGATACCATCTATTATCTGGGGGATCTTACCTATAACCTTGGGCCTGACATCTGCAACAATTATCTCTCAAAATTAAATGGAGAGCTGGTTTTTATTAGGGGAAACCATGATTCATGCCTGAAAGATTATCCTGAACAATTGCTGGTTAATTATTCAGGCAGGGAATATCTTCTTGTTCACGACCCGAAATTCAGGCCAAAAGATTATTCCGGCTGGATGATCCACGGTCACGTCCACAACAGCAGGGTCGCCGATTATCCGTTTATAGATTTTAAAAATAAGACGATAAACGCCTGTTGCGAACTTACAGGATATCATCCGGTGAACTTACGGGATATCCACAGGGTCCTGGAGAAGCATGAAAAAGGAATGACCGATGCCAGGAGATTCTTTTTATATGAAGAAATCTCAGGTGAAAAATAACTATTTTTGAAAATTTTCAGATTTCCCTGTAACGTAATTGATTACATTTTCACATATATCAGAAGAATAATCCCCGACCCTTCTCATACTATCGGATATTGCTACTATCGGAATTGCGACAGGCGCCTTATAATCGAGAGCTTTTTTATTTATCTCACTACAGCGGTCCTCAAATTTCAGTGAATCATTGATAATATTGTTTGCCTCTTTAAGGTTGTGATCGAAGAAAGAGCGGATACTGTTTTCAAATATTACAAGCGAATCAAAGTTAACCTCTTCAATCATCTCCATAAGTTCCTCGGGTGGATTACAATCCCCAAGTTTTATCGCATTGTGCGCTATCCTGCTGGCATGATCCCCTACACGTTCGATGATCCTGCTGACAAGGAAATAGTTCAGGATTCCGTCAGGCGGAGCATTCATCTTTCTGGCAAGGTTGATATCATTCAGAATAAGATTCGTCTGGCGGCCGATGAGCCAGTGGAGGCGATCCACATCGTTATCTCTTGCGATTACATTCTTCGCGAGAACAAAATCCCTGTTTTTCAGGGCTAAAACCGCGTCCTCGTGCATCTTTCGTACGATAACCGACATCCTGGATATCGTATTTTCAAGTGGCATCTCAGCAGGATTCAGGAGGTCTTTTAAGATAATCTCATTCCCGGTCTCATCCACTACCTCCTGGCCTATTGCCATTGTGGTAAATTCCCTGATCTTCTCGGATGCAAACGGGGGAAGTCTCCCGTGCGCCCATATGCGCATCGAAGTATATCCTGCAATATATGCCCCGATTAGGCTCCTTAAAAAAAATGTGGGATCGGTTACCGCACTGACCTCGAAATTCCAGACCTTCTGGATTTGATCCCCTGTCGTATTCGGGGTGATGATTATAGTCCCGTCTTCCTGCTCAATCAGACCTACAGGGTCGTTTTTTTGGATTTTATTCCTTGTTATCCATTTTTTTGGTAAGGATACGATATATGACGAACCGCCACTCATCTGGATCTTCCGAATGTCCATGTAAGTATTTTCTGCTCAAAATATATATAAGAATATTGAATCTGTATTTGACTATCTGAATAATTATAAGATATGATCTATTTGGGGTAAACTTTATAATTCAAATATTGATTTTGTATCGGTGACGTAATGAACGTGAGCCCCAAAAAATCAGGTCTGGTATTAATCGCACTTGCAATAATTGCAGTATCTGCAATTTTTGTATGCGGCTGTACCGGAAACGGTACTGGTGATGTAACACCTTCAAAGGAAGTAAAAACTGTTGAGACTCTTACAGTAACCGGGTCAACAACAGTTCTTCCAATTGCACAGGCAGCCGCAGAGGCATATATGAAGAACGATCAATATGCCGATATTCAGGTATCTGGCGGAGGATCAGGACACGGTGTCCAGGCAGTAGGAACCAGTGCTGCAGATATTGGAATGGCATCAAGAGATCTCAAATCCTCGGAAAAAGAGGAATACCCGGGACTTGTTCAGCATGTTATTGCCAGTGACGGAATCGCTGTCATTGTCTATAAAGACAATCCGGTAGACAGTCTCACACTCGCCCAGGTAAAATCGATATACAAAGGTGAGATCACAAACTGGAATGAAGTTGGCGGAGAAGATCTTGAGATAGTTGTTGTTGGCCGTGATTCATCATCCGGGACAAGAGAATTCTTCTACGAATCTGTTATGAAAAAAGAGGAGTTTACCGTTAAACAGCTTGAAAAGAATTCAAACGGGGCTGTCGCGCAGACAATCAGCCAGACACCCGGAGCGATTGGGTATGTAAGTATGGGATACCTGGACAATACGGTAAAGGGTCTTGACATCGATGTCGACGGAACTCTCATTGAGCCGACTATTGCCAATGTAATCTCAGGGGACTATCCGGTTGCAAGAAACCTAAACATGTTCACCGAAGGTGAGGCAACAGGTCTGGCAGCAGAATATATCGCTTTTATCATGAGCGAAGAAGGACAGAAGATCATATCCGATGAAGGATATGTTCCTGTAGCGTAAACGAAATAAACGGAAAATGGAGAGAAATCTCCTGTTTTTTTATTATGGTAAACGGGATTATGAAAAATTTTAATGTAGAGGGAGAAAAATCCCTTTACAATTCCCGGTGCATCTCTGATCTGGTTATTCGCGGGATACTGTTTGCTGCAGCTGTTTTCGGTGTCCTTACTGTATTTTTCATATTATTATTTCTCTTAAAAGACGGGATGCCGGCTTTCACTTCGATTGGGCTTTATGACTTTCTTTTCGGCCAGGTCTGGAATCCGGCCGGCGTTAACCCGGCTTACGGCACATTTCCATTGTGGGTCGGCACTATTCTTGTAACTTTAGGCGCCATGGTTATTGCAGCACCACTTGGAATAGCAGGCGCAATCTACATATCAGAGATCGCATCGTACAGGGTAAGATCGATAATCAAACCCGCAGTTGAACTTCTGGCAGGAATTCCCTCGGTTGTCTACGGTTTCTTCGGACTTGTTATTCTGACCGACTGGCTGAGAGTTACATTTGACATTCCTTCAGGAGAGTGCTGGCTTGCAGGCTCAATCCTTCTCGGGATAATGGCACTGCCCACGATAATCAGCGTATCCGAAGATGCAATCAGTGCCGTTCCGGCCAGTTACAGACAAGGCTCATTAGGGCTCGGGGCAACACACTGGCAGACGATAAGTCGGATAATCACCCCTGCGGCCCTTTCGGGAATTACAGCGGCAATAATCTTAGGAATGGGAAGAGCCGTCGGAGAGACAATGGCAGTAATGATGGTTACCGGGAATGCAGCGATAATCCCCGATCCGATCTACAACATCCTCTCCCCGGTAAGGACCCTTACCGGAACACTTGGTATCGAGATGGGCGAGGTTGCAGTCGGGAGTGAACATTATCATGCACTCTTCGGGGTTGCGGTTCTCCTGCTTGCAATAACTCTTGTTGTTAATATATCCGCACAGCACATCATCAAAAAGATCAGGGAAAAGGGAACAGGAGCGAAGAAAAACGGCAGGAAGATGATTCATATAGAATTTCCTGTCATCAAAAAACACCTGCACGATTCAATGAAATGGCTGAAATATACTCTTGCAGGCCTTTTAATTGTCTTCCTATTATATACCAGCATAATAGCGGGAATCGCTGCAGTCGCACTGGTCAGTCTCTGGTACGGGTACATTAAAAACCTGGACCCAAAAAAGATGCAGAAACTCGCTTTTTCACTTTTATACGTCTCAATAGGAATTATACTGGTTGTACTGGCAATAATTCTCTTCGACATTATATCAAAAGGCCTTCCGGCATTATCCTGGGAATTTTTAACCGGCTATCCCCGGGATCTCGGAAGAGAGGGCGGAATCTTTCCGGCGATTGTCGGGACCCTGTACCTTGTAGGCGGAGCGATTCTTTTTGCACTGCCCATAGGTGTCGGTGCCGCAATCTATCTTGTCGAATATACCGGAGAAGGCCGGCTAACCTCTATAATCAGGTCAGGAGTGGATCTGCTGAACGGAACACCCTCAATCGTATTCGGCCTTTTTGGTTTTGCATTTCTTGTTCTATTTGTCGACTTCGGGGTTTGCCTTCTTTCAGGAATGATAACACTCGGCCTGATGGTCCTTCCGACAATTATCAGGACGACCGAAGAGGCACTGAAAAGTGTACCTGATTCACTCCGGCACGGCAGTCTTGCACTCGGTGCGACAAAATGGCAGACGATCAGAAAAGTGGTTCTCTCCCCTGCTGCCCCGGGAATAATTACCGGGACCATACTCTCCATAGGGAGAGCGGCAGGTGAAACGGCCCCGATAATGTTTACGGCCGTCGTCTTTACAACACGTTTTCTGCCCGGATCTGTATTTGATCCTATTATGGCACTCCCGTATCACCTGTTCATACTCTCAACGAATGTCCCCGGGGCGTCAACAAACCAGTACGGAACGGCTCTTGTACTGCTGATTCTCGTAATGGCTGTCTATAGTATAGCTATCCTGATTAGGAATCATTATCATAAATCCCTCAGGTGGTAAAAATGGAAAATCATGAAACAATTCTTGAAACAAAAAAGCTGAATCTCTTTTACGGCGATAAGCAGGCTTTGATAGATGTTGATCTCTCAGTGTACAAAAACCATGTAACTGCTCTTATCGGCCCTTCGGGTTGTGGGAAATCGACACTCATCCGTTGCTTCAACAGGATGAACGACCTTGTATCAGATTGCAGGATCGAAGGTCAGGTCATATACCATGACCAGAACCTTTACTCTCCGGCTGTTGATGTGGTTCATATGAGAAAGAAGATCGGAATGGTCTTCCAGCAGCCAAATCCCTTCCCCAAGTCGATCTATGACAATGTTGCATACGGGCCGAGAGTACATGGGATAAAGGATAAAAAAATACTTGACGGGATTGTCGAAAAAAGCCTTATGCAGGCTGCACTTTGGGATGAAGTTCACGATCGGCTGGATGACCCGGCGATGGGGCTTTCCGGCGGGCAGCAGCAGAGACTCTGCATTGCAAGGACTCTCGCAGTCGAACCTGAGATCATTCTCATGGACGAACCCTGCTCTGCACTTGACCCTATTGCTACGGCAAAGATTGAATCACTGATAGATGACCTGAAGAAGGAATACACAGTAATCATCGTAACCCACAGCATGTCGCAGGCATCGAGGGTATCGGATTTTACTGGATTTATGTATCTTGGTAAGATGATTGAATTCGGGGAAACTGAGAAGATATTTACAAGTCCTGACGAAGAGCTGACAAATAACTATATTACCGGAAGATTTGGATAAGGAGGAATCCACAATGAGCGATAAATTTCAACTCGAATTAAAGAAACTGAAGGATTATACACTTGAGATGGGTGAATTTTCCGTCGGTATGTTCACCGATTCGCTTAAGGCGTTAAAGGATATGGACGAGGTGCTAGCAGAAGAGGTCCATGACAGAAAAAAGAAACTGGCTTATTACAGCAACAAAATCGACGAGGAAACATTAAGAATGCTTACCCTGTACCAACCTGTTGCCAGCGATATCAGGCTAATATCCTGTATTTCACAGATGAACACTTCATTATACAGGCTTGGAAGAAACGGTAAGGACATTGCACAACTTACTACATCTCTACCAAATACACCGCACCTGAAGGTGTTCAACAGTATATGTCACATGGCTGAGTATGTCACTGAAATGATAAATGATGCCCTTGAATCCTTTAAAACAGAAGATCCCTCAAAACTCCTTGATCTTGAAAAAAGGGACAATTATGTCGATGACCTCCAGGAGGCAATATTCAGGGAAAGTTTTACCTATATGATGGAAGACAATAGAAATATCTCACGCTGTATAGAATATGTCATGATCTCAAGGTACCTTGAAAGAATGGGGGACCATGCATGCCTTATGGGTGAAAAAATATATTTCATGATTGAAGGAAAAAAACTTGAATTCCATTAAACGGCAGATTTTATGTCAAAGATAAGTCTGAATAATCCCGATATTTTCATCAACCGTGAACTGTCATGGATTGAATTCAACAGGATGGTGCTCGAGGAGGCAGAGAACAGGAGGCATCCTCTTCTTGAAAGAATAAAATTTCTCTCTATCTTCTCAAGCAATCTCGATGAATTCATGATGATCAGGGTTTCAGGACTACGGAGGCAGAAGGCGGCCGGAGTCCTTGAATCCCCGCCTGACGGACTGACCCCGACACAGCAGCTGATGGCCATCCGGACAGAGATTAAAAAACATATACTCGAAGCCGACCAGGTCTGGCGGGACAGCATTCTGCCCGATTTGAATGAAGAAGGAATATTCATCCACCGTTTCAGGGAGTTAAATAAGAAGCAGAAGAATTACCTGAGAAAATATTTTGAGAAAGAGATCTTCCCTGCACTGACTCCAATGGCATTCGATCCGGGCAGACCTTTCCCATTTATATCAAACCTCAGCCTGAATCTTGCAGTGATAATCGACGACCCCCTGCAGGGCAATATTTTTTCAAGACTTAAGATACCAAGAGAAACATTTTCACGGCTGATACAGATCCCCCCGAATCTCATCACCTGCAGCCCGGCAAAAAGGCATTGTGCAAAGGAATATCACTTTGTCTTTATCGAAGATCTGACTGTAGCAAACATCGATCTGCTGTTTCCTGAAAAAAAGATTATCAACTGCTATCCTTTTATCGTAACCAGGGATGCCGATTTGGAGATCGAAGAGGATGAGGCATCCGACCTGCTCACAGCAATCGAAGAGAGCGTCGAGATGAGACGTATCGGATCACCGATAAGACTTGAAGTCGACAGGTCGATGCCGAAATGGGTCAGGAACATCCTTGCAAAGAACCTTAACCTCGGTTCCGAGTATGTGTATACGATCGATGAACACCTGAGAAAATCCGACTTTATGCAGCTGATCGACATCGACCGTCCTGATCTAAAGGACAAACCCTTTTTACCAGCATATCCGTGCGGACTTGAAGACGAGGATAAAGATATATTTTCAGAGATTAAAGCCGGCGACATCCTCTTTTATCATCCTTATGACAGCTTCAACCCGATAGTAAATTTTATCAAACAGGCGGCTGAAGATCCGGATGTTATCGCTATCAAGCAGACCCTTTACAGGGTGGGTCCCAAATCACCGGTTGTCGAGGCCCTGATGAAGGCGAGAATGAACGGTAAACAGGTCTCTGTTATTGTTGAACTCAAGGCGAGATTTGACGAGCACAATAATATCGTATGGGCAAAGGCTCTTGAAAGAGCCGGGGTTCATGTCATATACGGCATCATGGGCGTTAAGGTTCATGCAAAGATGACGATGGTCGTAAGAAGGGAGAAAGAGGGGCTGGAGACATATGTCCACATAGGAACAGGGAATTATAACCCGATTACTGCGAGGGTTTATACGGATTTCGGACTCCTCACCTGTGATGAATCGATCGCTTCGGATGTAACCAACCTCTTCAATGCTCTTACAGGACATTCAGGCAAACGTGAGTTCTATGATCTTATCGTTTCATACGGTAAAAGCGGAAGGATGAGGGAAATAATCCTTGATATGATAGAAAATGAGATTCAGGTTCATAAAAAGAATAATGACGGATATATCGCATTCAAACTAAACCAGCTCGTGGATCCTGATATTATTCTGGCCCTTTACAGGGCTTCTGAGGCCGGAGTCCGGGTGGTTCTTCAGATCAGAGGTATCTGCGGCCTAAGGCCGGGATTGAAGGATGTCAGTGAGAATATAACCTGCACCTCAATTGTCGGCAGATTCCTCGAGCATTCACGAATCATATATTTCAGGAACGGAGGCAGTGATATTCTGCTTACAGGCAGTGCGGATATGATGCAAAGAAACCTCAACCGCAGGGTGGAAGTACTAATCGAGATCAAAGACAAGAGTATCAAGGATGAGCTGAAAAAGATACTTGATATTCATCTCAGGGATAATGTAAATTCAAGACAGCTCTGTTCAGACGGAAGTTATATGAAGATGGAATCATCCGGAGAAGAATGCGATTCGCAACAATGGATGATCGAACACAGGGGCATATGGAATGCAGGACATCCATGATGATGTGGAAATGACCGGGCAAAAAGGATGTGGTGAAGATCTCCGGTAAAAAAAATGATTCTGACAAGGGTTACTGTCTCTATGCCGCCCGGTACATGCTCTCACTTCTCTCAAACCTTGCTGCCGAGACAGAGGGTGTGAAATATTCTGAAGATATTGAATATGTCCACCGTTGCAGGGTTGCGACAAGAAGACTTAGAGCGGCAATGCCGGTCTTCGAAGAATGTCTCCCCCAAAAAGAGTACAGAATCTGGAATAAATCTATCAAAGATGTCACCCGTGCTCTTGGTGAGGCAAGAGACGCCGATGTACAGATAGACTTTCTTAAACAATTTCTGTCACCCGGGGATGAAAAAAAGCCTGTCTTTTTTATTCCGGAAAACATCAAAGAGAATCCCTCTCAGGGCAATCCGTTGGAAAAAGCGGTTATTCCTGTATATACGGATAATGATGATGTTATCCATCATGTAACGGAATCTATTTTTTTCAGGATTACAGACTTCTTCAGGAAAATATTTTCATTAAATAAAAAGGAAAACGATCCGGAGAATACCCTGCCTGATGATAAGTTATCCACAGATTATGACTTCAGGGTTGCAGATCCCGTTTCCCCCGGAATCGAATGCCTGATAACAAGACTGGAGCAGAAGAGAAGAGACCTTCAGCCCGGAGTTATCAGTGCAATTGAATCCTTCGAAGAGTCGGAGACAATCGAAAAGATGGGGACATATTTAAGAGGACTTATTGTAAAATACGAATCTGCCCGGACAGATATCCATTCCCCCTATGCCTTTGAGAAGGCATTTTATAATATATCACTGGCAGAGAAGAACCTCTTCTGGTATGAAAGATTCCTTCCTGATCCCGGTCAGGTAAAAAGACATCATGCAATGCGAATATCTGCCAAAAAATTCCGCTATACGCTTGAAACATATTCCGGACTTTATAATGATGAACTAAAGGAATCCATAAAAGTGATGAAGAGGCTGCAGGACTATCTCGGCGACATTCATGACTGCGATGTGTGGGTGGATTTTCTCGACGGTTTTATCGATGAAGAGAGAAAGAGAACAATTGCGTTCTTCGGCAATGACCGTTTTTTTTCTTTCGTCCTTCCGGGCCTTCAATATCTCCGGGAGAACAGGATAAAAAGAAGAATAGAGCTTCATTCAGAACTCAATAGTTACTGGGAGCAATTAAAGAAAGAGCATTTCTGGGATGACCAGAAATCGGTAATTTCCCTGCCTCTTCAGTCATCATTCTACCATTTTACAGATAGTTCAGCGGGAGGTCCGCTACATATTGCATTGATCGGTGACATCCATGCAAATCTCCCGGCACTTGAAGCCGTTCTCGAAGATGCAAAGGAGCGTGGTGCAACGGCCATTATAAATACTGGCGATTTTGTTGGTTACGGGGCTTTCCCGGACCAGACAGTTTCAAGAATCAGGGATGAACATGTACTCAGTGTTGTTGGCAATTATGATCTTGCAGTTCTAAAATCAAAGAAGAAGAAGAAAATCCTTCCAAAGAACAGACAGAAGAGGCTGGCCATGAAATGGGCATACGGCCGGCTTTCTTCTGACAATAAAAAATATCTAAAGTCACTTCCGGAAAATATCAGCCTGAGAATCCGGGACAGTTCAATATATGTAACTCACGGGAGCCCGGACTCGGTCAAGGAATATATCAATGAAGAAACTCCTGATGAGGTTCTCCATTCTTATATAAAAAAGACAGGCGCAGATTTCATTATCACGGGACATACGCATGTTCCATATGCTAAACAGGTGGACAACGTGTGGTTTATAAACACAGGAAGTGTAGGGAGGCCGGATGACGGGGATCCGAGAGCCTGTTATGCTATGCTGAGTCTGAATCCTTTCTCTTTATACCATGTAAGAGTACCTTATGATATAGAGAGAGCGGTTGAAGAGATATACAGGAAGAATCTGCCGGAATCATTTGCAAGGATATTCAGGGAAGGCAGACCTCTTGATATAATTATGCATTCTGATGAAGATGAATCCGGAAATATCGCAAATGATCCAAAAATGCATTGAATTTCTGATGACCAGGGGCGTTGATACAGAACATCCTCTGCATGTAACCAAAAATGCAGTCATATTATTTGACTGTCTCAGGGATATTCATGGTCTTGGGGAAGAGGAGGAAAGATACCTGATCGCAGGATCGCTTCTCCATGATGTGGGATGGTGCATATCTGAAGAAAAACACCATAAACATTCGATGAATATAATCCTTGAGGACAGATCACTGGGATTTAATGATGAGGAAAGATTAATAATCGCCAATATTGCAAGATATCACCGGAAAGCGCTCCCTTCTGATGAGCATGATAATTTTACCCGGCTAACCGGGGAGGAGAAAAATATAGTCCTTGTTAACTCTTCGATTCTCAGGGTTGCCGATGCGCTTGACAGGATGCATCTTTCAAGGGCTGTAATTACAGAATGCACCGTTAACGTCGATTCCGTGTTATTAAAATGTAAAACAGGCGGAATTTCAAAGTATGAGATTGCCGCGGTTGAAAAGAAGAGTGACCTGTTTGAGATGGTTTTTAAAAGAAAGGTGAAACCCGTATGCATCATAGATCCACTGAAAGAATAGTGTCTTTCATAGATCTTGGCACTAACTCTGCAAGACTTCTAATTGTTAGACTGAATTCGAACAATTCTTATTCAGTACTCAGGCAGCAGAAAGAAATGATAAGACTTGGTGAAGGCAGTTTTATACAGGGGATTCTTTCTGAAGAGGCAATCGGAAGAACGATTGTTGTCTGTTCCAAATATGAAGAGATCTCCCGGAATTTCGGTGCAGAGGAGATTTATGCAGTTGCAACGTCGGCTGCAAGAGATGCAGTCAATGGTCAGGATCTCATAAGCAGAATTAAGAAACAGGCCGGCCTTGATGTTAAGGTAATATCCGGAGAGGAAGAAGCAAGACTGATTTATCTTGGTGTATCCAACGGATTTAACCTGGACGATGAATTATACATGTTCATTGATATCGGCGGTGGAAGTACTGAAATAATCCTCGGAACGCGTTTTGATCACATATACTTAAAGAGCCTGAAACTGGGAGCACTCAGAACCTACTTTTCTTTTCCTGGTGATCCTGAAACAGGCATTATTGATACTGAAACGAAGGATGAGATCTCCAGGTATGTGAGGAGCAGGATCGCATATGCCAGAAAATCTATACAAAAGGATCCTGTCTCAAAAGTATATGGCAGTTCAGGCACGATCCAGTCACTGGTATCTGTTGCGGAAAAAGAACGGAATAATTGTAATTCACCCGCGGAAGAGAGATGGATCAACATCTTTGAACTTGAAAAAATAATGACCCGGCTTTGCGGAATGAGTATTACGGAGAGAAAGAATATTCCGGGTATAAGCGCCGGCAGGGCAGATATTATTGCAGCAGGTGCGATAATCCTCTTTACAATTATGAAAGAGCTGGGAATAGAGAAATTATATTCATCAGACAGAAGTCTTAGAGATGGGTTGTTATTCGATTATCTCTCCGAAGAGCCCGGTTTTATCTCTTCCGTTAAAATGCCGGTGAAGGAGAGAAGTGTCAGGCAACTTGGCAAATCCTGCAGGATAGATGAATGCCACGCAGAAAAGATCCTGGAGATCTCAAAAGAACTCTTTGAGAGTGCAGGAAAACTCGGACTTCATAATTATGGTGAAGAAGAGCTCGAGATGTTGGAATATGCAGCATACCTTCATGATGTCGGGCAGTTTATCTCGTTTTCCAAACACCAGTATCATTCACATTATGTAATCACAAATGCTCCGCTCCTGGGTTTCAACCAGAATGAACTGAATATAATCGGCCTCATAGCAAGATTCCACAGGAAAAAAAGTCCAAAACCAAAAGATGATCTGTTCAAAGACCTGGATGAAGAAACTATAAATCTGGTAATTATTCTTTCACTCTTCTTAAGAATTGCCGAAAATCTTGACAAAAGTCATGATGGCAGAATAGACAGTGCATATTTTTCCAGAGAGGCTGATCAGCTTATATTAAATATCGAATCCTCAAAGGATTGCACAATAGAACTATGGGCTGCAACAGAGAATCTGAAACTGCTCGAAAAAACATTCGGCATGAAAGCCGGTATAAATAAAAAGTAAATCAATATATTTTATATTGATAATATATTCTATCGGCACAAAGTCTATTTATGACGCATTTGATATATCAACCAATCCTGAAATACATATTCGGATTCCGAGGACTGATATGATTAAAATTCTGATTGTTGATGATGAAAGGACTCTATTGGACGCTGAAGCATTATACCTGAAAAGAAAAGAGAACATTGACTCTGATATCTGTACATCACCTCTGGACGCACTGGAGCTTCTTGAGCTGAATTCATATGATCTGATAGTTTCAGATTATGAGATGCCTGGACTCAACGGCCTGGAGTTTCTTGCAGAAACGCATAAAAGAGGGCATGAAATCCCATTTATTCTCTTTACAGGTAAAAGCCGGGAGGAGATCGCAATCGCCGCTCTAAACAGCGGTGTGGACTATTATATCCAGAAAGGTGGGGATATTGGAGTTCTGTTCACCGAAATGGCACATATTATTAGAAAAACAGTCGAAAAGAAAAGAGCAGAAGATAAGATCAGGCATCTTACCAGAATTCTTTCGACTATACGGAATATCAGGGAAATAATAAATACTGAACGCGATTTCAACGTTCTTTTGAGATCTCTTTGCGACCTGATGACCGATGAGGAAGGTTACAATAATGCAAGGATCGTTCTTTTCGAAAAACCAGGAGAGATCGTTGCAGCAGAACAGTCAGGATTCGGAGAAGAATTCGATTCAATTCTTGAATGGTTAAGGAAAGGAGAACTGACAGGTTGTGCAAGAAAAGCTCTTGAATCGGACAGGATTATAATTTCTGACAAGTGCTCGGGAGGATGCACGGACTGTCCTTTCAGGGATCACCACAACAGAAGAGGTGCGATGACAATGAGACTCGTAAACAGAGGAAGGACAATAGGGATAATCTCTGTTACAGTCCCATCTGATTTTATAATGGATAAAGATGAGAGGTTTCTCTTTGAAACCCTTACAAGGGATCTTGAATATGCAATAAGCTCTTTCGAAATTATAGAGAAGTATACCGGCTATGAGGCCCTGGAGAATGCAAACATTAAGCTTAGCAGACTGAACAGGGAAATATTCTCCAGGATCCTGGGCAACACAGATATCATCTCCCTTAACCTGGAGAAGATAGAAGATTTGATACCAAAAAACCGGATTATCGCAGGCTATATTGAATCTGCAGATAGAGCAGTCGGGTCGATAAAAGATGAGCTCCGTTTGTCAGGATTTTTTGAACTTCTGGGAAAACCCGAACCCGGGTGGAATAATCTGGATAATATTATTGAAAAAAATTCCATACTCTTAAATGAGCATAATATCGATTTTAAAAAGTTTGATGAAGAAATGCTCGTATTTGCAGATCCCATGCTTGATTCTGTCTTTGAAAACCTCTTCAGGAATACACTTATTCATGGAAGAAGCGCTGATTTTATAGAAATATCATTTTATGAGACACCTGAGCGGGCAGTGATAGTTTACGAGGATAATGGAGCGGGAATTCCGAATAATATGAAAAACCTGATATTTACTCCCGGCTATGGAGATGAAAACAGAATGAACCTTTTTATATCGGCCGAAGTACTTGATTTAACCGGAATTACTATCTGTGAATGTGGAACTTACGGTAATGGTGTAAGATTTGAAATAAAAATACCGTTGAAAAATATCATTTTAAGAAGAAAGCCGGGAGAGATATCCGGAAAAGATAATTTTCTGATTTCACCGGATAGAAATGTAGCGGTAACGGAATGATCCAGTTTTCTCAGTCTCAAGTCAAACCCGCATGAAAGAGGATTTTTTCAACTGCCGGCACTCCTCCGTCGAGATATGCGGCGCCGGCAATCGCCTCGAAACATTCCGCCATGACTCTTCCCGAGGTCCAGATATGAAGGGACTCTTCCCCTTTTCCCCAATTTACATGTTGAAAAAGTTCTATCCTTTCAGCCGCCCGCCTGAGAACTGTCATATTTACGATATCTGATTTTGCCACCGACAATTCGCCTTTATCATAGATCCCGGATTTTATGAGGGAGTCCAGGATGATGAGATCTATCACCGCATCTCCGAGTGTGGCATATGCATCCATATGGTAATCATCCGGAAGACCGTTTTCGAGTGAATATGCACGTCTTGTGAGTGCACGGTCGAGAAGATCAGGATTTTGAAATTTATACCCGGTTTTCTCTTCTAGTCCGGCGGCGGATTCGAAAAGCTTCTTTGTAATATTGTCATATTTTTCTTCTCTCATAATATCTCCAGTGTCCTAAGCCTGTTCAGTGCGGCGCAGAATTCGGCTTTCCTGAAAGAGTCCAGGTCGCCCCTGATTCCCGGGTAAATCACATCAAGCCCGGAATTTGTTATATCATCCAGAACCATCCCGGCAATCTCCATAATGTCCCTCTCACCATCCATATATTTCAGGGAGTAATGGAGAGCGAATCCTATCGCCCGGAGCTGGCTTTTACCGGTAACCTGTTCAACTGCAGACATATCGATCCTTTCATAACCGAACTCGATCCTGCCGGTCTCTTTGACTGATATTTTTACAGGCCTTTTCCCCTTACCCGCATTTATGCTTCTCCTGTCAGGAACTCTTGAAAAATACGGAAAACCTTCTTCCTGCCCTTCAGGTGTACGCTTTTCCCGGTCCTGCTTTGCGATATCCTTCGCTTTTTTCGTTACATCAAAGGGGTGGTAATCCTTCATACAGATCACGGTATCAGCCACATCGATATAATCCCCGCATCCGCCGGCAACCACAACAGATGAGATCCCAAAGTCATCGTACAACTCCCTGATCCTGTCGATGAATGGTGTAATCGGTTCATTTTCTTTTGAGATCAGTTTCTGCATTCTTTTGTCGCGAATCATAAAATTCGTTGCAGAAGTATCCTCGTCGATCAGGAAGACTTTTGCCCCGGCTTCAATCGATTCGATGATGTTTGCAGCCTGCGAAGTGCTTCCGCTTGCATTGTCGGTTGAAAACCGCCGGGAATCCTCACGGAAGGGAAGGTTGCTGATGAAAGGCGAGATGTCTACCGATTCGATTCTCCTCCCGTCTTCGGAGCGTATTTTAACTGCATCCGGATCTGTGACGATGAACTCCCTTCCGTCGCCGGGGATATGGGGATAAATGCCTCTCTCGATTGCCCTGAGCAGTGTCGATTTGCCATGATAGCCGCCGCCGGTAATCAGCGTGACACCTTCAGGAATTCCCATCCCTGATATGATGCCGGAGTAAGGGGTATCGAAGGTGACTCTCAGGCTTTCAGCGCTTGAAAAAGGGACGGCAGTCCCGAAGGCCATCGGCCGGTCATCGATCCCGCTTCTCCTCGGGAGATGTGCACCGTCGGCGACAAACGCAATCAGGTCTGCATCCTTCAGTCCCGAACGGATAAACTCCGCATCCTCGTAATGCCGGACGTGATTACAAAGGGCGTCTTTATCGTTTTTTTCATAATACAGAGATAGTGCGACGACTTCAGGTATTATCCCGAGAAGCATCTCCGCCGCCGCAGCCGAATCGATTCTCCTTCCTCTTGCAGGAAGGCCGATAAAGAACCGTACCTCTGTTGAATCAGCCTTTTTTACGACGGAAGATCTCTTAATTATCTCCTGTCCCGGGGGATCGATATAGATGATCCCGCTCTTTCCGCTCCCTTTTTTTCCGCCTGATTTTTTCTTCAGGGCGGTTTCGAAAACTCTTGCAATATAATCATCAAATGCCGTTATCCGATCTGTATTTTCAAAAAACCAGTCCGGAAACTTCGAGACATCGTCGGAAATCCTGACCCTGATCCTGCTTGGGGATGCAAATGGATCGCCCTGTATGTGATCAAGTATAAGAGAAAAATCCCCGAAGTCATGCGGGCCTTTGAGATCTTTGTATGCAGGATAGCTTTTGTTGTTGATTCTCTGCAGGGCTTTCTTTAACCCGGGGCATTCAGGCATTATAGAGTGTTACGCCGGCAGGAGGTTTAGTGTTTTTTGAAAAAATCAGGATTTCGTGTAATTTTTAAATCATAAATCATTCGAATGGAGGGATAACCATCTCTCCCGGCCAGGGCTACCTGGAAGGATATTTTCTAACCGGGCTATCACAACAGCGTAAATTTCGCAGAAATTTGCGCAAGGGTTGCCCCTAAGGGGCTTATGCCCTATCAAAGGTCCCGGACAGCCCGGATACAGGATTGTTGTTCAATCCATGCGATTGATATAACGGCATTCGGCCGGAGAGAACAAGACTAAAGAGTGTAAAATAAAAAGATCTTCTATTAAAAAAATCACGCATAGCCGGTTACTTCATATTTGATCTCGGTGGATTTCTCCACGCATTCATCCCCGTGTTCGATCATCTCATTAATTCTCTTCTCAAGTATCTTCGGGTAAACAGCCCCGACAAGCTCCTGGACCGGCCGGCCGCCGCAGAAGAATTTGAATGTCGGGGTCGCCATCACTCCGAACTTCTCGCCGATCCAGACCGAATCGGCAATATTCAGCATCCCGAAGTTCATCTTCTCATGATACTTCTGTGCATATTCCTCAAAATAGGGTTTTATCGTTCTGCAATGAGGACAGGTTTCACTGTAAAACATTACTACTACAGGCTTTTCCGTCTTCTCCACAAAATTTTCCCAGTTCAGGTCGTTTAATCCGGTTATGAAGGTGGTTTCCATATATAAGCCGCTCCTGTATTATGGTAACACAGAATACTTCCCCTGATTATAATAAAGATAACTGTAGCGGGATCCGGGTCACTATTGTATAAAATTCAGTTCAGCTCTTTTTTAAGATATATCATATCATTAAGCAGAACACCCGAATCGTAGATGGGATGGTCATAGTTATCTGTAAAAAAATTCCTGACCGTATGGGAATATTCAAACCCGCATTTTCCATAAAACGACCTGAT
Source organism: Methanomicrobiaceae archaeon (assembly GCA_016928355.1). GTDB lineage: Archaea > Halobacteriota > Methanomicrobia > Methanomicrobiales > Methanomicrobiaceae > Methanolacinia. The sequence continues at coordinate 35,350 of JAFGKW010000001.1, forward strand.
CCATAAAACATCCCCCGTCCCGACGTACATTATATCGCCCCTGCTCCTGTAATGATCAAAGATGAACCTGACAAGATATTCCCCGTAACCCTTCCCCTGAAAATTCTCATATGTGGCGATATTTTTTAACTCGAAAGTCCTCTCTTCAATCTCTGCAACGACACAGGCGGATTTCAGGTCCCCGTCATATAATACAAACATATCGCCTTCTTCAAGATATCTGTCGATCATGTCCTCCTGTTCGTCTCCGAGTAGAAGGAGATCAAGGAACTGTTTCTTATTGGAAAAAACCTGTAAAATTTCCATATAAGGAAAAAAAATCAGAGATTTTTAAGGGCCACGATATCCGTAACCCCGGTGAGTTTCCAGATATTCGATCTCTCCTCGGTTGCAATCGATTCGATTGGGTCCGAAGGGTCGTGACCGAGCGCGGCAAGAATATTTGGAGAAAGATGTTTTTCAGTAATCATATCAACAAACATCTGCCTGACCTGTTTCTTTGTAATCGAATCCTCTTCCTGCACCAGGTATCCCTGCATCGTGACAAAGTTATAGCATGAAAGGTCGGATGAATATCTCTCGACCTCAACACAGACATAGGGATTCAGTTTATAAAGATTGTTTTTTCTCCCGTATTTTGTCGAGAGGAAATATAGGAATTTGCCATCGAAAACGTAGAGGAAAGGAGCCATATAAGGGTGTTTTTCGCCCTGAAAAGCGATCCGGCAAATGTATCCTTCTTCAATCAGTCTGTTGTACTCTTCCTTCTCCATTGGAGGTATCTTGATAACGTCCATCCTGCAACTCCTTCAATCCAATATTGAAGTGTCAACACATTAAGACATAAATATTTGCATTATTAAAAACGTGTAAAACGTAGATCTCCGCCATTCAGAATACACTTTTCCCAGCAAAAAAATGATAATAACCTAAATCAATTCTTATAAGAACCAAAATTACTGGACGAGCCATGAATGAAATATATGTTATCGGCCATAAAAATCCGGACACAGATTCAATATGCAGTGCAATCGCCTACGCAGGTTTTCTGAATGCAAAGGGAGACGGAGAGCATATTGCAGCCAGATGCGGACCACTGACCGAAGAGACCCGTTTTGCACTGGATTACTTCGGTGTCGGTGAACCTCTCTATATCGATAGCGTCGAGGCATGTATTGCCGATCTCCCGCAGATATATTCCTTCAGTGCAGAGGAGAACATTCCAACGATTGATATAATCTCCATAATGGATGATAATAATGTCCGAAATATCCCGATAACCGACTCGGAAGGAAACCTTAAGGGACTTATCAGTGAATATGGCCTTGCACAGGCCTATGTGAGGCGTGACAAGATCGAACAGCTGTCTATAACTCCTATCAAACTTGATACCCTGAAGAGGATACTGCATGCGGAGATCATCGTTCCTTCAGGAGATCTTCTTGAAGGCAGGGTCTATATCGCAATCGACGCACTTCATGTAACACTTTCCAGGCTGACTAAGAATGATGTGGCAATAGTCGGAGATAACGAGCCCGCACAACTCGCACTGATATCTGCGGGGATTGCGGCTTTAATCATCGCTGACGGCGCACCTGTCGGTGAAAGGGTCAAAAAGGCTGCAGAAGAGAAAGGAGTTGCTCTGCTGTCAACAAATCTTGATGCATTCGGGGTTGGCAAAATGATCAATCTCTCCCTTCCTGCGAGCCATATTATGGCAACTGATGTGCCCACAATCTCGATGGACGATTCAATCGATTATGCCAAGCAGCTGGTCTCAAATTCAAGGTACAGGACGGCATGCGTTACAGACCAAAACGGGAAATACCTTGGCATGATCTCAAGAAACACCTTCCTTGAAGAGGTGGCTAAACAGGTCATTCTTCTTGACCACAACGAATTCGGGCAGGCGGTCGATGGAATAGAAAAAGCCGATATCCTTGAAATTATCGATCATCACAGGATAGGAACTATATCAACACTCAAGCCAATCTGCTTCATAAATGAACCTGTTGGATCCACCTGTACGATAATCGCATCGAAGTATCTCAAAAGCGAAACAGAGATCAGCCGCGGAATCGCGGGAATCCTGCTATCAGGGATTTTATCAGATACGATGGTCCTCCGCCTGTCAACGACGACGGAGAAGGACAGGGAGATGGTGGAGAAGCTCTCCGTGATTGCCGGGATTGATCCTGTGGAATATGGAACAGAACTGATAAAAAGAGGGATGAATCCTGAAGGAGAGGATATTGAGACACTCCTGATGAGAGATACGAAAAGGTACGAGCTCTACGGGAAAAAGATGATAATATCACAGATAATGATCCCGACATTTGATTATTCCCGTGAGAACTCTGAAGAGATAATGAAAACCTCAAAAAAGATCAGGACAAGCAGCGGTGTGGATATTTTTGCAGTTCTATTAACAAGCGTGTTTGAAAATTCCAGTGAACTCTACATCATTGCAGATGATGTTGTCCTCTCAAAGACCGGAGCCGTAAAGCAGCCGATAGTCCTTGATGGAATGATGTCGAGGAAGAACGACTTCATACCATGGTTCGGGCAGATTCTCAGGAATTTATAA
>JAFGKW010000060.1 GCA_016928355.1 Methanomicrobiaceae archaeon
ATAAAATGCCTTATTAGAAAACCGGATCGCAGGTCGGGGGTTTGAATTCTCCCGGGCGCGCCATTAACTTAAAAATACAGGGCTTTCAGCAGATCACAATAATAACCTGAAAGTTACTGTCAACCCGTGTACTTCGAACACCTCTCAGGTTAAGCTTTCCACTGACACTGACACCTGTAAGGGTTTTGGTGTTCTGGTATGGATTCGATAAAATTCTTTCAACACATCGTTTGATATTTTTCCTATTGAACTGTATCGTCGTAAATTACTCACAAATTAGAATTATCGCAATTCTGATTGAATGTGAAAAGTTTGGGTGAGAAAAAAGAGTATGGTTTTGATTCAAGAAACAGTGGTCACGGTCTGGTTATTCCCAGTTTTATCATACGTGACCTGAGAGTGGAGTCTTTCATTCCCAGTATTCTGGATGCGCCATTTTTCCCTGTTACTCTCCATCCCGTAGAGCGCAGAACCTGTTTAATGTGCTCTCTTTCAACATCTTCCATTGATATATTCTTTATGGTTGAAGCAATTTCTGCATGCTGCTGCTCTAATCTCAGTGTTGACCCGCTGCTCATTATCATTCCCCGTTCTATAACATTTTTTAGTTCTCTTACATTCCCGGGCCATTGGTATTCCTGCAATTCATCCATTATTTTTTTGGGGATGTTATTTATGGATTTGCCCATGCTCTGCGAGAATTCTTCGACAAATGCCCAGACAAGCAGAGGGATATCTTCCTTGCGCTCACGCAGTGGCGGAATAACAATAGGAAAAACATTAAGGCGATAGAAGAGATCCCTTCTGAACATATCATTTCTAACCAGTTCGGCCAGATCATGATTGGTTGCAGCGATGACCCGGACATCAACTGATATGGATTTTGAACTTCCAAGCCTCTCGAATGTACCGTTTTCGAGAACCCTTAAAAGCTTGGCCTGGAGTTCCATGGGCAGGTCACCGATTTCATCAAGGAAGATTGTAGATTTGTCAGCCGCTTCAAATCGACCGGATTGTCTGGATGCTGCGCCTGTGAAAGCGCCCTTTTCACGCCCGAACAATTCACTCTCAATAAGACTTCCAGGCAATGCTGCACAATTAACTGTTATCATGGAACGGACATTTCTGGGGCTCAGATTATGTATTGCTCTCGCCAGCATCTCTTTACCAGTGCCTGTCTCTCCTGTTATAAGGACACTTGTATTCTCCCGGGCTACCCTCTCTACTGCCATCAAAACCTTTTTTATAGCCCTGCTTTCTCCAACAATTTCTTTGTGTCTGTACCTGGTTTCAACCTCTCTCCTGAGGTATATATTTTCTTCTTCAAGCTGATTCTTCAATTCATTTATCTCTTTAAATGCCCTTTTAAGTTCATTTTCAGATTCTTTCCTCTTCGTAACATCTCTTGTAAGTGACAGGAGGAGTGGCGTCTCCTCAAGATCAACGCGCCCTAAACGAACCTCAACAGGAAAAGTGCTGCCATCTTTCCTCCTTTGGACACCTTCAAAGGTGATATGTTTTTCAGATTGTAACGGATCCCAGTATCTGTCTCTGTGGCCTTTTGCTGCCACGTCCATATCCACATCAGATATCCTCATTTTCAGGAGTTCATCCTTGGAATAACCGAGCATTTCACAGGCGGTCAGGTTTACATCCAGTATCCTGCCTGCATAATCATGTATAAAGAAGGCATCTCCCGCCTGCTCTACAAGCATCCTGAATCTCTTCTCACTCTCCTGAAGGGCGATTGTTGCCGCCTTTTTATCTGAGATATCAATTATGAAACTTTCATAGGTAATTGCTCTGGATCTTCCCTTTACAACCCTGGCGCTTAAGCTGATCCATATGATCTCGCCATCCCTTCGCCTGCACTGGATTTCAGCCCCGTCGATAAACCCCCTGGTTTTCATTCTTTCAAGAATACTTATCCTTTCTTCAGGATTTAACATAAACCTGGTAACATTCGGATGGGATTTCAGGAAATTCTCTTTTGTTTTATAACCATATATGTGGGCTAATCTCCTGTTGGCAAAAAGATAATCTCCATTTTCATTTGTGTGACCAATTCCAATTACAGCATTTTCTATCAGATTCTGAAAACCGTTCTCAATTTCCTGTATAATATGTGTTTTACTGCCTTTAGAAAATTTTTCTACCCCGGTTTTTGATTTTCCGGTTCCACCCTCTTTACCCGGTTTTTGATCCATTTGATGCCTCTCCTGAAAATTTATCTTTAGCGAAATATCGCAGATATAGCGATATTTCGCTAGCTTTTTATTTTATATTTAGTGGTTAACACTGTTTATAACTTAATTATATCAATAAAAACAATAGTATATATCCTGGTGCATATTTGTGCCAGGGTGGCATGCTTATTGTACTTAATATCCTGTAAAAATTGATTTCATCGATATTTAGATGAAATGCAAATCCTGACGTTCCAGGACTCGGGTCTTTGGAAAAGTCATTCATTATTAACCTATTCCGGAGACAGGCTGACAATATGATAATTCTCGTTCTTAGATTAAAGGTTTCACCCTCAGATCGCCAAGATGTCATAAGCGTTTTTGATACCGTAGCCGGTTCAACATCCGTAAAGCCGGGATGTAAAATGGTAAAGCTCGAATCGGATGTTCACGATGATGATGATCTATTTTTAATAGAGGAATGGGAAACGATGTCTGAGCTTGAACGATATATAGCTTCCGATGAGTTTCGAAAAATTATGGCCATCATGGATATGGCTTTTGAACCGCCGGAGATCTCTTTTCACAGTGTTTCTACAACCATGGGATTCGAACTGGTTGAAAAAATTCGGGAGAGTGTGAACTCATAACAACTCAATAACCGGTTTCATAAAACATATTAACATTCCAGGAGGTATTGATAATGGGAAAGAAAGTATTCGTTGATTTAACACATCCATTCAGTGCGGAGATCCCGCGCTGGCCTTACTTTGTAAAACCTGTAATCGATTCCATGCACACCATGGCAAAGGGCGGTGTCCTCACCCAGCGGGTCGATTGTGTGCAGCACACAGGCACTCATGCCGATGCACCCCGTCACGTCATGGAGCGCGAATTCAACGGGAAAAGGGCGCGGTATACCCATGAAATGCCTGTCGATGCATACACGGGGGACGCAGTATGCCTTGAAATCAACATCGAACGCTGGGGTTTAATCCTCCCCGAGCATCTGGAGGATGCCTGCAGGCGTGCCAACATCAAACCGGAAGAACTCAAGGGCATGGTTGTCTGCCTGAATACCGGCATGCATCGCAAATTCGATGACTCCAAAGAGTACTATCACTATTCATGCGGCACGGGCGTGGAAGCCGGCAAGTGGTTTGTAAAACATCAGGTCAAGTGCGTGGCCATGGATATGCAGGCCCTTGATCATCCCCTCCATACTGCAATGGGAAAGAACGGTCCTCCCCAGATGAATCTGCCCGGGGCTTCGGGAAAACCAATCACGGAAGAATACGCCGAACAGTTCGGCGAAGAGGCATATGCCGAATTCGAGAAGGCCGCCTACATAAAGCTGCATGGCCAGGAGGCCTATGATGCAAAATACGGCGATCTGGAAGCGATCGGATGTGAGGGAACCTGGGAACCATGCCACAAGCAGATGCTGGGTCACGGTATTGTAGGAGTCGAAAACCTCGGGGGGAACCTGGACAAGGTGTCGGGTAAGCGTTTTCGGTTCTTCTGTTTTCCTATCCGCTGGTACATGGGCGACGGCTCCATGGTGCGCTGCGTGGCCGAGATTGACGAAGACGAACTGAATGATGTGCCGGAAAGAACTTATACTTACTGCGGTACAGGTTACGGCCCCGCCTGCGAATTGAACAGGTAACAGTGACGCCTGGTTTCACTCATCACTATGGAAAGGATCACAGCTCCATGCTGAAGATTGTGGCTAAAGCGAATAAGTGAGATCAACAGGAAATTTGAAAAATGGAGAATAAAAAATGATGTTAAGTAGATTGCTTTACTTATTACACCTGCTAATACTCTCACTGATTCTGACCGTGTGCATGACAGGATGTAAAAGTACCGGTCCTTCAGAACAGGAGAACGGTCATGCCAAAGGATTCAGCCCTCAGGTAATTAAATACACGGATAAACTCTATGATGTGTCGAGCGCCGGAGGAGAAAAGGTCTGGGCCGTGGGCTATTTTGGCTCTGTCTTTTATTCCGGAGATAACGGCCTGCACTGGGATAGAAGAGATGTGGGGACAAAGAAATCCCTGCTGGGTGTTTATTTTGCAAATGAGAAGAACGGCTGGATTGTTGGAGACTCCGGGACCATACTTTGCACGAGCGACGGAGGAGAAAACTGGGAAAAACAGACAAGCCCAGTCACGGATCAGGAGCTTCTAAAAGTTCAGTTCATTAATGAAAACCAGGGATGGATAGTCGGCACCTATGGCCTGATTCTTCACACCGCGGATGGAGGCAAAAACTGGGCAAAACTTCCTTTCGACGAAGATATGATTCTAAACGATCTCTGCTTCATCAATTCAACAAAGGGATGGATTGCAGGCGAATTCGGGAC
>JAFGKW010000002.1 GCA_016928355.1 Methanomicrobiaceae archaeon
ATTATCTAGCGGATACAATGAAATTGTCAATAATTTTCGCTTTCACTTCAGCCATCCATGGTTCATCCCTGTGCATACAGGGAACTCTCATAGATTCGGGTATTCAAAGCCTGTTCTCCCGGTTCATCCCTGTGCATACAGGGAACTCTCCTGACTTCTCTTATAGTATGTTTCTGATCTCGGTTCATCCCTGTGCATACAGGGAACTCTTATAATTAGACGTTGTAGACTAGATAATTCACGGTTCATCCCTGTGCATACAGGGAACTCATTGCCTTGTCAAATTCTACAGTATCAAGGCCGCGGTTCATCCCTGTGCATACAGGGAACTCGTTTTCCGGCAAACGAATCTAAAACGGCAGGTGCGGTTCATCCCTGTGCATACAGGGAACTCGACATCCAGAATTTTTCGGGATTTGAGACTTTCGGTTCATCCCTGTGCATACAGGGAACTCGGAATGGAGAGAAAAATTTAAAAAATGTTAATCGGTTCATCCCTGTGCATACAGGGAACTCGTTACCTGCATCAACCATTGCATCATAACAGTCGGTTCATCCCTGTGCATACAGGGAACTCCTGTCAATACTGATCGCTCCATCATGAAATTCCGGTTCATCCCTGTGCATACAGGGAACTCCTTTAATTCTTTTGCTTTTGTTGCCATTATTTCGGTTCATCCCTGTGCATACAGGGAACTCTATAGATGGTTTTCGCATTTTTTCATCTCCTGCGGTTCATCCCTGTGCATACAGGGAACTCCTTCTGGATCTCTTATGATCTTTAAAATACTCCGGTTCATCCCTGTGCATACAGGGAACTCATTTTGGTTTTCGAATTGACGCGTGGGATTTACGGTTCATCCCTGTGCATACAGGGAACTCTGTTCGGTTGTCTGAGTCGGTGTAATCGTTTTCGGTTCATCCCTGTGCATACAGGGAACTCTAAATTATTTTATAACCTCAAATGTTTAAATAACGGTTCATCCCTGTGCATACAGGGAACTCTATACCCTCATCAGCAGAAATATATGATGAGACGGTTCATCCCTGTGCATACAGGGAACTCTTCTTTCAGATTTATTTTAATAAGGTCTTCAACGGTTCATCCCTGTGCATACAGGGAACTCTAAAATTTCTTTCAGATTTATTTTAATAGCCTCGGTTCATCCCTGTGCATACAGGGAACTCGCATCATCGTAAACCCCTGCATTCCCTGAAACCGGTTCATCCCTGTGCATACAGGGAACTCAGGGACCGTGTGAAAATATTCACAATTGGTGGCGGTTCATCCCTGTGCATACAGGGAACTCAATCAATTTTTCAGCGTCGTCTTCAGAAGTTTCGGTTCATCCCTGTGCATACAGGGAACTCTCATCTGCTTATATATCAGAAAAGAACCTGATATATCTACTTTTGCTTCTTAACATCCGGGAGGAATGAAATCAGCTTAATGCCGTCCATCTCTCTCGGAATTCGCCTGTTAATTCCAACGGTCTCAAAATCGAAACCTGCATCATTAGGTGTATGCCATGCCATCACCGCATTACCCTTACCAATACCTGATACGACCTGATCCCATATCATATCTCGTACACGAACAGAATAATTTCCTGCATAAACACCGGATCTAAGCTCCACCATCCAGACGGAAAGCCTGCCTCTCAAAGAAGGAGGTGCCTTTTCAAGAACAATCATCATAAATCCCATAAAATCACCTTAATCCAAAAATGCAGGGGGAACCATATCATCATAGGGTTTTGGAACATCAAGGCCACCTGCGTCAAGTACTTCCTGGATTGTCGGGATGATCATCTCAAGTGTTTTTTGCATCCTGAACATATCCCTGCATGATCTCCGGACTTCCTGTTCAGGACTCTCGGGTTTTAGTGAAGCAGTGTAGAATGCAGCCGGAACAACTGTTTCAAACTTGAAAATATCCGCAATATCATATACAAAAGAGAGTGGTTTTCCTGTATGCAGAAAACCAATCGCAGGAGAATACCCTGCAGCAAGAATTGCTGCCTCGGTTATCCCGTAAAGGCATGATGTTGCCGAACTGAGGCAGCGGTTCGGGAGGTCCGCATAACTCCAGTTCCCTGGTTCGTATCTTCTTCCTCTCCATTCAATACCAGCCTCCTTCGCTATTATCTCGTATTGTTCTCTTACACGGACACCTTCCATCCCTCTTAGCTGATTAATCGAATAATCAGAAGGAATTTCTTCATTGAACCTGAGTTCAAACATCTTCCTGACAACTTTCAGCCTTGCTGAAGGATCAAGTGCAAGCCGTGCCTGATAAAGCAACCTGTCTGATCGTGCACCCCCGGGATGACCTGAAGAATAAAGGCGGACACCAGCTTCTCCAACCCATACAAGAAGTGTTCCGGCCTTTGCAGCGAGATCCACAGCTGCATGAGAAACCCTTGTCCCCGGTTCGAGCATAATACAGGCCAGACCGCCAACAGGCACCTGAACGCGGACACCATTAACGTCTATTAGAACAAATGCCCCGTCTGAGACATCAAGCTCACCGTACTCAAGAAAAATAAGTGAGGATCTCTCCTTCATTGAAATCGGTTTTAAGGGGGGAACCCGAGGCATATTCCCACCTCAAAGAGGTCTTACAAGCATAAGACCACAGCCGAATCCCTTCGCGGGGCCTACTCCGTTTCCGAGAGTCTCAAGGAACTTTTCACTGTCGTCAACGGTCAGGACGCCTGTAAAATCAATAGTGCTTAACGAGACTTTCCTGTTCTTTTTACCCTGCATAAAATTGACCTGATTATATGCATCGGCACGTACCTGACCATCCTCAATATTGAATCCAAGTCTTCCGGAACGGGAAGAAAGCCACCTGAAACCTTCCTGCTGGACAATCTCTGAAACCGGCGGAAGTTGTGATTTATCCCCGTACTCATCAATTATCCGCCTCTTTGCATCCATAACAACATCGTGCTTGTACCTCTTCTTTTTCACTCCTTTAGCTTCAGGAACAGTTTTTGTAACAACAGGATTTGCACGAAGAGAGAACCCGAGTTTCTTTCCCTCAGGTACCTGGGGGTTGTAGGGTTTGATTTCCACGTTCCAGAGATTACCCGAGTAAAGAGGTTCTCTTGCAGAAACAATCATGATTACCGGTTTACCCCTTGAATAGTCAACCCTATACAGGAAATCCCTCTCTCTTTCTCCAGAATCGGAGAAGAGATCCCATATCATCGAATGGATTTGATACGGGCCGGTTGCTACATTCCAGAAATCTTTTGATTTAACTGCATCCGGGCGAAGAGATACCTTTGAAAAATACATCTAACTTCCACCCCCCAGATCAACATTGGCATAATATTCTCTCCTGTCAGAGAACTGCCATCTCTTTCTGCTTAATGGATTATCCCTTAGAACCTGAATTTCACCGGCTTTAAGACCGGAAACGCCATCCTCATCCCAAAACATTCCTGAACTTTTAGAACGGGCAATTAAATCTAAAAAGGCCCCATCTCCAAAATCAGCCGATTTAAAAGCTCCCAGAATAGAATCGGCGTCAACAACCTTCGCATTCGCAGGTACAGATATAGGGCATGACTTCCGACCAAGATAAGGAACAAATACCGGACTCGAAATAGCCGAAGCAATCTCCCCTACAGAATAAGGAGCATCGACCTTACGCTTCCAAACGCACACAGTGGAGATGAGATCGCATAGGTAATCCCTTTTTGAGATTATCGTCCCGAGTTTATTCCGCGGAATAGATACCTCGTCCTTTCGGGTAAGGATATGGGGATTCCTCTTAACCCCAACTGCAGGGGCTGCCTGTACTGTATGATAATCCTGAACAGGAATTCCTACAGAGCTCACAAGCGTTGAAAATCCGTATCCGGACGACAACCTCCTCAGAAGTAAATCGTCTTCCCGCCTGATACCGAGTGCTCCGGCAATAAAGCCCATCACAGCTGATTTCGACGGGTGCGAATATGTATGCCTGTTTTCTCCTACTGCAACAGCTCCATATGATGCCATTGGCCCGTATAGACGAAAAACGCAGTATTCCGTCATTTTATCAACCATCACCTGCTTACAAATGCAAGGATTTCATCCAGTGAGCCTGTTCCATCCTGAACATTCATTGAGATGAAGTCATCTGCACATTTTCCATATACCTTTTCCATATTGCCACGGACAGCCTCAAGCTCCCGGACAGATCCTCCAAGCATATCAACATCTCTTACAGGTTTTAAAAACGATACAGCCAGCGAACGAGGCTGCTGTGTTCCCTTCTCTGCAAGGATATATGATGCATATGCCCTTGATGCAAAACTGTTCTGCTTACCGCCAGGTGAGACTTTTGCAGAGGCTTCAACCAGCGCTTTTATCGCCTTGTTGGCAAGTTCTTCATCACCGGAAAGATTTTCGACAAGGAGATCGCGGTTTATACAGACATACGTATAGAAAAGACCCGCAGCAAACTCCGATTCTCCAATATGTCCCGAACCAGTATCAGCTCCGGTGTTCAGGTCGTCAACCGCAGTAAAATAATCGTCTTCAACTGTTACGTCATGAACAGTGATTGCATGGGATACCTGTACTGCAGCATCACAGTTATAAACCGGCGCATCTGCAAGCATACGACCAAACATCCCTATATCTGCTGTTTTATGAGATTTCCTAAGAAGATCGAGATCTGAATCATCAGGAGCGTTCCCGGATTCAGAAATTTTGGCTAACAGGGAATCAATCGCCTCAATCTCTTCCTGGCTGAAATGAACCATCTGCTTATGAACCGGAGAATCCTTATCACATTTTCCGAATTTTGATGCTATCGCGATTGCAGCTTCTTTCGCTTTTTTCTCAGGTACCGGAGAAAGTTTGCCATCGGGATTTCCATCAAGAACGGATTTCAGCGAACTGTCCGAAGCAAGGGCTTCCTCAACTTTGGAGCCCATTCTTCTTGTTCTCACCCCTATATAACCAGAGAGAGATTCCTTAAAGACATCTGACTGTCTCCATGCCCTCTTCAGGCTCTGCGATGATACTCTCAGACGTTCCTTACCACCCATAACCGCCGTCTTGGGTCTTCCAAGATCGTCCCTGTTCAGGTTCGACGGGGGATACGATACAAGTAAATGCAACTGTATAAATTCACTCATTTTATTCACTCCTTAAACGATTTTTTCATAATAGGCAAGAGCCCACTCTTTTTTTGTTCTGTTGTTCCACCAGTACAGCCCGTTCGCAAGATCAGGAATCGGGGCCGAACCGCCTGTCAGCTTTACAAACCGAATCATTGAAGAATACAGGTTTTCCGGATTATCAATAGAAAGCAGTTTTTCAAACCGCCGCTCGCTTACCTGCGGATCTTCTCCCTTCTTCTTCGCTGTCGCCATTAATTCAGGATAATTTATCCCTTCAGGGCTGTTTCTTACATGGGAAATGACACCCGCAACGATTGCAAGCCTCTCGTTATTAACATTCAATTCTTTGTTCCGCAATTCCTTTCTGAGCCGGTGGAATGACGGAGAAAATGCAACCTCTTCGTATGAATTGCAACGGCGAAGCATTGCACGATCACCTTTGAAATTGTCAAGATTCCTCCACCACTCCAGCAAAATATCAGAAGCAATTGGATCTTTAAAATTCAGGTATGCCATTTTTAACCTCCTTTTTCAATCTCAATAGCATTTTTCATTCAAATTCCTCCGGAAAGGCCAAGGGTTTTTGAAATATTCTTACTCTTTGGACTGGTAAATGCCACCAGTCTCTTTCTTGCCTTAACAACTTGTTTTGGATCAATCTCACCGGAATAATTTAACCGGGTATAAAAGTCAAATATCTCTTCAAGGCCGTATTTGTTCACTCTTCTAAGCCAGTTCAGCTTAACTGGTGAAACATCTCCCTCGTTCCGGATTTCAGTAAGAATTTCTCCAATGGAATTGTAAAAAAACGGTTCCGTTTCGGACCAGAAGCGCTGTTTTACAACTCCGATGTCTCCTTTATCCTTAGGACGGGAGTACCAGGCTTCTTTAACGCAGCTGTGAAGAGTAGACTGTAAAAACCCTGCAGTTTTCACAATCTGGGAGATATTGCTCTCATACTCATCGCGATATTCATCCTCAACAAGAATCAGCGGCATTCTGCTCTCGTACCAGCATCTTGTCTTCCCTTTATCCAAATCATAACCAAAAGACCACAATTTAAAAGAGATTCCTCTTCTTTTCAGTAGTCCACTCTCATTATAGAGCCTCTCAACAACAGGGGCCACACGACGGTTTTCACCACGATCATTCTGGATCAGGCCCAGCCAGTTTCTGTAAGACAAACCTCCGGGATTAAGATGGTGAGCAATCCAGACTCCATCTTTTTGATAATACGGTGAAAGAGTATGCTCCCAAGTTGAATCATATGAAATACCATGTGTTTTGGTGCAATAGCCTTCAATAAGCATCTCTGAAGTACACCCACAAAGATCACATTCCCCGGACTGGACATTGTCATAATCCAGCCAGATTCTCCTTCCAGTACCCCAGAAGATTTGAAGGCGGTTTGCATCGAGAAGAGTTATTTTTGGCTGTTCTTTCCCATACTTCCTCAGGGTATCCATCCATGGGAATATGTCCTTTTCTTCGTTTTTTTCCTCAAAGGAAAAACCTCTGAAGAAATCATCTTTTGGAAGAACATTGAGCCAGACGGTTTCCTGGAGATTTCTTCCCTGAACAAGGCACGAAAGAGGTCCTCCCCCACGAAGTCCGGTCATATGACCTGCTCCTCCTGCAGGACCGTTTAACTGGAGGCTCATCAGGGCCATAGCAGCACAATTCGGACAAATCTTGCTAACGGTCTTACGTTTAAGAAAGTGATCCTTGTTCTCTTTGATGGTATTATCTCCAGGCATCTCGATTAGCAGGCTATCAATCGAATGGATTTTCTCATCAAGAGATGATGCATCCTGCATAAAGCGGGGTTCATCATCTCCATTGAGATAAAATGCATGGGAAAAAATACCAAATGCCTTTTTTACCTCATCAACCGATGGCGGATTGTCCAGAATGTCTTCCCAGTCAGTATCGTATTCAGGGGCCATTGTGGTCTGGGCAAGGCCGACCATAAACTGGATCAATGATCCATTAAAGTCAGGTCTGGGTGCATTAAACTCAGTTACCTGTGATTCCCTGCCCAGAACTTCAGAAGGATCTGTCATTCCCTCTGAACCGTCCCTGAATCTCACCGGGATCCATGCATCATCTATCAGGTTCAGCCGGTTTTTTGTTATCTTTTTCACCTCCTTTGAGATTATTATTCAAATAGCAACACAATGGGATTGATTATGCACCGAAAAGGTGCGAATCACTAAGGTTTTGATACCATAAGCCCCTCCTTTCGTGAGTAAATTATATCAAACACCTTTCCTTCGGAATCCTGAAACCTCCCGGTCCATATTGAACCACCTGTTCTATCCAGGGGGATGAGCAAACTCCATTCACCATGATCCGGCATGGTTTCCTTCGTTTTTTCGATAGCAGACCGAATATTATCATTAAAATGGGGTTTTATCGGAAATGCGGACTTCCTTATATTTACCTGACTCAAATCCCATTTATCCTCACCATACAGGGGCCTGATGAAACCACTTTCTTCATCATAATATCCTAAAAGGAGAGTTACAGTCGGTTCTGAAAGGCGTGTAGGTGGATTTTCATCATCTTTCCATGAACCCTCATAGCAATATCCGCTTCTAACACTCAGGCCGCTCAAATTAGCCATTGCTTCTGCCCTCTTTCGCTCATATTCAGCCTTTTGATCACGCTCTTTCAATTGTTGAGGAATAGTTCTCTGGGATTCTTCTCCATAAACTCCTTCAATAAGATCACGTGCATCATCAGGTGTCGCAATTTCTCCGGTTTCTGAGAGAAGTTTTGCAGTCAGGTAAAGATCTCCATGTTTTGGATAGACATATGCAGCTGATGAAAAGAGGCTGCTGTACCAGTCTTTGTTAGGATCCTGAACAGGTTCAGGTGAATATATCCATAAAACGGGTTTTTCATTTCTACCTTTCCTTACATGCCGGTGAAGACGACCGGCACGCTGGATAATTAGATCAACAGGAGCAAGATCCGTTACCATGCAGTCAAAATCGATATCCAGAGACTGTTCTACGACCTGGGTTGCAATAAGTAGCATGCCTGAGCGGTCCTCATCTTCGCTCCCTTTTCCGAACTTCCTGACGACTTCTTTCTCAATATCAAACCGATCCCCCATTATAAAGCGTGAATGGAACAAAACCAGGCGTTCTTCCGGAATAACTGAACAAAATTTTTGATGAGTGTTAACGGCATCCCTTACAGTATTTCTTATCCAGCAAACACACATGCCTTTCTCAAGTTTGGACATTATCCTGCTGATAAGAGATTCTTCATTATTCAGAAGCTCAACAGCGACCGATCTTTCCGTACCTTTTCTTGCGGGAAGTTTTGTTTCAAAAAAACCATCTGCCGACAGATGAGTTACAAGCGGATACCCGATGGACAAAGGTTTTGGATGAGCATATCCAGCACCTTCTGCAAAAGACTTCAGGAAAACCTCTTTCATCTTCAAAGGAAGGGTTGCAGAAAGCAGTATTACACTCCCGCCAAGACCAGAAAGGAATGCAAGCAGGATTTTCAGAAGTTGTGCCATATAACTGTCATAAGCATGAACCTCATCCACTATCAGGACATTCTGGAACAATCCAAACAACCTGAGAGACTGATGACGAACAGGAAGAATAGCTACAAGGGCCTGATCAATGGTTCCAACACCAACGGATGCCAGCAAGGCTTTCTTTTTATTATCTGCAAGCCATCTTGAACAAATAACCTCTGAAGGTTTTTCATCAAAGTTATATCCAGATTTCCCTGCTGAATTCTCCAGAGACTTCATGAACATTTCAGAATGCCGGCGTGCCCCATGTGCAAGAATCAATGACGGTTCCTGCCCCGGTTCATAGAGATTTCTGTAACATCCGGATATCCTGTCATACATCGCATTAGCGGTTGCCATCGTCGGAAGACCGATATAGATTCCACTGGCAAATCCATCTGCCATTAAGCGGTGAGCGAGTGTAACAGCCGCCTCTGTCTTTCCTCCTCCCGTAGACTCTTCGATAATATAGAGATGGGGACCTCTACCTGGAGATTCTTCTGAAGCAAAAACCTGTAAAGGACTCGGGAATATCTCAGAATTCTTAAAGAATGGGAAAACAGTTTCTATACCCGTTTCATATGATATATTGCTTGGAATTGAAGCTGTCTCTTTTAAAGCCTTTTCAGCTTGTGGTAGTGCGATCTCTTTCCAGTATTTTTCAATTGTAAATATCTCAGGGCAATAATTAAACAACCTGACATCTGAAGCTATCCAGTCGGCAAATACAGCAAGACCTGCAATTACCCACGAAAATTTCATGAAATCCTTTCTCTTTTCTCTGGATACGGGTTTTGTAATAAGAGGTTTATTCCCAATCAGGAGAGAATAGCAGTCCTTTACATATGATTTGACCGCATCTTCATCATCCTGATTATAAAGACTCCTGATATTCACTGATATGATCTTACCGCCATCCACCGGAACGCCGTGATGCCCAAATGAAGATTCGGATATATATTTAAAAACAATTTCCAGATCTCTGCTTTTAATTCCTTCAGGCAGTGAGAACAGATCCCCGTTTACAATGATCTCCTGAACAATTTCCTCAAAAATAAGTTTGCCAAGAATATCATGACGGAGGGGATAACCGAGTTCCGCTTTCCTTCCATTCAATTTCTCAAAAAGATCCCTGTTCAGGCCCTGAAATGATTCGGTGAACTTCCCCAGATCATGAAGCGCAAGCCAGAATGTTACAAAACTGATAGATTCTTCAGAACTCCATCCGGTAAGATTCGTAATGCGTTTCACAAGTAACGGGTTCGTTGACAGGATCGTATTTCCTACTGCAGCGACATCAAGACAATGATATGCAACAGGGTGGTAACTGTTGTCTTCGGAACTGCTTTTTCCCCAATAGTGATGATAATTTTTTTCCGTAACTACGCCCCCGTAATTTTTTCTTGCTTTTATACCTGCATTAATATTCTTATTGGCTCTTCTAATTCATACATTTTTAGAAGATTGTATGAAAAAGAATTATTTATATTTGTTTACAATAATTACATAAATTAATTAAATTATGAAAAATATTGATAAACCCAGATACCCCAGACGAATCCACATTGCCCCTGTGGGCTATGAGATTGACAGAATAGTCCTGCCTTTAATCGAGATGGAGGCGGACAAGGTATATCTTATAACTGAAAAGAAAGAAAAGGATGATACAGGCCTTTTCTACGTAAAAGAAATCGAAAATCGGCTTTCAAAATTAAAAAGACCAATTGAGATTGAGAAGAGGGGAACGGATATTGTCGGAAGAGATCTCTACGATACGCTCCGGATTTATCGCCAGATTGCAGAAGAAGAGTCGGGTAATCATATCTTCGTCAATGTTTCAACAGGAACAAAGATCCATGCAATAGCAGGTATGATGACCTGTATGATATTCAGGAAGGAAGAAAACCTGTTTACTCCATATTATGCTGTTCCATCCGATTATGACAATGAACCGGAAGCAGGCCAGCAAATCTCAATCGGTTGTAAAGAGATTAAAAAAATGCCTAATTATAGAATTGAAAAGCCTCCTGACGAACTGATTGACGTTCTTGAGGTTCTATCCAAATCCCGGAGCAAATACAATTCAATATCAAAAAAGATCCTGATAGAGGAACTAGAAAATTCAGGAATGAAATTGCTTAACGAAAAATCAAAGGACGGGCTGGTTGCTAAATATAATGCACTTCAAAGGAAGTACATAATTCCCCTCATTGAATGGGACTATATCACGCTCGATTATAGAGGAAACCGGCCGGTAATAAAAATCACTCCGGAAGGAATTAATGCTCTTTCTTTCCTGAAGGATTGAGTATTAAAAAATCCGCTATCCAATACAGTCTGCCGGAAAAAAGTGTTCCCTGGATTAATTCAGGTAGTACATCCTAACCGTCCCCTTCGCAGGCATTCCGTCGTGCGGCTCGAGGATGATTACAATATCCTCTTTCCCATGGCTTTCGACACTTCCGGACGAAATCCCGCTGAAGAAGTCCGTGTAGCCGACAGAGTCGGGATCGAATGAATCTGAGGTCTTCTTCACGAAATAATTATCCCAGGCCTCCTGGTAATCGTCGCACTGCTGCAGGGTTACAAACCTCACGTCCACCGGGGCATCGGTTTCCACTTCCACTTTGAGATCTTTAAAATATCTCTGGTCAAGATTCGGGCGGTTCATCGAGTAGCCGTTCTTTACAATGTCAATCTCCTCTTCACGCCATAAAACCCAGCCCGAATCACCGGCTGATTCGGCGGGAACCAGCTCGCCCAGGATATCATCTTCCCCGCTTTCATAGAGAACCCCGGTCGGATCGCTCGTGCATCCGGTAACCATTAAGGCAGAAAGCAGGATCAGCCCTGTAATTATCCAGATTGGCTTCATGCACTCTCATACATGCTATTAACAGATAATTTTTTTGGAAAGGGCAGTTTTCCCGCTAGACCAATTCAGGTGATTTTCCATCATTTTTTGAACCGGAGACGCTTTCTCCCGACGAAAGGTACTTCTCCAGGTGCTGGTGAATTTCAGGATTTATCTCGTACCGGACATTCCGCCCATCTTTCCTGACCAGAATCATCTCATCATCACCCAGTCTCCTCATCCGCCAGCTTACCGTCGAGGGGTTCAGGCCAATATGCTCCCCGAGATCTTTCCGGGTCAGGTTGGGTTTTTCCAAAATAAGCCTTAAAATCTGGCAGTCCTTATCATTCTTGATATATTTAAGAACGGCTTTTTCAGTTCCGGAATACATCCCGGAATTTTCAAAATATCTGGGGTTGCCCGAAGACTCCAGGACGGAGATTTTCCCTGTCATCTTCAGGAGATTGAGATGATATGCTATATTTCCCCTGTTAACACCAGTACTGTCCATAAGATCAGTAAAATTAATCCCCGGGTTATCCCGGATGCATGAATAGAGAGTGTTCCGTGTTTCATTGGAGAGAACAGATTTTTGGGATATTTTGCGGAATCCCAGGAGCATGTACATTTTAACTGATAGAATTAATTCAACCGGAAATCCAAGATAAGATGATGCTGAAAGGAACATTATATACAGTATGAAATCCGGAGGAAGCTCCCAGAATTCCACGGGGACGGTTTCAAGAGGAGTGCCCGTATCCATACCGGGAGTGACGGGTTCGACGATATACCCGCTCTTTTCTTCAATTATCTCTGCTCCAGCTCCGGAGACAAGAACGGAATATAAGATGAAAGAAATGATCAAAAACCGGATACAACTGATCATGCTCTTCATATGTGAATATCAGACCTTATATAAAAAAAGGATTATGGTCTAACTTGCAGATGTGGAATATGAAAAGCTCTGCACACCACTTACACTATGACCAAATACCTTTGATTTCCATAACCCGGAGGCAATACCACTGGATTTTGAAATCCTGATATTAATCCGACCATTTATCTGTCCGTCGGCAGAATCGTAATATGGTCCAAGCGTACAATCTGGTGCATAAACAGTAAGCGAGAGGGAGTCTGAGGAATCACCCCAGTTTAAGTCTGCAAAGAAAGAGGACTTCCCTGCCGGGACGTAAGCTGTAAACCATTTAGTCTCATCCTGTGAAATCGATCCTGAACTGAGCCGAACCATTTCCGGCAAATCAAAACTTTTATCGACGGTTGATACGATGTATCCGTCTTTTTCTTCAATGATCTTTGCCGAGGCCGACGGCACCATCAGTGCCGCACCTATAATTAGTAAAAGTGCTAACCAGTGAATTTTCATGGTATCACACGTAAGGATTCAGACTGCTGCTTATTACGTTTTATCTGACAAAGTTCGTCACGTTCCCGATACGACGAATTTTGACAGAGAGAAAATATAAAGTAGGACATGATACATGATGAAGCGGTTATCCTGATGATACCCGCGGACCGGGGACCATGGTATCACGATCATTTCCCTGGTTCTTCATTTTCAGCGTCAATAATCCTTTTTTTGAGATTTCACCCAGACTCCGGGACTTTTCTAATATGACGAATTTTGTCACATAAGAAGTTTATTAGATCATTACAAAAGATCCGTGTGGACAACCAGTATTGGTCGTCCCGGAAAAAGAATGGATGGTTCATTCGAGTCTGAACATTTAATGAACCCATCCTGCCCAAAGGCATGAGATTTTCATCTTAATATTATTAAGATTTTTTCCATGCCTAAAGCTTAAAGCATGAAATAACAGAGGAAAAAAATGAACATACAAAAAACAGGTTTTATCCTGCTGGGATTACTACTGGCAGCGATGACAATGGTTCCGTGTGTCAGCGCAACAGATGATATTTCATATGGCGTGCAGACAGTTCAACATTCAATCGAAACGGATTCGTCTGCACCTCAGCTGACACAGTCAGAATTTAAAGAATATGTACAGGAAATGAGTGAAAAGTATGGTTCTGATAATGTTAAGAGCTTAAAAAGCATGACCGGAGAACCTGATACAATCTCAGGAATTTACTACGTCGGTGCCTGGACTGATCATCTGAGTACAGGGACCGCTGAATCCGATAATGCATTATTGCTGTATAAATTTAACAAGGTAGATTCAAGCGGAAAGGAACATTACTATTACTGGCAATGGACATCAGCTCAGCCAAAACCATGGTGGGATCTTACCAATTTCTGGAATAAAAATCAGCTGACTAATACAAATTCCCGTTTGATTACATATAGTCCCGGCTCAACGATCACTGGCAATGAAATAACCGTGAACATCGGCTTATCAGCAGGATATTCAGGATCTTCATTTACTATCGGAGGGGATTACATTCTTCATCAGGATGTGACCAGACCTAAATCCGGGGATTGTCAGGTAGGGTACGGCGGTAAATATGCCGTAGAATGGAATGGCTATTATGGTAATCCACAGGAGATTAAAGGAGCAATGCATGTAGATGTTCCTGCAGGGCAATCACTTACATCGACCTGGACCAACTCGGTGACTGCATATTAATTTTCTTTCCCTTTTTTTCATGTAAAAGCAAAAGAAAAGTAATGGAGAGAGATTATGGTTAAAAAAATAGTAGGTGTTCCTGGATCAAAAATGGTTAATCTGCTGGCGTCACTTTTATGTGCAGTTGTCGGTATGGTATCCCTTGGCCTCGGTCTAAATATCAGATTACCTGAATATGGAATTATATGGTTCCTTTCCCCCCTCCAGTATTCATTGCTGGGAATCGGCTTTGTCTTCCTCATCGTCTCCTTATTCCTCATTCGTGAGGCTTTCAGAGAGGGATTCTTCGATCCCGAATCCACATGGGAGGACGGAATCAGGTTCTGTAAAGCGAACATTCTCCTGTGGTTGATTTTGTTTTGCCTGGGTTTTATAATTTTAATTTTCAAAATATTCGTGGTAGCACTAATATTGTAAAAAAGGATGGTTCCAACGTGACGAATTTTGTCACATAAAAAGTATATAAACTCGCCTGACAGTATACTGGGGAGCACAGGTGAAGGAGTGATCCTTCACTACACCAATTCTGAAAAAGACTTCATGAAAATGCCGGGGCAGAAGAGAACGAGAATCCATACCCAAATCCACAATCCTTCTCTCCCGGAATCTGCGGGATTACTCAGCCGGGAATAACTTATCGCCACCAGCCCTGATATTAAAGTATACAAGCTGACAGTTAACACACGGGGGATAAAAATGAAAATCAAAGGGGGAATGTGGAGACAAGGCCTGTTGATTATAACTTTGCTTGCCGCAACAATCTTTGTTCCGGTTGCCAGCGCAACAAACAATTCAAACCAGACGCCGCCTGGATGGGTCGGCCAGTTCGATGAATGGGCCGGAAAAAAAGACATGTCGGCATATAACCCGAACTTCACACCGGTCCTGATCAGGAAGATGGATAAAGAAACCGCAGAGAAATACCCGGGAGTTGTAGTTATCGACCCGGATATGACGTTTCCTATGGTAAACTGTTATATTGTCCGGAATAGTTCAACAGAATCGATTAGAATCGACTTTCCCGGGCCTGCACTAGAGGATGACCCGGAGGCACAATCAGCTTCTACAACTGCGATGGCACCGGGCCTCGGTTTTCCATGTACGATGAGTGCAATTGCATCAGGTTTTGCTCTGGCCCGGATGCGACGCGGGAGAGAGTCCGCCTGATAATAAACCGGGGATGTATATGAGGGCATTTTCCAGAAAAAAAGAGAAATCGGATGCAATACCGGAAATAATCCTCTGGGGCTGTATCGGCGGCATCTGCCTGGCGGGAATGGTTTACTTCCTGCAGGCGGTATGGGCCCCGATTCTCGATTATAATACTTCGGTTTCTCTTGTAAAAGATTTCCAAATGATCGGGTTGTTTGCCATTCTTTTCTGGGGCCTTGGAATGGCGGCATACGATCTGTTCTGCATTAGCAGAAAGAACGGGCTAAGTCCGGTATTTACCGGACTTATCTCCGGGGTGGCTACGGCATTCGTATTTTCGTCGATCTACGTTATATTATCCCGGCCGTATCTGTTTTCCTTGGATAACGGTATCTTCGAAGTAAATACGGGTACGCTTTTTTTCAGACTGATTGAATGGTTAATCCTTTTTGCGGTATTCGCAATCACATCAGGCATCCTCCAGGCACTTGGTGCATGGTACCGCAATTTCCGGCAGGTACCAAAAATGAAAACGGCCGGTGTCCGGGAGAGACAGACATTTTCCGGGATGCTTTACACTTACCGGTTTTTGATTCTCATCATCCTGGCATTAATGGTAATCCCCCCGTTTATAGCAGATATTGGGATCGAAACAGGAGATATCAAAAGAGACAATGCCTTTTATCACCCTTTTGATTTCGACAGCCTGAATGTCTCCCGCACAGACGACGAATCTATTCTGTTTCTTCTGAATCCCGATCAGAGTTACCCGCAGAGAGGAGCGGGTCTCAGGTTTGTTAATATTACAATTAATAGAAAGGACGTCAGCACACAGTCTATAATAACCAGTTCGGGGCTGAATCTTTCAATCGATCCGCCGGAGGGACTTGTCTATCAGGATAATTCATCGGCAATTCTCCAAGGTGATTTCGTTTCAGACAAGGATTCAGTACTTATAGGGGTTAATGTCACCTATACTGACCTGGGATTCACGGATGTCATTTATTATGAGACTGTCTGATACAAACTGAAAAGTAAAATACAGGACAGTACTTTTCCAACGTGACGAATTTTGTCAGATAAGTCGTTTATATGATCGCCTGACAGTATACTGGGGGCACAGGTGAAAGAGTGATCCTTCACTACACCAATTCTGAAAAAGATTTTTGTGAAATTTGTGGAAAAAGAAGGCCGAATCAAAATCCACGAGCCTTCTTTCCATCAACCTGCACGAAATTCCCGGATTTTCAACGATACGGTCAAAAAATCTAAGTTCTATTGTAATAAACAGGTGTATATCATGAATCTAAATGGGGCGGCAAAGGGTCTTGATCAGGTATTCTATATTATTCTGTTCGGAATTCTGGTTTTCTTCTCGCTGGTGCACCTTTTTGCTTTCATAATCAACTGGGAAGGCTGGTTTTTCGGCATAAGAATGGCCGGCCTGAATGCCGGGATCATATTATTCATCTTTTTTCTGGTTCCGGCCGTTCTCGCCTATCTTCTTTACACCTACCCGCTGAAAACTGCGATAATAGCCTTCTTATCGACAATATTCTTCAGTTTTACGTTTTTGTCCTCTTCGATAACCATACGGGAAATTAGTGGCGGGATGAGATCATACAACGAATTTATGGCAATATTTGTGGTGATTCCCCTGATTGCCCTGGCCGGTCATACAATCGTCAGCTGTTTCTATGACAGGGAGGAATGCTATAAAAGGATCGGGAATGAGAAGCAGATTTTAAAACCGGGTCTAAAGAACGAACATGGGGAGTATTCAATATGCCGGATACTTTTCCTGGCGGTTGCGGCCTTTGTTATAGTTTCTATCTTCGGAATGATGGTATTAATCCCGACTTTGTTACTTCTGGGCGTTCTTTTCGTTATTTCAGCATCAAAAAGATGTGCAGCCGGCGAAACCACCAAAGATGAGGGTCTTTATACAAATTACGTCCAGCTTCTTCTTGCGATGGCGATAATGATGATCTTTTTTATAATTTTACTATATATCATTCCTGTATTTCTCATGCTGGTTTTCCGGTGAAACGACATATTGATCGAACACACACACAAAATATATATTGTCAACATGCATATGTTGACATATGTTCCTGCCAATGGATGAAAAGCAGTTTGCATTCTGGTCGATGCGGCGAAGTGGCATGGCCAATATCGCGATTGCAAAGCAGATCGGCATCTCCCGGCAGGCGGTCTCCCGTGCATTGATCCAGATGAATGAAAAGATCGAGGCCGTCCTCCGGGATATGGCGAATGCAAACAGCATCGCTGTCGAAAAGATCAACGCAGAACGCGGGATTCTTATCGGCCGCTCGATACCGTTCAAAACCGCTGCAATCATATTCGTCTCTGAAAAGCACGGGGTCCAGGTATGGTTTGAACACGAGGGCGACTGTGAAAACTGCGAACGGTACACTGAATGCATCGAGCTTCTCTGGGATTATGCCGGAGAGCTCGGCGTGAAGATCGAAAAGACCGACGACCCGACGAAGATGGCCGACGAGCTGTTTGAAAAAGTGAGGGCGATGTTATGACTTTCCGGATCTCGGAGACAATCCACAAATGGATGGGCTGGTGCCCGGTGAAGGCAGGAATGGCGGCCCCGGCCGGAATAGAGGGATATAAAACGGAACCAGATCAGGTCCCCGGCAGTAATGAAGGGATTATTTACGACAAAATTGTCGATTACAGTTCGACCGGAACATCCGTCTGGCGTCTCCTTCTCTTCGGTATGGGGATAGCGATAATCGTCTCCTTTATTAAGCTCGCCACACTGGTTTTCTTCGCAGCGGATATGATTCTGCTCACCTCCTTCATGATCGCAGCGGCCTTTGTCATTGTATACACTGACAAAAAACGGACAAACATAAAATACGGGCCCGGTAACCTTATAATCCAAAGACCGCTCTTCAAACCCGTTCTTATCCAAAAGGATGAAATCACAGCGATGGAGCTCCGGGAAAACAAACGGCCTCTGCCAAAGTGGCTGACGGCGGTTACAGCCTTTATTCTAGTCCCTGTCTATTCGGCCTTTTGTGTCTATAGAGGGCTTTTTAGCTGCATATCCGGGGGTGTCGCTGCCTTTTCGTTTATCATAGGTCTTGGATTTTACATCATACTGGTCATATTCGTCCTGTCAATCTACAGCTATTCAGATACCAGACGCAGGTTTCCGAAAATATTCGTCATCACGACGAAACAAAATAAAAGCCTCATGATATACACGAAAAATTCCGAAGAACTCACAGAATTACAGGAGAGATTATTATGACATTGTCCCTGAACTACATCAGAAAGAAAATGGGCTGGTGCCCGAATACCGCCATGATGCAGACGGCGGCAGTACTGCCTTCAGAAAAACCCGAAATCGTCCACAACCCCAGGCCGGACGGCGGGGGGAAGAGGATCGCCCGGGGGGCGGGGATTGCAACCCGGAGCATAAAGACCCTTTTCAGCAACAGAAAACTCCTGTGGTACCCACTGCTTGCCGGGCTTGTGATTCTCTTCATGTTTGCCGCAGAGTTGTTGCTCATGATATATTCCGGCAGTTATTCGTACTGGTCGCTAGGCTACAAGACAGGGCTTGTCCTGACGTTCGCCATCGAAATTGCCAGCATATTCGGCCTTAACCTGATTATGGCAGGCATCGTCCTTTGTCTGTACGACAGCCAGGCAGGCCCGGCAACGGTCCGAAAAGGGCTATCACTTGCAAAGTGCCACTTAAAGCCGGTAGCTGAATGGTCGTTTCTCATGGCGCTTGCGGGAACCGCAGTCTATACCATTCTCGTCCATCACCCTTACTATAACCACCTCTACCCCGCGTTCGTTACCGCAACACTCTCCATCCCGTTCCTGTACTACATCCCCGGAATGGTTTCGGCGGCAATATCGCAGACCTTCACCCTCATGTTCATAAACGCAATCCTCCTCACAATCACGCTGTTTGTAATCCCCGGAATAGTGCTGGGAAAAAGAGACGTCCCCGGAGCAGCGAAGAATTCGCTATTTATGTTAAGTAAGACGTGGATCGAGACTGCAGCCTGCATCATCGTATTCGGGCTGATCCTGCTCTGGATATCTCTTTTCAACCCCCTCATACAGATGACGCCCGCCTTTACAGGATATGACTATCATTTCTTCGCAGTTCACGCAACAGCGATAGCGGCAGTCTGCATCATCTTCCTTCTCTGCTGGTGGGCCGTTGTTACAGTCGTCTATACAGTTGCAGGAATAGCCGTCACTGATCTCTATAAACTTGGAAACACAGTGCAACCGGAGGATGAATCCGTCCCGGAAGGGAATACCTGAAAAAACATCATCCAACCCTTTTTTTATTCAGTCTCACCGGAAAAATCGAAGATCTGGGGCTCGAGGGTCTGGAGATCGACTACCATCGCCCGTGCCGGTGTGGGCTGGATATTCATCTGCTTTTGAAACGACGTCTGCGACTGCCACGTCCCGGTGTTCATGCACAAAACACCGCGATAGTTAACCACCCCGCAGATATGGACATGGCCCGTATGGAGGATCTCGGGGACAGGTTCGATTACGAGGTTGTCCTCCTTTGCAGCAAGAATCGGGGTCCTCATACCGTAGGTGCATGCGAGATGCCTCCGTTTCAGCATCTCGACCATCATATCCTCCGGCTTTGTATACGATGCCCCGGGGATCATCGATATCAGGTCGTCATAGCTCCTGCCGTGGTACATCAGGATGCCGACACCATGGAGGCGGACAAATGCCGGGTTTTCGACAATAACAACATTGTCCGGGAAGTACTTTGAGAACCTCTCCGGAAGAGCCGGCTGAGGCTCCGAACCCCTGATTGCGTCGTGGTTTCCGGGAGAGATTATGATCTGCATGTGCCTGGGAAGTGCGGAGATCATCCGGCCGAACTCTTTATACTGCCCGTCTATATCGGCGATTAAAAGCTCCTTGTCCTGGTCAGGGTATATTCCGATTCCGTCTACAAGGTCGCCTGCAATCAGGAGATATTCTGCATCCGACTCGTGCAGCCATTCCGAGAACCTCTCCCACTCTTCGGAGAGGAAGGTGTCACTGCCAACATGGACATCGGAGATAAATACGGCCTTTCCTGGAGTCCTGCTCTTAAACGGTGCATTATTCACCGGCACGTCCGGCCTCATCATGGTATCTGCAAAGAAGAGATTGCCGTCGTTTGAGAGTTTCCCCCTGACCATAATAACCTCGTCGGGGATCAGCTTCTCGGCCTCGGCGAATACCTCTCTTTTGTTATTGAAGAGGACGTTTATCGAGTCTGTCGGGTCCTCAAGAACCGCCATCCTGTGCCCGTTCGCCGTATTCCTGAGATCAGAGACCATGCCGATTATCGAGACCTCGTCCTGCCTGTAGCGGTCGGTCTGGGTAAGGGCCGAGACCGGGATCGCCTCGCCCCTCTTGCGGAGATATTTTGCGAGCTTTTCGTACCTGTCCCTGAAATAGAAGACGAAATCGTTGAAGTCCACACCGCCGTTTCCGGGGGCGGGCATACCGTAGACCACGTCGACATCGCCTTCGGGCATGAAGCGCTCTCCGTCGGTCTCGGTCTTTCCGGCTTTTCCTGGCTCCTCCTTCTTTGAAGGCGGCAGATCGCTCTTTAGCCTCGGCCTCGGGGGCTCGAAGCCCTCAAGCCTGAAACCGGGTATGTGTGAGGGAAGGGCTACAAATGCATCAGGGGGGACATTTGCTATCACACCATCGATAAGGGAAGGATCGTCCGATTCGAGAAGATAAAGGACCACCTCGGGGTGTACCTGGAGGTCAGCCTCAAGAAACTTTGAGATTATCTCGTCCCTCATCCCCTTCATTGTATATTCAGGTTGAACCTGAAACCAAAAAAGGTTGGCAGAAAGAGATCTTTACAAGGTAAAGGATCTGCCGAAACAAAGAAGAGCAGCACATGAATATAAATTAATTATGCAGAAGATCCAGGGTGCCCTGAAATATGCGGCAATATTGCTTACCTTACTGTTACTGGCTGCAGGATGTATATCAGGGGAGAGCGGACAGGTGGAAATTATTCCTGAAAATGATTACTGGTCGCCTCCCATGTCCTCGGCACCCGGGATCGGCCTGTCGGCGGATTATTCCGGAGATGGGGATGTGGTGTATGAATGGTCGGCGGATTACGGTGGTTTTCTCCTGTGGACTCCGGAAATATCACAATGCAGCCCGCCCTGTATCACCGATAAGACAGTCTGGTGGACATACATATCTGAAGGAGAGGCACTGCCCACAGATCTTCCGGAAGAGGTTCGCATTGGCGTAAAGGCCATTGATGCCCTTTCAGGGAAAACAGTGGCCGAATCAGGGATAACTTTGACAAGAACAGAAGACGGCGGATACTGTACCTGGGCACGCATTTATTAACATGTAATCTTTTCTATCTATAAGGTAGGATGACTTTCGAAGAGACAATAATATTCTATAACCCGGAACATGCCGACGAGTTTACTTCAAAACTGAAAAAAACAGGATTCAAGACCAAAAGCAGGAAGATCAGCACACTTGTAAAGGAGACGCTCTGCACGGGCACGATCGATGATTTCATCTCCCTCTTTCACGAGGAAAGGCAGAAATACGAGGATAACGGTGAAAAGACAGACGTCCAGGTCCTGATGTCCGATATGTACACGGAGATCATAGACGAACTTACATTGAGAAAGGAGAGGCTCTCTGAATTTTTCAGCTCTGCAAAACCGGGCGACTGTCTCTCGGCTGTCCCGGGATTTGAAGGATGCAAAGAATGGAAAGAGCCAGAGGCTGAAAATCCGGATGATGATGAGAATAAGATAGCAAAAAGCATGACAATATTTCACCTGTTAAACGAGAACGGTCTGCTGGAGAAGAATGGTGAAGAATGGCTCCTCAGAAGTGCTGCCGAACCGGGCAGGATTGTCACCGCAGTCCCTTCGGATATGATGCTTGAGGCATCTTCGCCCGAGAAGAGAAGCCGGTTCAATATAAACACGATAATAAACGTAATGTCAGGGGTCGAGACTCATGTATCACTTCCGCCCGAGTTCTCGATTGCAGCCGAACCAGAGATCATCGATGAGGTCATGGAGGTATATGATGTTGATGAGGACTCGGTCTGGAGACTCAAAGAGAACGGTTACATAAAATCGCTGCTTGCGGAGAAGATCATCGATTACCTGAATAAAGGTGACAAATCGTCTTTTGATGACCTTTTCGGGGAGATGAAGAACCTGAAGTTCACGGTGGAGAATACAAGCGACGAATTCAGGTTCGATCTCGATGAAAAATTCCTCAAGGGTATGCTCGGCGATATGAAGAGGATGAATCTTATAAAATCCAAGGGCAACCGCTTCAAAACCGCCTGATAACCTGATCATTTTTATGACGGCCGGAACGATTACAACAACAATTGCGATCCTCGCCGCAGGGCTGGCAGTCCAGGCGGCATCCTTCTTTCTGCTGGGGGAGAACTTTCCGGCAGTGCTCCCCGCCTTTGCCAGTATGGCGGCTGTAATTTCACAGGCAGGCAAATCCAAGGCAGACTACATGGAAGCCGGGATTGCAGGACTTGCTGCAGGCGTAATGCTCATACCCTTTTCAGGCACGGCCGCAGTAGCTGCGGCCGGAATAATCGCCTGCCCTGCCGGTACGATTGCGGCCCTTGCGGTATTCTCCGAGATGAACAGAAACAACGAGGAGGCATTCTCCCCGGTATTCTCTATATTCTCCGGGACCATGATCGCGGGAATGTTCATAATGGCTTCAGGACTTGCCGGCATACCTCTCTCCGGGCCGGGGCTGATCCTCAGGGAATTTACAGCACTGCTCCTCTTATCCCTTCTTGCAGGGTTAAGCGGACATGGAATAATGATTCTTTTAAAAAAAAGGGTTGATTAAAGGACTGTTGCCCTGATTATCTTTACATCGGCTCTCGGCCTGTCCGAGGTATCTGCCGGCAGCATAGATATCTTGTCGACGACATCCATACCTTCCACAACCTCCCCGAAGACGGGGTGCTTCGAGGGGGTCTGCGGGTTGTCCCAGTCGAGATAGGTGTTGTCCATCAGGTTGATGAAGAACTGGCTTCCGCCTGTATTCGGCATCCCGGTATTTGCCATCGAGATTGTGCCGCGGACGTTTGGGTGGCCCTTTACAAACTCGTCTTTGATGTTGTAGCCCGGACCCCCGGTGCCTGTTCCCTGGGGACATCCTGCCTGTATCATGAATCCCCTGATTATCCTGTGGAAGATTATCCCGTCATAAAATCCTTCAGAGACGAGTTTTTCAAAATTCCCTGCCGTTACAGGCATATCATCGTAGAGTTTTATTACAATATCGCCGAGATTTGTCTCGATTTTTACCTTCCTTTCTGCCATATTTACATCTCCGGTCTTAATGTTATGTATCTTGAGGTACAAAAAATAAATCATCCGGAGGACCGGCATTGATTGTAAGAGATATAAAAAAAGCTGAATACTTCACTGCAGGAGACGGCTGCACTCTCTGTGAACTCCTCCACCCGGACAGGGAGGCGAAAAAGGGGGTCGCCCCGATCAGGATGAATGCAAGCATTGCACATGCATTCGTCAGGGCCGGAGAGAAGACAGTCCCGCACAGGATGAGGGAATCGACCGAGATATACTATATAATCGCCGGCAGCGGGATAATGCACATCGACGGTGAAGAGCAGGAGGTCTGCCCCGGGCAGGCAGTCTACATCCCGCCCGGCTCGGTCCAGTGGATCGAGTGCTCCGGGGACCATGACCTCGAACTTCTTGCAGTTGCAGATCCCCGCTGGAGAGAGGAAGATGAGGATATCTTTACAGGGGAAACATAAACGCATATATTTTATTGGAAAAAATCAGAATACTGGTGATTTGAATGGGGAAGAATACAAAGAAAAAAGCTGATTCTAAAAAACCGGCAAAAAAGGCCGAGATCCTCCCTGAGGACAAATACGCGGTCAACTCTCTCTCGGACCTGAATACAGAAAACCTGAAGAATGTGATACTGAAGAACAGGTACGCACAGATCCTGATTGCTCTTACAGTCATCGGTTTCATACTCAGGTTCTACAATATCGGGTTCAACTCATTATGGCTCGACGAGGCATCGACACATGTATTTGCACAGATGTCCCTCTCCGGGATCTGGGACGCAACCGCATCAGGTGAATTCAATCCACCGCTCTTTTACTATATGGAGCACTTCATGCTCGGTGCGGGTGACAACGAGTTTATACTGAGGTTTATACCCGCCCTTCTCGGTGCACTGACAGTGCCGGTATTCTACTTCCTCGGCAGGGAAGTCTCGGGAAAGGCAGGTGGTGCGGTCACCGCCGCATTGATTGCATTCTCCTCATTCCACATATTCTACTCGCAGGAGGCAAGGGCATATACTCCGATGCTCTTCTTCTTCTCGATCGCACTCCTCTCGTACCTGTACGCAATGCGGAACGGCGGAACAAAGTGGTGGGCACTCTTCGGAGTTTTCTCCGCATTTGCGTTCTGGACCCATTTCTACGTATTCGTAGCCATAGGAATCATCATACTCCACGCACTCATCGTAAAGCGGGAGGAAATCATGAAGAACGCGGCAGAGAGCTTAAAACCGCTCATTATCGCATTAGGGCTCTTCATAATAATGTCCCTCCCCCTGATAGTGGTCACGGTCGGGCTGTTCTTCAAAAGAACCGCATCCGGGCCTACATGGGGACTGTCCGGAATAAATGTCATGACCCAGACCGTCATGATGATCTCCGGAGACATGCTGACGACGGCGATCCTCTTAATACTTGCATTATTCGGACTTTACGCGGTATGGAGATCGGACAGGAATATGTTTCTGCTCCTTATCCTCTCCCTGGTCCTCCCCTTCATCGTGAGTATGATACTCTCGACAAAGATCCCGATGAGCCCGAGGTATATGATCTACCTTCTCCCGTTCTACTTCATGACAGTATCCGGGTGTCTGCTGCTTGTGCCCAAATCAATTGATATGAAGAAGGCCGCAGCCGTCCTGATTGCGGTCATATTCATAATCAACCTGCCTGCACTCGCAGGATACTATACATCCTACACCAAGAACGACTGGCGTGGTTTTGCAACCGGCATCGAAGAGGCAACAAACGAAGGAGATGTCATCGTGGTGCTTCCCGGATATATCAAACAGCCCTTAAACTACTACTACAGCAGTACGGATGACGGAACCACGGAATACAGCGCCGACTCTGTAAAGAATCTTGAGGAGATAGCGGCAACGACCGGCAATACTACCAAATTCTATATAATGACCAGCGATATCATGGCCGTAGACCCGACAGGCGGGGCGGTTGACTGGCTGCAGCAGAATACTCAGTTTCAGGGCCAATACATGGGAATATATCTCTTTACATCGAATTAACTGGTAATCAGATGAAAAATTATGATATCACAGTAATAATTCCCACTTTTAACGAGGCCGAAAATATCGAGAATATTACAAGGACGGTCTCGGGAATTCTTTCTGGGAAGGGGATAAAAAGCGAGATCCTCGTTGTCGACGACAACTCCTCCGACGGGACGATAGATATTGTTAAAAGACTTAAAGATGAGATTCCAGGCGTAAACCTGATAGTAAGAGAGGATGACCACGGCCTCTCGCAGTCGGTTGTCGAAGGATTTGAGAATGCACAGGCGGATATCATCCAGGTGATAGACGCGGATTTCTCGCATCCTCCGGATCTCATTCCTGAATTTTACAAGTCGGTAAAAGAGGACGGATATGATGTCGTTATCGGCAGCCGTTATACAAAAGGCGGCGATATCCAGAACTGGCCGCTCAAGAGAAGGATCATATCCCTCGGCGCAACGGTATTCGGGAGAATCCTCTTTCCGGAGATTACCGATCCCGTAAGCGGATTCTTTGCAATCAAAAAGGATGTCGTTGCAGATGCTAAGATGAAGCCCCGTGGATACAAGATCCTGATGGAAGTTCTCGGCAAGGGAACCTGGAAGAGAGCTAAGGAGATCCCCTTCACATTCAGGGACAGGGAAGAGGGCGAAAGCAAGCTCAAACTCTCAACCATGGCCGACTACCTCCTCCAGTGCTTAGACATCGGGACATATGCACTGAAGAATCACGAAACGAATGTCTGGCAGGAATGGAAGAAGATTATCAAATTCGGTCTTGTCGGCGCATCCGGGATAGTTGTCAATACGGCAATACTCTACGGTCTGACCGACTATCTCGGCATATATTACATGATATCCAGCCTCTTTGCAATCGAGGCGGCGATAATAACGAACTTCATCCTCAACGACACCTGGACATTCGGGGGTGCGAAGAACAGCCATATGGACAAAAGGTGGAAGAGATTCATATCATTCGAGGTTGTCTCGATCTGCGGCGTCGTGATCAATATGGCTGTTTTGTTCATCCTTACCGAGTTTGCAGGAATCTATTATCTTATCTCAAATATTGCAGGAATATTCATTGCATTCATCTGGAATTTCCTGGTAAACAGGCATGTCACCTGGAAGAACAAAACAGAATAAATTTTTTTGTTTTTTTATTTTCAATCCCCGGATTCCTCATCTTCACTTTCTTCAATCTTTATCGGGAACTTCAGCCATACGAGGATTCCGATTATGCCTATCATCCAGTAGCATATGAAGAGGTAGAGTATCGAAAATGCGACTGCAGCTTCAGGAGATACGCCCTGCAGGCCGAAGAGGTATATCAGGGCGAGATCTCTTGTCCCGATTCCCGATATGCTTACAGGCAGAAGTTCGATTATTGCGATGATGGGGATGATGACAACAAAGAAGTTCAGGGGAAGGTCAATTCCGAGTGCAAGTGCCATGAAATACGCGTAGAAGAACGGCAGAATCCACGATACAAGACCGGCGGAGACCGCCTTCGCCATCGAGGCAGGGGCGCTCAGTAGCAGGTTTATACCTGTAAAATAGTGGTTGAACTGGACCATCGCACGGTCCTTCCATCTTGCAGGAATCAGGTCCCTCATTAAGGGTATGCAGATCGTCTCCATGATCCGCCTGCTGAAGATTATTATGACGAAGACGATGAAAGCCGCTGCAATCAGCGTTACAATCCATACCGGGATAACCTGTATACCGTAGAACCATGAAAACGTAAGCAGGGCAAGGATTCCGATAAGGAACAGCATAAGCATATCGATTATCCTGTCCATTACAAGTGCGGAGATGGCATCGCCGTACTCGACGTCCTTTCGCCTCACATAGAATATCCTGAGAATATCCCCCATTTTTGCCGGGGTAACTGTCGAAAACGCTATTCCGACGAGATAGGATATCATTGCATCGCCGAATGAGAATTCACGCGAGATGATATTCGTTATCCACTTCCACTTCAGGACCCTGAATAAAAGGCTGGCAAAATAAACCAGTATAACAATTGCAAGGAAAAAATAATTGATATTTGAAAGTATTTCAAGCAGGACAGGTATATTTACATTCAGCAGAATGTAGAGAAAGAGCAGTATGCCTATAAAAATGAAGGCAATTTTCAGTTTCTTCCTCATTCCCGCCACAACCTGATTATTTGATTTCCACGGGATAATTACTTTTTCACAATAATGCCGACTGCATAACCATAGTACTCTTTTTTAGGCAGAATTTTTTCGACCTTTCCGATCTTTTCACGCAATCCCTCGGAAAGGAGCTCGGTTTTGTTAGTGGCAAGGGGGAAGAGGGCCTGGAGACCAAAGAACTTCTCGATCTTCAGGTCCGGATCTGCTTCGGTTACGATCCTCTTCAGCCTTGCAACAGAGTAGTCCTCCTCGTATCCGAATTCAAAACTGCTTACAACATATGCGAGATACTTCCAGACCCTGTACCATATGCATCCTGAGTTCGGCACAATGATTACGATACAGCCGCCCTTCTTCGTGACTCTCGCCATCTCCCTTACGGCATCTGTATTTTCGGGATCGGGAAAATGCTCGATTACACCTGAATTATAAACAAGGTCGAAGGATTCGTCTTTAAACGGGAGATGGAACATATCCGCAAGTGTCGGGTTGTCGCACCTTCCCCTCGCGTGCCTGAGTGCGTTTGCGGATATGTCAATTCCGGTAGTATTGTGTTCTTCTGAAAAAAGCTCAAGTGTCTGCCCCGTCCCGCAGCCAACCTCGATTATCCTGCTCCCGGGTTCAAGTCCTGAAATAAAGTCCTTCATGAACTCGATGTACTTAAGGCTGTAGTCGCTCTTTATGTGCTCCCTGCCCCACAGGGCCTCCCAGACTTCCTCAGACATCGGCGATCTCCGTTAAAAAATGAGCCTCATGACAGATTTTACGTATACAATGAACTGCTTCATATTGAAACTGGACGATCCGAACTCCCTGTTGACGAGAACGAACGGAAGCTCGCAAATAGTGTATCCAGCCCTCTCGGCCTTTATTGTCAGCTCAAGCTGTATGGCGAAAGTGTCCTCCTCGAGGGGGACGTTCTGCAGAACCTCCTTTTTGATAAGACGATAGCCGCTGGTAGCATCCCGGGTCTTTATCCTGAAGACAGTCCTGAAGAAGACCTGTGCAGTCTCGCTCAAAAGAACCCTCCACAGGGGGACATTCTTCATTCCGCCTCCTTTCACATAGCGGCTTGCAAGAACCATATCATATTCCGGAAAGAGCTTCTGCATTTCCACAAGCATCTCCAGCGGGTGTGTCATATCACAGTCGATCTGGCCGATAAGATCATACGAGTTGTCAATTGCATACTGCCTTCCTGTCCTGAGGGCCTGTGCAAATCCTTTATTCACCCCGTGATCCGCATACTTCATCCACCCGTGCTCTGCGGAAAGTTGTTTAATCAGTTCGAGGCTGTTGTCCCTGCTCCCGTCATTTACAAAGACAAAATCAATGCCTGCAAGACCCCCCCGGTTCTTCATATCGGATATTAGTCTGACTATTTTGGGAATATTTTCGCTTTCATTGTAGCAGGGGACAACAACGATGGTTTTTCCTCCGTTTTGCCCCTCTATTTCATTAAAATCTGCCATACAATAGTTAAATTATTATTTGTGAAACTATATATTCTGTTTGAAAGAAACCTTTATAGATTTTTATTGCAATATTAATATATTAAAACAGGAGTCGCTTTTCCGCTAGGGGTGAAATTTTGAATACATACAAACAGACGAAATACAGGAGAAAACTTCTATACACCGGGTACTCGGTGATGAATAAAGTGCTCGGACTGTTCACCCGGCCAAAGAGCATCCCGCCGCTGCGGCTCACGATCGAGACACAGTTCTACGACAGAAAGGTGACTGACATATCATATCCCGATCATGTCCGCCTGCTCGCACTGGACATGGCCGGAAAAGAGATCAGATCCGGGAATGTTGAGGGTTCTGTAGCCGAGGTTGGCGTCTTCCAGGGGGACTTTGCGAAATATATCAACAGGGTCTTTTCGGACAGGAAGTTCTACCTTTTCGACACCTTCGAGGGCTTTGACGACCGCGACCTGAAGAAGGATGAGGATGAGGGTTACTACTCGCTCGACCAGGACTTCTCCTTAACAAACGTGGAGCACGTTCTCTCGAAGATGGAGTTTCGGGACAACTGCGTGGTAAAAAAAGGCTACTTCCCCGAGTCGCTCGGCGGGCTTGATGAGACGTTCTGTTTCGTATCACTCGATACCGACCTCTACAACCCGATAATGGAGGGCCTGAACTACTTCTACCCGCGCCTCTCCCCGGGCGGGTATATATTCATCCACGACTACAACAACTCTCATTACGACGGTGTAAAACAGGCAATATCCGAATTCAGGGAAGAATCGGGGGTGGCTTTCTTCCCTCTCCCTGACTGGGGCGGAACGATCGTAATCATGAAGCCCAAAGGGCACCGTTAAATCCTTCTTTTTCACATCGGAAATTATTTGATATTACAATGCCTGCTTTATAATTAATGGCAAAGAAACCGAAAAAAGAGACAGGCTGCACTTTTATCGGCATTGGTTTTAGTTCCATAAAAAGGGACGAACTTATCCGGAATATAGCAATAATTGCAGTCCTGTCCCTGATTACAAAATTTATCGTACTCAACGTGACCACAGGACTTTTTCACTCGTTCATCGATCTTTTCGATATTTCGTATTACCTGCAGTATGCGGCCAATATCGCCTCCGGCATGATGCCGTATGTCGATTTCAATATTGAATACCCGGTTCTCTTCCTGATACCTGTGCTTATGCCCCTGCCTTTTGCCCTGATGACAGGAGACGCAATGACATATGTGTACGGCTACCAGGTGATCATGTCCCTGCTCGATATGGTAACAGCGATCCTGGTATACTTCATCGCACTTAAGATCCATGAAAACAAGTCTGCACTCTTCGCAGGACTGATGTATGCAACGGCATTCTCGGCAGGATACTTCGTAATGACGAAATACGACTCTTTCCCGGTATTCCTGCTTATGGCAACGCTCTTCTTCACGGTATACTCAATGCCTGTCAGGGGTTACATCTCCAATGTTCTGGCGTTCTTTGCAAAGATCTTCCCTGCTCTGGCGCTTCCTTTCATCCTGATCTTTAACTCACGCAAAACATCGCTGAAGGAGGAGATAATATCCTTCCTGAAAGTGGCAATACCTGTAGGAATAATACTCTTTATTCCGCTCTTCATTCTAAAGCCGGATACCATTAAGACGTACCTCTTCGCAACGGGCTATTCGGTGGATGTTTACGTGAATACCGCGACATACACGATCTATTCGGTGCTGTCCGCAACCGGACTACCCCTTACAGCAGGGTCAATATCGCTCGTCATGTATGCCCTCATGGTGATCGTGGTCCTTCTTATCCTTGCGTTCAGCTATGTAAAGGGAATCAGCACCGAGAGAAGGCTTCTTACACTGATCCTTCTTACGATATTTGCGACCGTATTCTTCACCAAATTCCACAGCCCGCAGTATATCACATGGATGACACCTTTCTTCGCACTCCTCCTCGCAGATTCATTTAAGGGGGTTATCATGTATTACCTGGTGCAGGCGCTGGTCTATATGGAGTTTCCGCTGCTTTTCAACTCGTTCTATACAAACCTCGAGTACACGTCCGCACCAGGGACCGGGGGATATACATTCATAGTTGCCTTCTTTGCAGTCGAGTATATCGTAATGCTTGCAGCAATATGGATGGTGATGAAATCGGAAGGAAAGCTCATCGATGACATCAGGAATGCATTATCAGCGATAACCGGAAAGACAAAGGGACAATAATTTTTCCCGTCACCCTTTAGACCATAAAAGGAGATTTAATATTATGATATCCCTCGTTCTCGGGACACGCCCGGAGATAATAAAAATGTCCCCGGTAATCCGGGAGTGCATCAGAAGGGGCACTGAATTCAGCCTGGTACATTCGGGCCAGCATTACTCCGCCAATATGGATGAGATCTTTTTCAGGCAGCTGGAGCTTCCCGAACCGGATTTCAACCTCAGGGTCGGCTCCGGAAAGCAGAGCGAACAGACAGCGAAGATTATGATGGGAATGGAGAGCCTCTTCGATGAAAACCGTCCTGATGCAGTTCTCGTTCTCGGAGATACGAACACTGTCTTTGCTGCTGCTTATGCGGCCTCAAAAGAGGGTATTGCAGTCGGACATATTGAAGCAGGTCTCAGGAGCTATTTCAGGGGAATGCCGGAGGAGATCAACCGGATCCTGACCGATCACTGCTCGGACTACCTCTTTGCCCCGACTGAAAAGGCGGAAAAGATCCTCCTCTCTGAGGGAATCGAACCTGAGAAGATATTTATGACCGGGAACACCATCGTCGATGCCGTATCCGAGAATATTGAGATCAGCGAGTCATCGATGAACGTGATGGATGAACTCGGCCTTGAGAGAGGCGGATACTTACTAGTCACCGCACACAGAATGGAGAACGTGGACAGCAGGGAGAGGTTTTCATCGATAATTGCCTCGATCCATGAACTCGGGCGTATATACTCCATCCCGGTAATCTACCCCATACACCCCCGGGCGAAGAAGATGCTTGAGGAGTTTTCAATCGACACCCCGGGTATCAGGTTCCTCGAACCGCAGGATTACCTGACATTCCTGCAGCTTGAAAAGAATGCAAAACTTGTACTGACAGATTCCGGCGGACTCCAGGAGGAGAGCTGCATCCTCAGGGTTCCGTGTGTAACCCTCAGGGACAACACCGAGAGGCCTGAAACAATAGACGTCGGCGCAAATATCCTCGGGGGAACGAAAAAGGAGGATATACTTGCAGCGGCGGAGAAGATGATCAACAGGGAGCGGAACTGGGAGAATCCGTTCGGAGACGGAGACGCCTCAAAGAAGATACTCGACATCATCTCCTGAATTTAGGTCAATCCATAATTCAAATTGTTTAAATATAATCATTCTCTATTTTGAGATACAATGGTGAGAAAACTTCCTTTTGCTTTATGCATCATTTTTCTGGTTTTAATGTTCTCCGCAGTACCTGCATCTGCAGCTGGCGACGGGAATGAGACAGTGACGGCGACTCCGACTACGGCAACGCCAACACCGACAACAGCTACACCCACTCCGACTACGGCAACGCCAACACCGACAACAGCTACACCCACTCCGACTACGGCAACGCCAACACCGACAACGGCTACACCCACTCCGCCTGTAGCAACCGTTACCGCCACAAAGACCGCAACACCGGTCCCCACCCCGGGTATCGGCTGGTACATCGTACGATGTAATGTCGACGGTACTGAAGTGTACTTCGACGGCGTCTATAAGGGCTCAATCTCCGGCGGAATCCTCTCCGTCGAATACCAGACCAGTCAGGCCCCGTACAGCACGATAAGGGTATCCAAATCCGGTTACACCACGGTGACGCAGAGCCTGCCTTCACCCCCCGGACCGGGCGGAAGAGTGGATGTATATATCACTATGCAGTCCGGGCCTTCGGCATCGGGAACCCTGAACATCTACTCCACACCTTCGGGCGGATCGGTATACATTGACAAGAAATACCAGGGAACAACACCCTTCTCGATCTCTCTATCTCCAGGCACCTACGGGGTCCAGGTCGACAAGAGCGGATACAGTACAACTGCAGAGACAGTGATCATCTCGGCCGGGCAGACAATTACCCGCAGCTATAATCTTCAGCAGAAGACGGCCTACGGGTCGCTTATGATCACATCCGAGCCCGACAATGCTTATGCCTATGTAGACGGGAAAAACGTGGGAATTACAGCTGTAACGGTGAATGACCTTGTCGCCGGGAATCATAATATCAGGCTGGCCGCCCCCGGTTACAGCGACTGGACGACAATGCAGTATGTAAAGGCCGGTGCGATCATGACCGTTCATGGGACCCTGAAGCCGTCTTCCTCAGGAAACGGTTATATCAGGGTCATATCCTACCCCGGAGAGGCCGAGGTCTATCTCAACGGTCAATACATGGGAAAGACAAACGACGATGGTATTCCCGGTGCATATACACTAACCGTCAGCCCGGGGACCTACAAGGTGTCGGTCGAGCTCACCGGTTACCGTGACTACGATCAGACCGTAACAGCAGGTGCAGGACAGACAGTGACCCTAAACGCCAATCTCGTCCCGATCTCTGAGGCAGCAAAAGGAGAACTATCAATCTCCTCGACCCCTTCGGGCGCAAATGTCTTCGTGGACAATGAATACAAGGGCATTACCCCGGTAAAGATCCCCGGAGTCACCTCCGGAACGCGTGATGTCCTGCTGAAGCTCTCAGGATACCAGGATAATGAAGATCAGGTGAATGTTCCCGCCGGCGGAACGGCAACTGTCAGCGTCGCTATGAAGCCGCAGGGAGAAGCAAAGGCAACACCCGGATTCGGCATCACAGCAGCTTTTACAGCACTCGGCCTGGCAGGACTTTTTGCCCGGAGAAGAGGCCGGATATAAGCCTGATTTAATAATTACCTTTTTTTAAGATTAATTTATCAAAATATTTTTTTACTTTCGCAGCCTGCATGGAACCGGTGTATAAACCCCGGAGTGCAACTATGTAATGTCGCCCGGGGGCCCTGGTGCCCCCGGACGGCAGTTTAAGAAGACATTGTAGGAATGTGAAAAAAATGGCCGATTTTATTGAGACCAGCAATTCTAAGAGTGCAGTTCGTGAACTTGCAAACCCGATTGCAGATATATCAGACTTTTCTGCAATCGTCCAGTCGGTAATCGACAACAATCCCTTCGGGTGTACTGCATACACCGAAGGCGGAGTCAGCATAGCCGGGGTTGTGAAGAATCGTGAACACTATATCGCAAAGGTCGTATTCGAGGATGTCGCCGGGGAGCGGGCAGGAAATCTTTCAGTAAAGTGTCCGTCAGTCTCTGCGATGAACGACGCAGCCACAGTAATCCTTGCAGATACGGATCTTTCCGCTGCAGTTGGCGGAAATCCTGTTCGTGATGAAGGAAACGACACATGGTACTGCCAGCTGAAATGCCATGACGCAACCAGCGACATCTATTATGTGACCTTCACACGCACGAAGGTGAGAATCTCGGGCTATGAAAACGACTCAGTCCTGAACACTGTTGAAACATGGGCCGATTCAGTTTCTGCACTTGCCTGAAACAGGACAGGTTTGATGGGAGGAATCCCTGAAAACTCTTTTCTCCGGAGGTTTTTGATATGCGTAATGATGAGATTGTTGAAAAGATAATCGAGACCAACAGGGACGTAAAATGGATTCGTACTGAGATTGCAGGCATAAAAGAGAATGAAAAGGAGCTTGAACGGAGAATCACTGCCATCGGGATGCAGAATCCGCCCCTGAGGGCCGGAGGCGTCTCCGAGCGTCAGGTCTCTGCCGGGATCGGTGCGGGTGCAGGGAGCATCGCAGCCGTAATCCTGCGCCTTTTCGGGGGATAAAATCTGTTCTAAAAAATTACCGGATTCTGCCACTATCTTCTACCAAAACCGATCTTTATCGCGTCCTTTTTACAGGCATCAACACAGGCTCCGCAGAGTATGCATTCACGATTTTCAGTATTATTCTCTTTTACCATTCCGGATACCGGTATTCCCATGTTGCAGGCTGAATCGCACCTTCCGCACTCTACACAGTTTTCAGAAACCACCGTGAGTTTCAGTCCGGGTAGGTGCAATGCAGTGCCAATCTTCCTGCCTATGATCATTATGACCGCAATAGGACAGAGATACCTGCAAATGGAGCGTTTCCCAAGAGCGAACGTGAAGAGAACAATTGCAACCAGAACAATAAGATAGACGTAGAGAATTTCCGGATATATCCCTTCTTCCGTTCCGTAAAGGAGATTTGCAGCTGAAATGCCTCCTGCTGCAATAAAAGACCATACTATCAGTCCCGCCCACGGCACAAAGAAGGCGAACTTGATGAAGTCTTTCCAGCCTCCTGAGGGCTTTTTCCTGCTGCCTGAGCCAATAGCGTCCTGCATACCGCCGGAGGGGCAGAGCCACCCGCACCAGAACCTGCCGATGAACAGCGATACAATAAAAAGAACAATAAAGACTGCTGCACTTGAATTTATTATTCCCTCAGCGGCTGCCAGAAGTATTACAACCGGTGATATGAAGAACATTGTAAACGGCATAAGGAATGCCGAGATGGTGATAATAGTTCTCCTGAGATTCTCTCTTTTCATGATAATCAGTGATTTAAATATTCACCCGAAGAATAAAGCCCTTCCTTAAACCGGCCTGGCGCCGGTCGCCCTGAAGAATGTATAG
Organism: Methanomicrobiaceae archaeon; assembly: GCA_016928355.1. GTDB lineage: Archaea > Halobacteriota > Methanomicrobia > Methanomicrobiales > Methanomicrobiaceae > Methanolacinia. The sequence continues at coordinate 36,040 of JAFGKW010000002.1, forward strand.
CAGAAGGTCCCGTCGTCCTCCGCAGTCCGGTAAAGTGCCCGGATTCCTTTATCCCATTCCCCCCTATCCATCATCCCGGAGGATATGACGTCCTCACCGACCCCTTCAACCATCGCGGTAAAGGTCTTTTTCGTAAAACCCTCAACAAGGGCAGGTCTCGAGGAATCGACATAGACCGTCTTTGGCGAAACCGAAACTTCTTCAAACCCGGCTGATTTCAGGAGCGGGAACAGCCTCCGCCCTATCAGTGCGTCACCACCGGCCTTCGCCTGCATTTCTATGAGGCATTCGATATTCCGCTTCGCTGCCGGACTATCAGGATAGAA
>JAFGKW010000019.1 GCA_016928355.1 Methanomicrobiaceae archaeon
GTCGATCTTCCTCTTGGTGTGACCGAAGATCGGGTTGTCGGAACCATAGATCTTGAAAAGGCTATAAAAGAGGGTATGAAAGCTGTTGAGCCCGGAATTCTGGCATCAGTCAATCGTGGGATTCTATATATCGATGAGATAAACCTCCTTGATGACCATGTTGCAGATGTACTGCTCGATGCAGCCGCAATGGGTGTAAATACGGTTGAGCGGGAAGGAATATCTCTTTCGCATCCTGCAAAATTCATTCTTATCGGAACGATGAATCCTGAGGAGGGAGAACTTCGTCCACAGCTTCTGGACAGGTTTGGACTTCAGGTAAGTGTCGACGGGATCGAGGATATCGGGCAGCGCACCGAGATAATAAGGATAATTGAAGAATATGAAAGGAATCCTGATTTTTTTGTTGAGGGAGCTGAAAAGGAGCAAAACGAGCTTAGAGACAGGATTTTGTCTGCTCAGGAGATATTGCCTGAAGTTACAGTCAGCAACGATCTACTTGAGATGATCTCCTCTACCTGTATCGAGATGGGAGTCCGGACCCATCGTGCCGATATTACTATTGTAAGAACTGCAAAGACAATTGCGGCATTTGATAAGAGAACAGAGGTTACTATGGAGGATGTTCGTGAGGCTATGGAATTTGCCCTCCCCCACAGGATGAGAAGAAAGCCTTTTGAAGAGCCAAAAATTGATCAGGAAAAGCTGGATGAATCGATAAAAGACGCTCAGGAAAAGCTGGATGAGCAAAAAAAAAACCTGATGAAGAAGACCTGAACTCCCAAAATCCCCCTTCCCGGGAGCCGCAGATGCCTAAAGAGAGAGATAAACCTCCCGGAGACGATGGTGAAGGGGGAATGCCGCCGGAAGAAATGGTATTTTCGGTGGGGGATCCTATAGATACGTCCAAAATAAAGATGATGGACAGGCGTGATCGGATAAAAAGAAAAAAGCTGTCAGGAAGAAAAATAAAGACAATCTCAGATGGTTTTGCCGGGACGTATATATCATCCAGACTACCCGCCGGAAACAGGGATATTGCCGTCGATGCGACTTTAAGGGCCGCTGCACCTTATCAGGGGTTTCGTGAAAAAAATGGTTTGTGTGTTGCTGTTCGTGATGAGGATATCAGGGAGAAAGTCCGTGTAGGCAAAATCTCAATGTCCTGTATCTTTGTCGTCGATGCAAGCGGTTCAATGGGTGCGGAAAGGAGGATGGAGGTCGCAAAAGGGGCCGTCTTCTCCATGCTTGCGGATTCGTATATGAACCGTGACAAAGTCGGCCTTGTTGCATTCAGGGGTGAAGATGCCGACCTCCTCCTCCCGCCCTGCTCAAGCGTGGATCTTGCGATGAAGATGCTTGAGGAGATGCCTACAGGCGGAAGGACACCTCTTGTAACAGGCCTTTCCAGAGGAATGGATGTCCTCATAAACGAGATGAGGAAAAATCCAAATACTGTTCCTATGATGGTTATCATCTCTGACGGGAGGTCAAATGCCCGCGGTTCTGGTAAGGACGATATAGTTGCTATCTCAGAGGAGATCAGGGGACATGGCATACATACCGTTGTAATTGATACCGAGGACACCGGCAAATCTTTTCTGAATATGCAGCTTGGATATTGCAGGACAGTTGCCGATTATTCCGGGGGGAAATATTATCCTTTAAAAGACCTGAATTCCTCAGAACTCATATCTATTGCATCAATGGAGAGGGAATATCTTCTCTTTAATTAATATTAAAACAATTCTTATCCTTCCCAAAACCTTTAATCATAATACAAGTTTAACAATCTCATGTGCCTTTTCCATCTGAGAAACTCAGGGAGCACCGGGTCGACGATACATACTCACTTGTCCTGGAAAAAGAGGACCTGAATTCGCTTTATTCCCGGATGATTAGATATAACCTTGCCCTTTTGGAGAACGATAAACCTGTGGCTCATTTCAGGACAAATACCTATGAATATACACCTGTTATTGCCATCAAAGCCGAATCAGCGGCACTTGCACAATTTGAGGACTGGAAGGAGAGGATAATTTCGAGGCCGGAAAAATTCATCGTTTATCTCAAAAGGCAGGAGAAGCTGAAAAATGATGTCTATAAGCCTCTGCCTGATCCCGGATATGATGCGGTAATTATCCAGGGAAGTCCGCGTCCCGACGGCAATTGTGCGATAATGGCATCCTGGGTTGTCGATACCCTGAATAGCATGGGAAGGAGAACGGCGGTCTTTCAGCCGGACGGGATGTATATCAGGCCCTGCACCGGATGCTACCAGTGCTACAATTACGGGCACTGTGTATTTCTGGACGATATGAGGGAGATCTATGCGGCCGCTTTGAGTGCTTCACTTTTTGTTGTAATATCCCCTGTTTATACGAACACTGTTCCTGCTTCCCTGAAGGCCATGATCGATCGTTTCCAGGCATATCATGCGATGAATGCTGTAAATGATAGCAGACATACATTATCCGGACTGTTTATCTCTACTTCTGGAAGGAAAGGGAAAGAAAATTTCAGTAATGTCGTGCCTGTTATCGATGCCTTTATGGCCGTATCCGGGATTAAAAAGAAAGGTCAGGTTCTTGTGGACAATATAGATGAGATATATGATGTAAGATCTGTTCCCGGACTGAAGAAAAAGATTGAGAAAGAAGTTGTGAAGTGCTTAGGATAGGCTCGCTAATTAAACCCTGCTTGAGTCCTTGAATATGTTTAGACAGGATGTATCAATCAGTTAATATCTTTATATTAAGGCGTAGTTGAATAAAGAAACAATGTTTTGCAATATGTTTATAAAAGAATAAAGTGTTATTTTTAAAAGACTGGTACATAAAACAAGTAATTTAGGGATTTATTAATTTAAAATCTTAAAAAAAGGGGCGTAAAATGAATTTAAATCAATATATTAATATTGTAAATTTGTCAGAAAAAACAGAATTAGAGAAAGTACGTTTATTAGCTTTTTTTTGTTATATGAGTGAAAAGGCGAATTCATTCATTCTCGATGATATTTTAGGTATTTTGAAAGAAATCGGTCATCCAATCTCTAATGTCTCTCGTTTAAAAGGATATCTTTCAAAATCAAAGGATTTTAAAAAAAATAATGATGAATATATGCTGACGCCTTCAGCAAGACAAAAATTAGAAAGTGAATTTGGATGTTTATTTAATAATACTGAAGATGTAGTTTCATCAAGTGAAATATTAGATGAATCACTATTTTTAGGGAAAAGAGGCTATTTAGATAAACTTATACAGCAGCTGAATTGTTGCTATAGTAATAATTGCTATGATGCCTGTGCTGTATTGATGCGGCGAGTATTTGAAATTTTACTTATTCTTGCATTTGAAAAAAAAGGTGTGCAAAATGAGATTAAAGATGCAGATGGGGATTATTTTATGTTAGATAAGATTGTTTCTAATGCACTCAATAATAAAGCACTTAATATTTCAAGATCACGAAAAGATTATGATTTAATAAGAAATTTGGGCAATTTTGCAGCTCATAAAATACATTATAATACGAGGAAAAGTGATATAGATCACTTAAAGCAAAAATATCGAGTATGTTTAGAAGAATTATACTATATTGCTGGTTTGATTGTTTAGGGGGATGATAAATTATGACTAACAGGGTACATATTAAATTAGGGCCTATTGAATTTGAAGTTGAAGGAGATATTGATTTAATTGAAAGAGAAAGAGAGCAATTTTTTAGCTTGTTACCGCAGGCAATAAGTGCTGTTTCTCCTGTTGTTGATAAAGCTCAAATTATTGAAGCTTCTGGAGAAATAATTGAATTAGATAATTCTCATGATTTGTCAATTCCATTACTCCCTGAAAACGCTAAATCATATGAGTCAATTGTATCTTTTTTAAAAGGAAAAGGATTTAATACAGATTTGGAACGAGTTTTAGGAGTAGCCTTTTACATTGACCAAATGGAGGGAAATAATTATTTCACATCAAAAGAGATTGGTGAAAAGTTTAGTGAAGCAAGATTGTCAAAACCAAAAAACATTAATGATGCGATAAATAGAAATATTTCCAAAGGACTTATGTGGGAGTCTGATGAGAAAAAGAATGGTCTTAAATCATTTTATATAACCAATGATGGAATTGAGTTTTGTCAAAATTATATCCCCTCAGAGGTAAAGAATCCTAAAAAATCTGCAAAAGCCCAGAAATCCCGTTCAGTTAAAGATTCTGAATTATTAAGTATTCCATTAGATGGTCTACATTTAGAAAATTATTGCGATATTTCATCTTTAGAAAAGACCAATGAACAAATTTTGGTTATGATTTATTTGTATACAAATGAAGGAAAAGGCGAATTCTTTTCTTATAATGACATTGTGTCAGTTTTAAAGATCAAATTTAGAATTTCTATTACACAAAGAAAAGTAAGGTATTTCTTTGATAATGCTGGTGCTAAATTTGACAAGAAAATTGAAAACGGGAAGGCTTACTACAAAATAATGGCGAGTGGGATTAAGGAAGCTCAAAAAATAATTGCTGACCAACAAGAAAAAAATCTTGATTGTTGATCATGGATAAACCCTCCAGCCTTCTATAGAACCGTCCCCAAAAACGCCTCGGCCATACGCCTCCCGAATTCGGCCGCCGCTTCCGGACCCTTTGCAGTTATAAAATTCCCGTCATTTACAACCGGTGTATCTTCATATAATGCCTTGTGCTTTTCCAGTTCGCGGATGGCCTCTCTGTCCGGCCAGACGGTTGCATGTCTTCCTGCAATAACGCCTGCTCTTGCGAGAACCACCGGAGAGAGGCATATCGCGCCTGTAGGTTTTATCGCTTCATTAAAGTGCCTGACAATCCCGTAGAGCTCTTCGTCTCCCCAGAGGTAGTCCTTCGAACCTGATCCCCCGATAATCATCAGACCGCCGTAGTGCTTCATGCCCCTTCCGCCGTCCAGCAATTGCAAAGTTTCCGTTATAGTCTCTGTGGCAGTTGCGTATCCTCCGAGCATTCCCTGAAATCTCCCCTTTTCGGTGGAGATGATTTCATATTCGATTCCGTTCTCTTCCAGGATCGCAAGCGGTTCGAAAAGCTCTTCATCCCTGAAGTTCTCTGGTGCAATTACAATCAGCATCTTCTTTGAATATTCCATTGTCATATACCCCTTTGGTTAGCGTTTTATTGTTGTGTGAGTAAAAAAAATTTGCGTGAACCTGTGTGTTTCGAACATCCTGATAGAATAAAAAAAGAGTTATTTTCGTGAGATTCCGAATACTGCAAATCCAAGCATCAGTGCGCAGGCTGTTGAGATGAGTGATAAAGGTGTGGAGGCTGAATTCTGTTCTGTTCCTGTTGATGAGGTTGTTCCAGGCATTTCGGTCCCTGCCGTTATGGATGGTTCTCCCGTGACTTTTAGGGAGACCTTTGCATATATATTGCCGGAAGTATCGAGTTTTGAAAGGTTTTCCGGTCCTGTAACTGCATATACGGTGTATTCTCCCGGAGGAACAACCGATGTATCCCATGTATACAGATATGAACCGCCCGTAAGTTGTACTTCTGAAAACCTTCCTTCAGATGCTTTTGCAGAAAGGTCACCAAGCGGTGCCCCGTCCTCATCGATACCCGGACCGGTTATGAACAGGTAAATGATGGCATTGTTTACTTCGTTGCTGTAACCGGTAAACCTGACAGGATTTCCCTTTACAGCGCCTGACGGTGAGGCGGTAATGGTAATGAGGGGCTCACTCTCTGTCGAAGCCGGCTTAATGATGATGGAGGATGAGGTATAGATCTCCCCTGAATTTTTAAGTTCTGTAAGTTTTACCGGTCCTGACATCGCATATATCGTATATTGCCCGGGTGTGAATCCGCCGATATATGCTGTATTCCACTGGTATATCCATTTACCGTCACTCTTAACCGGCACTTCCGTGAATCTGCCTTCAGATGCCTTATAATTAAGGTTCACCATCGTAACCCCATCTTCATCCAGGCCGTTTCCGCTAAGAAGAAGATATGTGTTTACTGCGTTTACTCTGTCAATTGTACCTGTGATAGTAATTGTCTCCCCGATCACAGCCTCACTTTTGCCAGGGACCATCGTTATCGAAGGGTCGTGGGTCTCTGCGGTGACTGTCCCTGTACCGTATAAAAGGAAAAAAAGAATTGCAATTGCAAGTATTGCACCTTTTGTATTTTTCATAAAGATAAAATGGTTATTGTTTATAAAAAAATTCCGAAGTTACAGGCAGTCTGAAAAAAAATTGTTTTGATGTCTGCAAATCAGGCACTGTATTTAACTGAATCCAAATGCTGATGCTTCAAACCTGAATTCATTCCGGTCAATCATTTTAACTTCTTCCTTAACAACCTCGTCTTCAGGATCGGCCTCCATGATGAAAGCCAGGAGATCTGAAAGTGATTCTGTACATTTTTCACAATCACAGAATGAAAGAACCATATCTCCGTTTAAAAGGAGATTATAGGCGAATAATTTTTTACAGAAGTCCATCCCCTCAAGTTCACATGCCCTGACAGATTCAATCTCTATTACTTCATTATCTGCCTGATCCATTTCGGGATTATAAATTGATACATTCTCGTCAATTGAAAATCCAGGATATGGCGTACCGCAATTCCAGCAGACCTTCATATTTGGAGTACCTCTCTTCCTGCATTTATCACATATCTGGTACTCGGGCATTTCTTCCATAATTATATGTCAGCGTACCTGGTTTTTAATCAACCGATTCTTACTGGTCCTGCTGAGGTACAGTATAACGAACATCTGATCCTGGTATCCTGATCTCAAAGCATACTCCTTCATATTGAATACCTGTCTCGATTATCGATGCCCCGGTGATTGAAAGGATCTCTGAGACAAGGTAGAGTCCGAAACCCTGATTCCTTCCATATCCTGGCCTGAAGATCTTCTGCTTGTCTTTTTCAGGGATTCCTTCGCCGTCATCTCTGTACATGAGATTAAAATAATCATCTTTTTCTTCAATATCGATTGAGATTTTGTTGACAGCTCCCCCGTGCATTATCGTATTTCCTATAAGATTGCAGATAACCTTCTCGAACATCGGGTCCGCAAATATTTCTATTTGCCTGAAATTTTTTACTACCTTAATATTCGGCGGCAGATGCTGAGATCCTGCGCAGGAATCAATAATATTTTCCAGTTTGTGCCATTTTGGTGGATTCCCACCCATATCCTGATAATCCCGGCTGAATTCGATCTGGTGATGTATGGTGTCAATTGCAAGTGCTGACTTATCAAGGTAGTTTCTGACGGATTCGTCTGAAACATCCTCCTTTGCAAATTCCAGGTTCATTTTTGCAACCATAATATGATTCAATATGTCGTGTCTTGTGATTGAGGAAAGAAGGTTTAATTTTTTCAATGCAATTTCAAGAGCCTTTTCATTCTTCTTCCTGAGAGTTATATCCCTTACGATTGACAGGACTACTTTTGTGTCCTTGTCGACCATCACTGATCTCAGATCGAGATCGATACGCTCTCCTGTTCTGGACTCGGTCCAGGTCTCAAGCTTAAAGATTTTCCCTCCTTCAAGCTCATTTTGGATTGCCATTTCGTATTCATCATGAAATTCAACCGGGATTATGGATTTCAAACTTGTTTTTTTAATTTCCTGAAGATTCATTCCTATAATCCTCAGTGCTTCTGCATTTGCATTGAGAATAATGCCATCACAGGTATGGATAAAAATACCATCGATAGACTGCTGAAACAATTTTTTATATCTTTCTTTCTGTACAGCAACCATTTTTTCGGTCTTTTTTTTCTCAGTTATATCAACAAGTGATATCAGGGTAAGCTCAAGCTCATGAATATGTTTTATTGTTGCAAGTACGTAATATTCATCTCCTTTCTTTGATTTGACTATCAAATCATCATTTTTCCTGTTATTTTCATCTCCAATAACTGATTTTTCGTAGAGCATCAGTGCTTTACCCCGGTATTCATTATCAAAGATGGAAACCCAGTTATTTCTCTTTAATTCCTTCAGTGTATAGCCTGTTATCTTTTCAAAGGTCTGGTTCGTGTGAATTATTCTCTCGTTCTTATCAAGTATCACCGATGCAGCTCCGGAACTGTCCATCAGATTTTTATATTTAAGATTATCCTCTCTTAAGAGAATTGAGATCCTTGAAACTACGGCAGCAATCCCGACAAAAACAACCACACGAATAAGATTTTCCAGGATTAGTGGAATCTCGGCCTCTGAAATGACAAATGTTGTGAAAAGAAATATAATGCTTAGAAGGACTGCAAAAGCAGTTCCTTTTTTTGGATATATAAGAGCCGTAAAGACAATAGGGATATAATAGATATGTGGATATATTAGATTGATATTTTTTGACAGGCAAAATACAGTGAGGATAAAACAAGCTATGGCTGTTGCTGAAATTATATATGGCGCTGTCTTTTTGAGAAGGCTGTTATCCGGAATATATCCCTCGTCGGTCATTTATTTTCTTTATATTAAATTTAAATATTGGTCATGATGCCATTATAATTAAATCAATAACTTAACTTATAGCTTCTCAAACAGGCACTATTGGTAATTATGAACTACTGTGATGAATTCTCATTATATATATATTTTTGACAAAATAATGGCCGGCTGCACAATATTATAGGGGTCGGGTCTGCAAAAGATATAATTTCTCCCTGTATAATCCTGAATAATGAATAATGATTCCAAAAAGGAAAAGGAAAATTTCAGGGATATAATAAACACTTCAGACTGTATCTTTGTAATCGGGGTCGCAGGGGACTCCGGTTCGGGTAAAACAACCTTCACGAGGGCGATCAGGTCTATATTCGGTGAGGACTGTATCTCTACGATCTCTCTTGATGACTATCATGTTCTTGACCGTGAAGAGAGACGAAAAACCGGAATAACACCTCTCTCTCCCGAAGCTAATAATTTCTCACTTCTTGAAGAGCATATCCGGATATTAAAGGAAGGTGGCCCCATAGATAAGCCTGTATATAATCATAATACAGGAAGAATTGAACGTCCTGTCACTTTTACCCCGTCTAAAATAATCATTCTCGAAGGTCTGCATACATATGCCACTGCCGGACTCAGGAGCCTCATCGATTTTTCAATATATGTAAATCCGTCCATGGAGGTGAAATATGAATGGAAGACCGGCAGGGATGTAAAAATCCGTGGTTATAAAAAAGAGGATGTTCTGGCCGAGCTTGAAAGCCGGAGGGCGGATTATGAAAAATATGTTATGCCCCAGAGAAAGTATGCAGAGGCTGTAATAGGGATTACCAGGAGCAGATATGATAAAGAGATAATGAATGAAAGAGAGGTATATAATGTCATTCTATACCAGGGGAAGCAGGACAGGACTATCCGCAATATCAAACTTAATTTTGATCTTTTTGCAATAAATTCAATGTCTGAGAGGGGATTTTGTTTTGAATATGGTCTTGTTGAAAAGTACGGCAGGCAGCTTGGAGCATTAAGTCTGGACGGGGAATTCAGGCATGATGTCGTGCACCTTCTTGAGAAAAATATTGAAATTCAGACAGGTGTCGGGCCTGTTTCTGTTTATTCCGATCGTGAATATGTAACAGCAACCGAGATGGTAGAACTTCTCCTTTCCTGGCGCATAATAAACAAAAGAATAATGATTGAGTACGGAGGAGGCTGCTGATCCTTTAGATTATTTTAATCTTTATTATACACAAATGATGATCCCGGGATCACCTGTTTTGCCTCTCTCTTTTTTTACTGTTTTGTCTCCACAGTATATGATCGCTTTTGAAAACTGGTTCCTCCGGATTATTTTTGGATAAAGAGATGCCCTTCCTGCAAGATATACAAATGTTTCTTCCATAGATAAAAACCGGATTTTGTATTATATGATACCAATCCGTGCGTAGGGTGAAAGTAAACTATGAATATGTCGGACATGTGACCATTCGACACCACTATATCTGCCTAAGATCAAAAATTAAAGAACTCATATCATCAGGTGTTAGAGATGTTAAAGATCGAAGACCTCCATGTCAGTGTGGAAGGCAAAGAAGTCCTGCATGACATAAACCTGCATATCCGTGAGGGTGAGACCCATGTACTGATGGGCCCGAATGGATCCGGGAAGACCTCACTATTAAGATCAGTGATGGGTTTTTCAGGGTACGAAATAACATCCGGCAGTATCATCTTCAAAGGAATTGATATTACAAATCTGCCCCTGTATGAAAGGGCCAGATACGGGATGGGGCTTATGTTTCAGCGCCCGCCGACGATCTCCGGCTTAAAGCTTGGAAAACTGCTGATGGCTACGTCAGGCGGAGAAATCGGGGAAATCGGACGTTCTGCATCCCAGATGAAGATGGCGGATTTTCTCGACAGGGATGTAAATGCAGGGTTTTCAGGCGGAGAGATCAAGAGGAGCGAAGTCCTTCAACTGCTTATTCAGCAGCCTGACTTTGTGATGCTTGATGAACCCGAAAGCGGTGTTGATCTTGAGAATATTGCGCTTATCGGCCACTCCATCGCAAGACTCGTGGAAAAGGACAGGCATATAATTGACAGGCATAAATCCGGCTTGATCATCACCCATACCGGGTATATACTTGACTATCTTGATGCCGATGCCGGCCATATGCTCTGCGACGGCGAGATTAAATGCCACGGGAACCCGAGAGAGATACTGAAGGTAATACAGGAGAAAGGATATCAGGAGTGTATCAGATGCCAGAAATAATCGATGACATATCTGCTGAAGACAGAAAACGCCTGGAACTTTCCGGAATAGAATTTGATCAGCAGAAGAGATCGGGAACATTCGTCCAGAGGGATCAGCACATACACCACTCATCCTCAAAAATAGAGGGAATTGAGATGCTTCCCCTGGATATTGCCATGAATAAATACGGTTGGCTGAAGGATTACTACTGGAACCTTGTCGACAGGGAAAAGGATGAATACACCCGTTTTGTGGCTGATAGGGAGGAGAAAGAAGGACTCCGCGGTTTCGTGGTAATTGCACGCAAGGGAAGCAAAAATATATTTCCGCTACAGTCCTGCCTTTTCATGCAAAAGGCCGAGGTTCAGACCGTCCACAATATAATAATCGCCGAGGAAGGTGCCGAACTTCACCTGATAACGGGCTGCACCAGCAGCATCGGACGGGAAAAGGGGACACATTACGGAATTACGGAGATATATGTCGGTAAAGATGCCCTGATAAGCACAACAATGATCCATACCTGGGGTGAAAATATTGATGTATATCCCCGTAGTGCCGCAAAGGTTGATGAAAACGGGACATTCCTCTCAAATTATGTCAGCCTGAAACCGGTTGGAACAGTTCAGATGTACCCGGTAGCTGATCTTACCGGTAAAAATTCCGTAGCACGCTTCAATTCCGTGGTTCTTGCTCCAAAAGGTTCTTATCTCGATCTCGGGCAGCGTGCACTCCTAAACGGTGAAGGATCAAGCGCCGAACTGGTATCAAGGATGATAACATCCGGCGGAACCGTGATCGCACGATCTCATATTGCAGGTATATCTGAGAATACAAAGGGTCATATCGAATGTAAGGGGCTGATACTTGAAGATGGCATAATTCATTCAGTTCCTGAGGTGGAAGGGCGTCTTAAAAATACCGAACTTACCCATGAAGCGGCTGTCGGGAAGATTGCAAGGGATGAGATAGAATACCTTATGGCAAGAGGTCTTGACGAGGAGGAGGCTACGGCAACCATCATTCGTGGTTTCCTTGATGTAAGGATCAAGGGTCTGCCCGATTCTCTCCAGAAAGAGATTGACGCTGCGATAGATGCAGCCGAATCCGGATTCTGAACCCTGTTATTTTATCTTATTATCTCACATTTTTGTTTACAGATGGAATATATTGATATCACCCTGCCGCTTTCTGCGAGTACTCCCGTATTCCCCGGAGATCCAGAGGTCCGGTTTGAGCTTTTGAGCAGGGATGGTTACAGGATTACGTCGATATGCATCTCTTCACACAGCGGCACCCATGTGGATGCTCCTCTACATTATATTGAGGGTGGTCCCGGTGTTGACGAAATTCCTCTGGAGAGTCTCAATGGTGAATCAGTTGTAATCGATCTGACATCCACCGCCGGTCATATAGGAAAGGATGATCTGGCAGGAAAAACAAAAGGTTTGAAGATCCTAATTCTAAAGACTGGGTTTACACATAAATTACATTGTATTACCGACTATATCTCTTTAAACAGGGATTGTGCAGAATATCTTGCAGGCTGCGGGATCACATGTGTTGTAACCGATGCCCCTTCAGTTGAGGCCTTTGACGGCGACGGGACAGTTCACCGGACACTGCTTGAAAATAATATATTTATCATTGAAATGGCCGATCTATCTGGTGTTGATCCAGGTGTTTATTGCCTGAACGCAATGCCGATGAGGCTTGTGGGCTGTGACGGGGCACCTGTCAGGGCGGTTCTTTTCAAATTCAAAGGAGATTAAAATGAGTATTATTACTGATGCTGTTGATGAAATGGACAAAAAACTTTCCGGTAGCGGATGTGATCACGGTACGGTTGCACTTGTAATATGTCCGGATGATGACATATGCCCCTATGTCAAAGGGACATGTCTTGAGGCTGCCTATGGAGGTAAAAGGGTTCGTATCGCGACCTCATATCCGATAGAGGCCAGGACCCGTGTATCATTTATGTATGGTGAAGACCTCAACTCCCCTCCCCAGAGAACTGCTGCATGTGCGATACTGAACTGTATCTCATCTTTCATGTGCTTTCCAAGGGTTTCGGGTGCATGTCCTTCTGGATGTGGTGATAAATGCCTGGAAGAGCTGAAGGATGAGACCGAAGGTATGAAGGTTTTTCTTAATGGTAATCTGCCAGGTCTGGAAAGCGGGCTTAATGACAGAATAGTCCCAAAACCGGAGATGGCGGATATCATACTGGTCTCCGGTGACGGGTTGTTCTCGGATGAGGGAATAGAGATCTGTGAAAAATACAGGGGAGAGAAGAATATGCTTTTTCTTGCCCCCGCCACTTCCGGGCTGTCCAACATGCTTGGTCTGAAGCACTGGTGCCCTTACGGGCGTAAATAATTGCTATGCCGGTGATGACCCAATGTATATCTTTTTTGAAATCATAAACTCTATCAATGCTTTTCGGCTCATCCGGAATAAGACGTGTATTTGACAGGGGTCTCCTCGATCTTTCACTCAAGGTGGGATCAGCGTGCGGTTCGCTCAATAAATCTATAGTTGTGGGAACGGATACCCGGACAACCGGCGTAACATTATCTTCAGGATTTATATCAGGAGCGCTTGCGGCAGGATCCAGCGTTGCTTTCGGCGGAATCGCTCCGACACCGACAGTTGCCTTTGCCGCGAAGAACCGCGACTCCGGATGTTGCATTACAGCATCCCATAATCCGGAGCAGTATAACGGAATGAAACTTGTAAATCCTGACGGTTCTGCATATACCAAAGAACAACAGGATGAGATCGGCAGACTGGTTCTGCAGTCTTCTCTTTGTGAATGGACAGAGCAGGGAGATTATGTGGCCGCGGATATAATTACTCCCCATAAGGAGGCAGTTCTGCAATCCTTCTCCCCTGAAAGGGAGATCTCAGTGGTTCTTGACTGTGGTGGGGGTGCAGGGAGCGTAATTACTCCACTTGTTCTCAGTGATGCCGGAATAAAGGCTGAATGCATAAACTGCCATACCAGTGGAATGTTTCCAAGGCCATCTGAGCCTCTTGAAACCAATCTGTCTCATATCCCTGGTCTTGTAAGGTCAGGTGGTTTTGACGGTGCGTTAATCCATGATGGTGATGCAGATCGTTTCATGGCCTTCGACAACAGGGGCCGTTATATATCGGGGGACCACCTGCTGGTGCTTTTTGCAGAGTATACCGGTGCAAAGAGGGTTGTAACAACGGCTGATGCTTCAATGTTGATTGAAAGCATTGCAGAGGTCAGGCGGACACCTGTTGGTGATTCCTTTGTCTCAGAGGAATTGCGGAGCTGGGGTGATTTCGGTGGAGAACCGTCAGGGAGCTGGATATTCCCCAGCCATTCCCTATGTCCTGATGGGATCTACGCTGCGATGGTCTTCTGCAGTATAGCTTCTTCAACGGATGTTGCTGAAAGGATTGATTCGATGCCTGATTACCCGATTCTCAGGCATTCAATGGAATGCCCGGGTGCAAAGGAGCTTTTAATCTCTATGGGAGCCGAAAATCCGACAGACGGAATTAGAATTGAGGATGAAGATGGGTGGTGCCTCGTCCGTGCGAGCGGAACAGAACCTAAGGTAAGAATTACTGCCGAGGGAAAAACCCGGGATATTGCTGAAAGAATGAAGGAACTGGGGCTGTCCGCCCTGAGATCAGCAAATGGCGGGATGTGAATTATGGAGTGCGTAGTTCTTGCTGCAGGTGAAGGAAAAAGGATGAGGCCTCTTACCACCTCCAGACCCAAGGTGATGCTTCCCGTTGCAAACCGGCCGATGCTTGAACACCTGGTCAAATCCGTAAAGGAAGCCGGAATAAAAGATTTCATCTTTGTGGTCGGCTACAGGGAACAGGAGATTAGAGGTTACTTCGGCGACGGGGAGGAAATGGGTGTCAGGATTAGGTATGCTGTCCAGAGGCGGCAGAGAGGAACCGCAGATGCTCTGGATGCAGCCCGGGATTACATCACAGGAGATTTTCTTATGCTCAACGGAGATATGATAGTCCAGTCCGGGGATATATCCGGGATCTGCAGTATGAGTACTCCATGTATCGGTGTATTTGAAAGCGACCATCCTGAGGAGTTCGGCGTCGTCACAGTTGAGGGGGACAAAGTAATCGCACTTATAGAAAAGTCTTCCACTCCTCCGGGAAACCTGATTAATGCAGGTGCCTATCTTTTTGGACTGGACATATTTGAAAAGACAGATTCTCTTGAACTCTCAGAGAGAGGTGAACTTGAACTGACGGATGCCCTGCAGCCATACATAAATAAAGGACTTCTTTCTGCATACAGGCTCCAGACATGGTGTGACATAGGCGAACCATGGAATCTGCTTGACGCAAACGAACAGTTTCTCTCAGAGACTGAACCTGAGAATCACGGGGTTGTCGAAGATTACGTTGTGTTAAAAGGTCATGTGGTCATCGGGGAAGGAAGTGTGATAAAATCCGGAACATACGTCGAAGGTCCGTGTATCATCGGGAAAAACTGCATTGTCGGGCCGCATGCTTATATCCGGCCCTCTACATCAATAGGTGACAACTGTCATATCGGCCATTCATCGGAGATAAAAAACAGCCTTATTATGTATGGGACAAAGATCCCGCACTTCAACTATGTCGGGGACAGCGTTGTTGGTCCGGGCTGCAATTTCGGCGCAGGTTCAAAGATTGCAAACCTCCGCCATGATCGGCGGAATGTAAAATCCGGTGGCAGGGACACGCACAGAAAAAAATTCGGTGCGGTTTTGGGCGATAATGTACAGCTCGGGATCAACTGTTCCGTGAATGTCGGTACAATAATCGGCAGCGGGGTTATGGCAGCTCCCGGTTCATTCCTTGAAGGAAAGATCGCTGATAAAACAAAGATTGGGAGATAATAAGGAGATTAACATGCAGGCAGTAATTCTGGCAGGCGGGGAGGGGCACAGGCTGAGGCCGCTTACAAGAAGCAGGCCCAAGGTGCTTCTGCCTGTTGCAAACAGGCCTATCATCGATTATGTAATCGATTCACTCGTTGTAAACGGAATAAGGGATATCATAGTTGTTGCAGGATACCGGAAGGAGCAACTGGTCAGGCACTTAAATGAGCCTGGCTATAATGTGGATGTTGTAATCCAGAAGAAGCAGCTTGGAGCTGCAGATGCACTGAAATGTGCCGGAGGTCTGATAAAGGACGATTTTCTTGTTCTTCCGGGTGACAATTATATCGGCCCGTCTGCCATTTCAGCAATTAAAGACCGGCGGAATGCAATGTTGATCTCCGATCACCCGCAGCCCTTCAATTTTGGTGTTGTGGATCTTAAAGGAGGCCTGGTCTCAGCGATATCTGAAAAGCCTGGCGATGTTTCGGGTATGCCGGTGAGTACAGGGGTTTTCTCCCTTTCAAAAGAGATCTTCGGAAGGATGGGGGATCTCGAAATTCCGGATATTATATCCGGGCTGATAAAGGACGGGGAGACGATAGAAGCGATTCATACAAAGGACTGGCTCGATGCAGTATATCCCTGGGATCTCCTTAAGATGAATAAAAATGTACTGAAAGGAATATCTCCTGAAAATGCGGGTGTAATAAGCAGGAACGCAATTATCTCGGGCCCTGTCCGGATAGGTGAAGGCACAATTATCGGCAGCAATTCGGTAATTAATGGTCCTGTAGTCATCGGAGAGGACTGTACAATCGGTCCCAATACATGTATAATGCCTGGAACTTCAATAGGTTCAAGGGTCAGAATTGATCCTTTTGCATATATTGAAGATTCACTAATCATGGATGATTCTGTTGTGGGTTCGCATTCGAGGGTAACCGATTCTGTAGTGGGGGGAGGTGCTGTTCTTGCAGATCACACAAGTACAAAAAAGAGTGAATACTGTTTCGAGAGCGATGGTTATTTCGGAAGGAGTGAATTTGGGGCAATTATTGGTGACGGAGTCTCCTCCACACCCTTTACTGTTTATTCAGCCGCAGTTGTCGGGAATTTTGTCTCTATAGAAGAGGGAAGGCTGATAAAAGGCAATCTTCCCGACTACGCGGTGGTCAGGTAGGTCATATGTGCGGAATAATCGGGTATGCCGGGAGAAGGGAAGCAGGTCCTGTTGTGGTAGGCGGGCTGAAAAAGCTCGAGTATCGCGGCTATGATTCATTCGGGTTCGCAATTTCCGGTTCAAAGATCGCTGTGTATAAGAAAAACGGCAGGATTTCAGACTTTAATGAATCCGAGTTCAGTGCGAATGGTTCTCTTGGGATTGGCCACACACGCTGGGCAACACACGGAGTGCCTGATGACAAAAACGCCCATCCGCACATGGACTGTTCCGGTAAGATTGCAATTGTCCATAACGGGATAATCGAAAACTACGCCGAACTGAGAAAAGAGCTAATCAGTGAAGGTCATATATTTACCTCCGATACCGATAGTGAGATCATCGCTCACCTGCTGGAAAAATACTACGATGGCGATCTTTTGTCTGCGGTTACAAAGACTACGGAATTTCTTGATGGAGCTTATGCAATTCTGGCACTTTGTGAGGATGAAAAGAGGATAGTTGCCGCGAGGCAGAGCAGCCCTCTTGTTCTTGGAATTGGGGACGGAGAGATATTTGCATCCTCGGATATAACTCCGATGCTTGAATATACCCAGAAAGTGATCTTCCTCGAAGATGGGGACATTGTCTCGTTTGATAAGAGTAGTCTGCTTATTATGAACGCCGGTAAGGAAGTCAGCCGGGAGAGTGAACTTATAGACTGGGATATCGATGCAGCAAGAAAAGGAGGTTTCGATCATTTCATGCTCAAGGAGATATATGAGGAGCCGGATGTCTTTTATAATGCATTCTATTTTGAGCCTGAAGAGGAATTTGTCAGTAAAATAAGGGATGCAGATGAGATAACCGTTGTCGGCTGCGGGACATCTTATCATGCAGGGCTTATCTTCAGGTACCTAATGGAAGAGTATGCCGGGATGCCGGTAAGGGTGGAGATCGCCTCCGAAGCCTCCTATTTCAAACCGAGGCCGGGAAGCTTCATTATCGCTGTATCACAGTCCGGGGAGACTGCAGACACTCTTGCGGTGCTCAGACAGGCCAAGTCTGCAGGATGTACCACAATGGCGGTTACAAATGTCTGCGGCAGTTCGATTACACGTGTGGCGGATTATTCCCTGTTTATGCGTGCAGGGCCGGAGATAAGTGTCGCTGCGACCAAATCATTCATCGCCCAGGTCGCGGTTTTCATGAGGCTTGTGGATGAACTTTCGGACAAAACACTTTCCGAATCGTTCACTGGTATTCACAGGGTAATAGAGGAATGCCTGATGGTCGATGTTGATGCAGCCGTCTCAATGTGCAAAGGGGCTAAAAATCTCTTTTTCATTGGCAGGGGTGCATATTATCCTGTTTCACTTGAAGGTGCACTGAAGCTAAAGGAGATTACATATATCCATGCCGAAGGCTACCCTGCAGGTGAACTGAAGCACGGGCCGTTTTCACTTCTTGATGAAGATACCCCGGTAGTCGCAGTCTGCCCTGAGCATGATTCAAGAGCTCTTATGATATCTAATATACGGGAGATTAAGTCCCGTGGGTCTCCGGTAATCGCACTTGGGGGTGCGGGGGATATCGATCTCGAGGAGATCGCCGATGTATTCATTCCGCTTCCAAAAGCCCCTGAAAGCGGGGACATCATAACATCCTCGGTTATACTCCAGCTTCTTGCATACAGGACAGCTGTTGCGATGGGCAGGGATGTGGATAAGCCAAGGAATCTTGCGAAGAGTGTCACTGTGGTTTGAAGAGATTATTGGATGTCTCATTGCGGATTCCAAATACACCGGCGATAAACACCTTCATTCGATTTTTTAAATCCTAAGATTTTACTTTTTCTTGATTCTGGATCAATTATTTAATATTTCTTTTAGGCAAGAGGATCGGATTTTTCTGTAATTTATGTAAAGGGATATTAACATTTTTATCATGCTAAGGAATATAATGATCAAATATGAAGTCAGCCGATACCCTCATCTCCGCAGCAGTGTTTGTCGCCATAGTGGCTGTAGTAATTGTCTCTATATTTGTCTTTTCAGGGCAGGCATTCAGTTTACAGTGGCTTATCGGCGAGAAGACAGACAGCAGGTCAGAAGCCGAAGTTATCGGGGAAGGCACTCTGGCTGCTTTTTATGAAGAGGCTTATACAGATCATGAGATTGTGGTTCTGAGAATCATTCCGACAGATGCCGTCAGCATGGACTATCATCTCTCATACAGTGTGGTGAAGGGATACGGAGAAGAGTACAGCCGGGAAGAGAACCTGACTTTTGTGTCGCCTGATAATCCGATAGTGATCGAAGTATCGAGAATGGCGGATGAATGGGTGGATATATTTGCAGAAGTCAGGGATCAGGACGGGCTTTTAGTCTGGGAGAGCCAGAGCGGTTATGGGTGATGCGATCATATCTTCCTGACTGGTACATCAATGGCAGATATAGAATTTCATGATCGCTTATTTGAAAAACAGGATATTTCAGAAGAACTGATCCCGGGCATTTCTTTTGATTCATGCACTTTCAGGGACTGCAACCTTACCGGATTCAATCTTTCAGGCATTGAGTTTTCCGAATGCTTATTTGAGAACTGCAACTTTAGCAATCTTATTCTTGGGGATACGGGTTTGAAAGAGGCCTGTTTTAAAAACTGCAAGCTTACCGGGACCGATTTCAGTGGTTGCAGGGATATTCTTTTTGAAGTCTCATTTGAGGATTGTATCATGGATTTTTGTATTTTTTTCAGAAATAATCTCAGAAAGACTATATTTTCTGGATGTAAAATCCATGAAGGGGGATTTTCCGAATGTGATCTACGTGAGGCCGTGTTTAAAGACTGCGATCTTTTACGAACGATCTTTATTCAAAATGATCTGGCTGGTGCTGATTTTAGGACAACCCTGAATTATACAATCGATCCTGAAAGCAACAGAATTAAGGATGCGAAATTTTCATATCCCGGGATCCTGGGTCTTCTTGACAGTTACCATATAATAATCGAATAAAAAAAGGTTAATTTTTGGTAATCTTCAGTCCTTCGTTGTCAATTTTTGTTGCGATTGCAACTTCAAGGCCAAGTCTGTCAGCTATCCCCTTCATTTCACTCTCCGTTTTCCCGGTGATGACGGCGATGGAAGGTCCTACCGAACTCATTCCTACGAACTCAAGACCTGAGTCCCTTAACCTGCTCATGTGGTGATAGATCTCAAAGGAGTTGTGCTCAACTTCGGCACGCTTTGAGCCCCTGAAATCTATCTCGGTGATTACTTCCCCGAGGGTTGCAAGATCATCCCTTATAAGTGCGGGTATAAGGTCCATCAAAACGAGGTATGCTTTTAGCTCCCTGTCGCGGTAATCGAGGTTCCTTGCCCTGTTCATCAGGATGTTGAACTCATCTTCTCCCGATGCCTTTGCCTCTGTCGGCGGGATGATAACATATACGTTCTTGTCGGCCGCAAAGGCGTGGTGGCAGACAAGGTTTAATTCGTCTCCGAGGACGGCCATGCCGCCGTATGTTGCCGCTGCAGGCCCGACTCCTGTCTCGAACCCGTGGATGATCTGACCCTCGCAGGTCTCTTCCACGTAGTTGTTTCCAATAAGAAGGCGGATCTGGTCCTGGTTTAAGGGCAGTCCTGTTGCTGCGTTCATCGCATGCCCCACTGCCAGAAGAACACTCCCTGTTGAGCCGAGGCCGACATGCTTCTTCTCGTGGTCTTTAATGCTTATCGCAAATCCGCCGGTATACCCGGTGACTTTTTTGAAAACCTCTACAAAGTGCCTGATAACAGGCTCCCTGTCGTAATCGATCAATACATCACGGTCTGTACATGCAGCGGAAGCTGTTGTATAGAGCTGTATTGCAAATCCTATGCCGCCCCCTCCCGGTCTGTTCGGTGCAAACCTGTTCATATCAAGGACGGACAGGTGTATCCTTGCCGGAGCGGTTGCGGTAAATATTCCTTCTTCGGGAAGCGGTTCTTTTTCGCTCTTTATTCCGAGCGTTTCTATGTTTTCACCGATGTTGAATGGCGAAAACTCGTACTCTACAAGATCCAGGTCTCCGCCACGGATCGTCAGTTTTGCCATGAATAATCTCCGTGTGGGTGAGCAGTCTCTTATCTCTCATAATTATTTACGGTCGAAAAAGATGCTCTTACCTGAGGCCGACAGCGGAATGCCGTATGCGACATTGCAATCTCCGAGCCAACCGAGTTTCAGTGCTCCAACGCCTGCCGAGAACATAACCCTGTTGTCGACATTATGTAAGGATGCGGTCTTTACCGCAGATCCGACTGCTATACCGAGGTCTGCCTGTCTCAACACGCAGTTAGGGCCGGAAAACGCAGAATCAAGTGATATTTCATTCTGGGCTTCACGCAGATCTCTGCATGTGAGATAGCCGCATCCCCCACAGTTGAGGCCAAGTGATGAATCTCCCTTCTCGCCGATAATCACACAGCAGTCAGATTCCCTGATGTTGCCTGCGTCACGTATAAAAAAGCCATAATCGTGCTTCTCTCCGAATTCCACCATCGATTCGGCAAGCGCGTTCAGTTCGTCATCCGATGCTATCCTGACCACTATGGTGTCTGAACCTTTTGATTTAGGGGCCGTCCGGGCTGAGACTGCCATAAGTTTTGCGACAGTCAGAACACCCTCCTTTTCGATAGACATCATGCAAAAGTAGTCATTTATATTTTATATATTCATTGATGCGGTTGGTCCGGAGTTTAGGAAAGTATTTGATTGGGGCATAAGCCCCTGCCGGGCATTCCCGGCGCAAGTTTCTGCGAAACTTGCTTAATCGTGATAGCCCGGCCTGGACGCTACCCATTTGGGTAGCCTCGGCCGGGAAGTAGATATTAAGATGGAATTAGTTTTTTTGGGAGCGTGAATCATCCCCCTTCCCTTTATGATTATTCAACGGTATTTAAAAAAGCAGAAAAAAATTATTTGTATTCTCTCTGTGCATAGGTGTATTTGTCGGATTCGCCACCTTTAAAGACAATATATAGCCAGACATAGAGCGACTTCAGCGTCCCGAACTGAACGTATCTTCTCATTGAAAATTTCACCCATAATTTTGAGTTGAGTTTGACTTTTCCGATCTTTCTCATCCTCTGGGCGATCTCGAGGTCGTCGCCTGCATCAATGCACTTGTAACCTTCAAGCTGCATGTAGGCGCTGCGTGTGAAGGCTGTGTTGCACCCGAGAGTATAGTATAAGGTATGGGTGTAATATCCGATTCTCGAGAAGATATTGGCAAGGGCAAGATAGAAACGGAATTTTATTCCCGGTTCGAGCGGAAGAACTGTTCCGTAAAGCTGTACGATTCTTTCGTCCTTTTCAAACGATCCAATTATCTTTTCCAGCCAATCTTCAGGGATGATGCAGTCAGCGTCGGTGGTTGCGATAATGACACCTGATGATATCGCCGCACCGTCGTTTCTCGCTCCGCCCACTTTTTTACTTGTCTGGATTATCACCTTATCGGCAAGCGGTTCTGCAAGCTCCCGGGTCTTGTCCTTCGAGTTCCCGTCGACCACAATAACTTCATAATTTTCTCTTGATATTGTCTGTGTTTCCAGGGATTCCAGGCAGTTTACAATATTCTGCTCTTCGTTGAATGTCGGGATTACAACTGAGATCTTCGGCGCCATTTGTTCAAAAATGTATGTTATTAAAGGCAATATAGCTTTGTTACGGGGTCGCTTTCCTGTCTTTTGCCATAGCTGAAAAAGTAAGGACGACGATGCAGCAGACAATCCCGAAGTACATTGCAGAATCAAAACCTGACATGAATTCAGCAGGGGGCACTTCTGCTCCATTTCCAGAACCGGAGAAAAATGTAAATATTGCAGTGAATATCGCAGTCCCAAGGGCGCTGCCGAAATAGATTGCAGTGCTCATGATCCCTGAGGCTATCTCACGGTCTTCCTCTTCGGAATGTTCGATAATCCTGCTGCTGCCTGCACTCATGAACGGCCCTCCACCTATACCCATTATTATTAGAGAGATGAGAATATACGGGAGGGATGTCTCCACTCCAAAGAATGATATCATCAGAATAGAAAGCAGAAAAACGGCAGCAGATGCAGCACAGATCTTCATAGCGCCATATTTGTCGGCGAAGTAGCCGCCTGACGGGCTCGTGACAGTTATTGCGATGGACGGGACGAGCAGAAGGAGGCCTGCACCGGCTGCAGAGAGTTTCAGCACTCCCTCAAAGTAGAATGGGAGAAGAAGGAGAAGACCCCCGTATGCGACCATAAATAATGTATAAGCCCCCGCCGAATACGAAAAATTCCTGTTTTTGAACATGTGCATCCGGACAAGAGGGTCTTTTGCCCTTTTTTCGATCAATGTGAATATTGTGAAGAGTATCACAGATGCGATCAGGGGTGCCCCAATATAGATGACATCGATTCCTTTTCCGCCTGCAAAACTTAAAGGTAAGACAAGACAGGTCATTGCCGCAAAGAAAAAAAGTGCTCCTGTATAATCAAAATCGCTTCTTTTATGTGCATGTGGAATATCCCCGGGAAGAATCTTTACAGCGCCGGCAATAGCAATAATTCCTATAGGGAGATTTATCAGGAATATCCAGTGCCAGCTGAAAAATTCTGTTAAAAATCCCCCCAACACCGGGCCTATGGCAAAGGCGAGAGCAGATGCCGCTGCGATTATCCCCAGCGATTTCGCCCTCTCTGATTCAGGCATATGAACGGCAACCGTTGCAACCGCCGAAGGGGCGATCATCGCCGCACCGGTTCCCTGGATAAAGCGGAATACGATAAGGGAGGTGATATCCCATGAAATGACACAAAGAAGGGATGAAATCGTGAAGACGACAATCCCTGTGATATATACTTTCTTTGTTCCGGCGATCGACAGAACCTTACCAAATATTATCATCAGTCCGCTGAGAGCGACGAGATAGATTGTAATAACAAGGGATGCGATCCCCATATCAGCCTGAAAGTCCCCGGCGATATACGGGAGTGCTACATTTACAATCGCACCGTCAAGGCCGTCCATGAATGCACCGAGACCGACAACGGCGAGAATAAGAATGTGGGGAAGATATTTTCTCTCCTGAAAACTCATCAGGAATTATTCGGGATTATTCTAATAAAAGATTTTTAAAAAGAGGTTAGTTCTCTAAAATCCGAAAAAATTTCAAAATTTCAGAAACAATCCAGATAATTTGGGATTATTCTTATACTGCCCTTAAAGGGAAGATTATTAGGATTATTTATGATCGGAAAAGGATTTAGGAAGCCGGGAATTAAGCCTGGTTATTTTTTCTGGAAAAGAAACCCGGAATCTCATTTTTCACCCGATATGCGGGCCGGAATAATTATCATCGCCGGACTTCTGCTGTTATGTCCCGGGGCGCTTGCACATATGCCTGGTGCCTCTGAGGCACCCGAAGTCTATCTGGGACCGATTGTCATCCTCGAAGGCGGTGAAACTGCAGAGATCAGTATTGATGATGTAGCTGATTATCACGGCCTCATGACGAATTCCGACCCTGATGCCTGTATATGCTGTATCTGTATGTTCAGGGCAGCAAAAGCGGGACTGGCGGAACTTTACGGAGATGAGATCCCCGAACGTTCTGATATTGGTATTACCAGTTATCTGCCCTCGGCGGGATCAGTACATACTGCAATGCTGGTTACCGGAACCGGGCCAAAAATCGACTGTAATGATCCCGGTCAGCTTCAGGTTCTCCGTTTCGATGGCACTGAGATTGAAGATCTCTCAAATCCCAGTCTTAAATCAGCATCTTCAGAGAGGTCTATGGACAATTATCACTTTATCATTACCCGTCTGTCTACAGGCGAATACGTAGAAATTTCCGTTTCTGATGGTATGTTCCCGGAAGATTTCTTTGATTTACGTAAAAAAGTAAAGGTTGAAAAGACTTCGACAGAAGATGAGAATAATCTTTTCTTATCTGAATGGGGTGAAACGAGAGATAAATTCCTCGAATCACAGGACTGGGAGATCTTTAATGAGATTGAAGAACCTGAAGAGGAGGAACCCGACGTAACTGGTGGTGCGATATTCCTTACATGTCTTATATGCGGATTGCTAATTTTTGTTTTTTTTGTAAGGAAATAAAAACTTTATTTTTTGTTGATATAATCAAAGACGTGCCTGATGCAGCCGTCCATGTTGATGTATTCAAACTCGGAGAATCTTCCGACAAGATCGATCCCTGATTTCGAGAAAAAATCGGTGACAATCTTTATGTTTTTGAGATAATTGATATCGTATACGACATAGGCGTATTCAAATCTTTCAACCGTTGTGTAGACTACTTTCTCCTTTGACGGGATGATTCCCATCTCGCAGAGTCCGTCGACACAGTGCTCAGCGATCTCATCGTCGGTCATCTTTGAGACTTCGTCACCATCGTTGAATGTGATCTCGGCAAGGACCGATGAACAGTCCTCAGGTGCAACCTCTGTTGAGTAGTTCGACGGGAAGGAGATCCTGTTGAATCTCCCTGCCTCTTTCTGGGGGATATAGAGCCACGAGATGTCGCTCATCTCACCCTTTACACCAATGCCCACGCATGCAATGGAGTTGAATTTAAGAGCATTAACTGCATTCCTGACATTTTCCGGAATATCGTCGAGACAGCGGATAAGTGCCTGAACGGGTATTGTGGATATGCAGGATTCGCAGGCGATCTCTTCCGTCCCGTTACTGATTATGAACCCCGCCGGTGTCTTTTTTACGGATTTAATCTCAAAGCCTGTCTTGATATCCTCTTTTAACGGGTCTGCAATCTCACGGACAAGCGCCTCAATTCCGCCTTTCACCGGGTATGAGAAGACCGACTGGTGTGTGTATCCTTCGGTCTCGATACCTATTGCTGATTTGATAATGTCTTCAACCGGGGGACGCGGGATTCGCCCTTCCATCCAGTGCATGGACATCTCCTCTGTCGGATAGTTCCATATCTTCTCGTTGTACGGCACCATGTAGGACTCGGCGATCCCTTTTCCGAAGGTATAGTATATCCAGTCCCTGAAGTTTTCCGGCTCATCGACTTCGCCCTTTTCGATTGCTATAAGGTTCTTAACAAACTCATTTATGCAAAAAAAGCAGTCCTCGGGCGGCAACTGATAAAGGCCGTTTTCAAACGGGTATTTGACATATCTTCCCTTGAAGAAGATCTTCGTGTTGCGGTTCCGTTCGTCCTTGTTTTCTTTCAGGACATCTCTCATGAAATCCAGGACTTCGGTATCCCGGCTGAAAATAATATGCGATCCGCCGATATCGAATGTAAATCCGTCTTCGATCTTTGATCTGCACAGCCCTCCGATCCGGCTTTCTCTCTCAAGAACTATTATGTCCTCGCCTTTCTCCTTTAGGAGGCGGGCGAGGGTAACTCCTGTCAGCCCTCCGCCCAGAATTGCGACTGTCACAACTATAATTTTGGCCTGTTTTACTAATAATGTTGGCAGACATTTACAGGAGAATGAAGAATCGAGGATATGTATTTTTTTGTAGTCATAGAGCCTAATTAATGGCAGACAATCCTGAGGTTAATTAATGGACATGAAAATAAAATCTGTAAAAGGCAGGGAGATTATCGATTCACGCGGGAATCCTACGGTAGAGACAGAGGTCTTTTTAAAATGTGGCGCTATGGGGAGGGCTGCATGCCCCTCCGGTGCCTCGACCGGAGTGCATGAGGCTGTCGAACTTCGTGACGGTGACAAGAGCAGGTTTGGCGGGAAGGGTGTGCTGAAGGCGGTGTCAGCTGTAAACGGACCAATCCGTGAAAAGATCTCCGGTATGGATGCAAAGGGTCAGCGGGCGGTCGATGATGCGATGATTGAGCTTGACGGAACTCCGAACAAGGGAAAGTTCGGGGCAAATGCCATACTCAGCGTTTCTATGGCAAATGTAAGGGCTGCCGCTACTGCGGAAGGAATATCACTCTGGAAATATCTTGGAAGGGATGACTGTGAGGCAACGCTTCCTGTGCCCTGTATGAATATTATGAACGGGGGAGCACATGCAAACTGGCAGGGTGCGGATCTTCAGGAGTTCATGATTGCTCCCTACGGTGCACCATCATTTAAGGAAGCTCTTCGCTGGGGTGCCGAGGTCTACCAGACTCTAAAATCCATCCTCAAGGAGAACGGTCACAGTACTGCAGTCGGTGATGAAGGAGGTTTTGCACCGAAGGTCCCTTCGAACGAGGAGCCACTCAGGCTTATTATGGCTGCGATTGAAAAGGCGGGCTATAAACCCGGTGAGGATATTGGCATCGTTCTTGATCCTGCATCTAGCGAGATCTTCAAAGACGGCATGTACGAGCTTAAGTCCGAGAAGAGAAAGCTGACTCCTGCCGGGATGGTTGCATATTACAAGGATCTCTGCTCGAAGTACCCGATCGTTTCAATTGAGGACGGCCTTGCAGAGGACGACTGGGACGGCTGGAAGATCCTGACAGACGAGCTTGGTGATTCAGTTCAGCTTGTCGGGGACGACCTCTTTGTCACAAATGTCGATAGAATAAAGAGAGGTATTGAGACCGGTGTTTCAAATGCTGTTCTGATAAAGCTCAACCAGATTGGCTCGGTCTCTGAGACAATCGACGCCGTGATGCTTGCCCGTGAGAACGGCTGGGCGGCGATGGTATCCCACAGGAGCGGTGAGACCGTTGATTCATTCATTGCTGATCTCTCAGTTGCCCTTGGAACAGGCCAGATAAAGACCGGAGCTCCTGCCCGGGGTGAGAGGGTCGAGAAATACAACCAACTCCTGAGAATAGAAGAGGAAATGGGAGAATCGGCAAAATATGCCGGAAGATCTGCCTTTATAAGATAATGATGAAAAAGCTGGTTTTTCCTTTTTTTTCAAAAAATTTATATCATATATATTCCCTTTTAACAATCAGGAGGGATGGTTTCTGGCGGATTATGATCATATGAGATCCGCAATGGTGCGATACCAGATAGAAGGCAGGGGTATAACCGATGATAATGTCCTGAGGGCTATGGGGGAGGTGCCCCGCCATTTATTTGTCCCTGAACAGTTATCCGGCTCTGCGTATACAGATGCCCCGCTTCCTATAGGATACGGTCAGACAATATCACAGCCGTATATGGTGGCGATAATGACCGAACTTCTGGAGTTGAAGGTCTCAGATATTGTTCTCGAACTCGGTACCGGCTCCGGTTACCAGGCTGCTGTCATCGCCGGGATTGCAGAATTCGTCAGGTCATATGAGAGAATACCTGAGCTTGCTGAATATGCAAGGCAGAATCTTGAGAGGGCCGGGATATCCAATGTGGAGGTTATATGCAGTGATGGTACGAATCCCGACCCATATGATGGCGGTTATGATGCAGCAATTGTAACAGCTGCCTCGCCCGCCATCCCGGAATATCTTTTTCCCCTTATGAATGAAGGCGGGAGGATTGTTGCTCCTGTCGGCGGTCACTATATGCAGGACCTCACAAAGATTAGGATCGAAGGTGGTGAGCCCCTGATAACTTATCATGGGGGATGCAGGTTTGTCCCCCTTCTGGGAATCAGGGGCTGGAATGAGTAATTCTCCAGATATTCCGGATAATAAGAGTCAATACTAAATAAGTTGCCGCTCTGCCAAGAATGATATACTCAGCGTAACAATAATATAGGAATGGTTTCTTTTTTGAAATTCGATGAATTAAATATATCTCCTGAAACCCTTAGGGCAATAGAAGATATGGGTTTTGAAGAACCCACTCCAATACAACAGCGCTCAATTCCGGTAATTCTCTCAGGCAGAGATGTAACCGGACAGGCCCAGACGGGCACAGGCAAAACAGCAGCATTCGCAGTACCGGTAATCGAAAAGACAGATCTGAAAAAATGCTTTGTTCAGTCAATCATTCTCTCTCCTACAAGAGAACTTACAATCCAGATATCAGAGGAGTTTAACAGGCTTCTCAAGTACCGTGAAGATATCAGGGTTCTTCCTGTATATGGCGGCCAGCCGATTGAGAGGCAGATCCACGAACTTAAAAGAGGAGTCCACATCCTTATCGGTACTCCAGGGAGGGTCATGGATCATCTCAGAAGAGGTACTCTCTCCCTTTCGGCTGTCAGGATAGTCGTCCTTGATGAAGCAGATCAGATGCTTGAGATGGGCTTTCGTGAGGATATGGAGGACATTCTCTCCCAGACTCCTGATGAGAGGCAGACGATTCTCTTCTCTGCAACAATGCCCAAACCTATCCTGAAAATCTCAAAATCCTTTCAGAGGAATCCTGAATTTGTGACAATCAGCCCTGGACAGCTTGCCGTCCCGACCATTGAACAAAAATATCTCGAAGTCAGGGAAAAAGACAAACTTGAGGTTTTATGCCGTTTGATAGATATCAATTCATCTGAGCTCTCTATGATCTTCTGCAACACCAAAAGAAGAGTTGATGAGATATCCGGGATGCTTCGTTCACGAGGATATTTTGCGGAGGGTCTCCACGGGGATATGAAGCAGCAGCAGAGGGACCGTGTAATGGGGCACTTCAGGAACGGTTCAATTGACATCCTTATTGCAACCGATGTTGCAGCACGGGGAATTGATATCGATGATATCGATATTGTCTACAATTATGATGTTCCGCAGGATGTTGAATATTATGTCCACAGGATTGGAAGAACCGGCAGGGCAGGAAAGAGCGGTGCCGCATACACTTTTGTCAGTCCCAAGGAGATAAACAAACTCCGGATGATCAAGAAGCTTGCAAAGGTGAATATCAGCAGAATAGCAATACCAAATGCGGCAGATGTTGAAAATTCCAGGATAGAGAGGTCTCTTGACAAGGTAAGGTCAATTATCGATGAGGAAGATCTCGGTCTCTTCATTCCGGCGGTTGAGAAACTGATGGAAGAAGACTATACTCTTGCAGAGATATCGGCGGCTCTTTTGAAGATCCAGCTTGAGGGTAATACCGGAAAGATACAGGAAACTGATGATTTTGAAGCCGGGGATACCGGTGCAGAGCCGGGAATGGTTCGTTTCTTTGTTAATATAGGGAAGAATAAAGGTATTCGTCCTTCTGATTTTGTCGGTGCAATTGCAGGTGAGGCGGATGTCCCCGGAAAAGAGATTGGATCGATAGCCATTCTCAAGGATTTCTCCTTTGTGGAGGTGCCTGAGACCTATGCAAAGAGAGTATTCGATATAATGAACGGCAATACTATTCGCGGGAATGAGGTTTCTTTTGAGCCAGCAAGAAAAGAAAGGAAACAGAGATCACGGTATTAAATATTTGGTCATTTTTCATTTTTTGATGGAATAATGATTATTTAAAAGGGAGGAGGACGTATTTCATCCTATATGACCGGTCCCCGGAATTGAGAATATTCGCAAAGGGGATGGAATAACATCCTTTCGCTCTTTTTTCAGGCTGAAGGATGGTAACCCTTTTGAATATATTGGAATTTGGGAGAGTTTTTTTTGAGTTCTTTGAATTTGCATTAAAAATCATCGAGTCTCGTCTGCATGCTTTTATCATGATCAAAACCTGAGAGGGATATTCCAAAAGACCTCACCGGTCTTCCATCATAAAGTGCGATGAACACCTCAAGCGCCTTTTTATATATGGCTTCCAGATCGCCTGTAGGGTGGAGTAGGCTTTCGGCTTTTGACCTGTCGATAAATCCTGCATATCTGATCTTTACCGTTATTGTCCTGCATGAATACCCTTTCATTTTAAGTCTTGAGTGGACGTTCATGCAGAGTTCAACAAGGTCTGAATTTAGTATAGATTCGTCAGAAACATCCTGCGGATAGGTCTTCTGCTTGCCGATGGATTTCTGGCCTTTCTTATCAATGACTTCGCTGTCGTCTATCCCGTGGGCAAGCATGTGCATCATGATACCCTGTTTTCCGAATGCTGATTTCAGTTCCTGAATATCGCATTCTGAGAGGTCTTTTATTGTATTTATCCCGTGTTTCTCCAGCCTGTGTTTTGTCTTCCTTCCTATTCCGGGAATCGCTTCTACAGGCAGGTGGTTTAAAAAGTCCCTTACTTCCCCGGGCCTTACCACAGTCATCCCGGCGGGCTTATTCATACCTGAGGCCATCTTGGCAATCACCTTTCCCGGGCCGATCCCGACCGAGCAGGTAATGCCCTCTGATGAGAGTATCCGGTCCTTTATCTCTGTTGCGATTCCTGCTGCTTTATCAAAAGAACCTGTATATGATACGTCGATATATGCCTCATCGATACTGACCTGCTGGAATTTATCAGAATAATTTTTTATTATTTCCATAATGCTGGCTGAGGTCTCCCTGTAAAGCGGCATATTAACAGGAAGGAAGATACAGTCCGGGCAGTGGTTATAGGCGACATTCACCGGCATTGCTGATCTGATCCCGTATTCTCTTGCCTCATAAGAGCAGGTGCTTACAACGCCTCTTCCTGATCCCTCTTTTGGATCCGCACCGACGACGACCGGCTTTCCCTTAAGCGACGGATTTTCGCGAACCTCCACTGATGCAAAGAAACTGTCCATATCGATATGCATGATTATTCTTTTTGAAGGGGCTTTTTCGGGCATAGGCTCCTGACAGAATTCGAATCTTTTTGATTATAAAGGATTGGGGCGTGGGGAAAATGTGAATCGACAGAGGTTGGAATAAAAAAGGTTTATTCTTTAGGCCTGATGAACGGGCCGGTCATTGTGAGGTCGAGTATCTCTTCCGAGTTCTTCGGTGTCAGAAGGCTTACGACGATCATTGCAACTACAGCACAGGTAAGGGAAAAAATTGAGAAGTGCATCGGCAGTTTGGCGACATACTGGTGCCAGTATGCAAATATTCCCGAGCCGATAAGTCCTGCGATCATTGCAGCTATTGCTCCCTGTGTGGTTGCACCCCTCCAGTAAAGTCCTGCTATGAAGGGGACCGCAAAAGTCGAGAGCATAACTCCTATTCCCATCCATATCAGGAATGCAAGCATTGCGGGCGGGTTTATCGCCAGGATGAGCGATATTGCCGCTGCAATGAATACACATACCTGGCTGAGCCTGAGTACCTGTCTGTCGGTTGCATCCGGCTTTAACAGGTTCTTGTAGATATCCCATGAGAACATGGTTCCTATCGTAAGCATCAGCCTGTCGGTGGTTGACATTACTGCTGATAGAACAATTACAGCAAACAGTGCCCATATGAGCATGTTCGGCGCTGCGAATTCGACACCATACATAAATGCGAAATCCTGGGCATTTACAGTTTCAGGCAGGACAAGTTTCCCCTCCTCGACGAGAACCCTTACCGCAAATCCTGAAAATTTGACTAGGAACATGATGACCATGTAAATGCCGAATGCAACAAGCGGAGACCATTTGAAGAATTTGTCCTCCTTTGCTGCAAGCACGTTGTTTACTACATGCGGTGCACATGCAAGCCCTACGGTCAGAAGTATCACGAAAGAGACGAGAAACTCGGGTGTGCAGTAGGCATATGCAGCGTAGGCGCTCGGGTAGTATGGCTGGACCATGTTCGGGTCGATCGATGAGAGCACCATGTTAATGTGTTCGAGCCCTCCTGCCGCAATTATTACAAGCGGGGCCATAATAAGAACTCCTGCGATGAGGATTCCTCCCTGGATGAGGGTTGTCCATGATACTGCGTACATGCCGCCGATGACGGTATAGATCGTAATGATGATGGCAGCTATAAGGAGGGCGACAATGTGGTTTATTCCAAAGAGCCATACAAGCACTATGCTGATTGCGGTGTACTGGCCGACAAGGTAAATGAGTGATACGACAATTCCCGCAACGGCGGAGATTCCTCTTACTGTTCTCGGGCTCTCAAATCTCTGTGCGAAATAGTCCTCGACCGTCATGTACCCTGCTCTTTTGCCAACATAGTGCAGTTTTACTCCGAATACTATTATTGCAAATGATGCTGCAAGCGGCACCGCGAGCTGTTCCCAGATTCCGGGCCATCCTGATGCAAATCCGAATCCGCTTACACCCACGAGAGTCATTCCCGAACATACTGATGCGACCATCAGTATTGTGAAGACCCAGAATCCAAGTGATCGTCCTGCAAGGATGTAGTCCTCGCTTGAATGAACCTTTCTCGATGCCCAGCTGCCTATTGCAAGGAGGCCGATGGCATATAGCACTATTACAGCAATTGTGGTCCATTCGCCGGTCATTCTCCTGCCTCCTTAAAGGTAAGGCCCCATATTAGGAGGATCAGAAGGATCAATGCCGTGGCAAAACCTACGGCAAAAACTGTTGAAAATGGAAGGCCAAACATAACTCTGTGCTAATATGTGGCATGCTAACATATAACACGATCGATATTTGTCTGGGAGATGTAATACATCCTTTACTCATGTATTACCAATCTTTTTTAATATTAATTGATCATTTATTGAATCTTTATCCTGGTTTACATAGTTAAATATTTTCATCCAATACCAAGAGGAATTGAAAAATTTCCGGCTAATTAATATAATAAGAAATTGAGCAAAAATGTATATGATTTATAAAATATTTTGGTTTATATCAAAAAATATATTTTAATTTATAAACTCGTTTTTAATGGTAACGGTGGAGTTCATTTTTGCATATCGTATGTCCTGAAATTTAGGGTTTTACTATTTGATTGAAATATTAGGGGTATTACATCATCAGATGATCTGATTAGTCTCTGCTCCTTTCTTTCCGGAAATGAATTGTTACCTGCAAAAAAGAGGGATTTAAATGGAATTTGACGAAGAAGATATTTTACAGCTAAAAATGCTCAGGGAATTTGATGAAAAAAATTTTGAAGGAAAGAAGCTTGAAAGCATCGAAGATACTTTGCAGGGGCAATAATAAGAATCGTTGAACTGATAAACCGCAGTGCTGACAACATCATCGGCCTTTATAGGGTGGTTGTTGATATATCAAATGCCGAAATCGTCGGGAGGCTTGATCACTGTGGTGACACAAAACATCCCGGATTTTTTGGCAGGATAATTTGTGAATTTAACAGTGCCCTTGATTTAATGATTGGACCTATGATAATGTCTGCCGAGTATATCGAGAGGATCAGTCGTGATGATATTCCGGAAATAATTACTCATGAATACAGGGGCGATATCAACGAGATCAAAAACAACATGAACTTCTGCATTTGATATCTTTTTAATTCTTCATATGTTGAATTTCGCGAATTGATCTGATGATTTCCTTTACCTCTTCAGACCACTCCGAATCGTTTGTGCCTTTCACCGGCTTTCCGTCCGGCTGCATATTGTCCGGAATGAACTCTCTTCCGCCAAGCTTCTCTGACACTTTTTTCCTGACGCATCTCCTGAGGGAATCTCCTTTGCAATAGTTTTTAATATAGAGGTTTATCCTCGCCCCGTTTGTAGAAGAGTATTTCTCGATCCATTTACAGTTATTGAAGAAAGGGCAAATTGGCATTTTGTCTAATGAAGGGAATGATAATATAAAAATGTATTGTGGGTTCATCTTAGTGCCTGAAATGGCGGACTCCGGTAAAGACCATCGCAATGTTCAGCCTGTTTGCCGTATCGATTACTTCCTGGTCCCTGATCGATCCTCCAGGCTGAATAAGTGCGGTTGCCCCTGCTTCTGCGGCTACTTCCAGTGTGTCCGGGAAGGGGAGGAATGCATCTGATGCGACGACCGATCCCTTAAGCGGGAACTGTGACTTTGATACCGCGATCTCTGCAGAGTTCACCCTGTTCATCTGACCTGCGCCGATACCGAGTCCAGATTTACTGTCTGCAAAGATTATTGCATTGCTCTTTGTATGCTTGCATATCTTCATTGCGAGTTTCATAGCCTCCATCTCATCTGCAGTTGGTTCACGCTCACTCATCACTTTCCAGCTCTCTGTGATGCCTTTTGGTGTCTTCTGGACGAGAGCCCCTCCGTCTATAGTCCTCAGTTCCGCTGTTTCTTCATCAGGTGGGAGTATGAGAATACGCATGTTCTCTTTTCTCTTCATGATCTCAAGCGCTTCGTCTGTATAGGAAGGTGCGATTACGACCTCTATGAATGTGGATGCGATCTCTTCAGCCATGTCCGGGCCGACTTCCCTGTTGAG
This sequence comes from Methanomicrobiaceae archaeon, assembly GCA_016928355.1. Classification (GTDB taxonomy): domain Archaea; phylum Halobacteriota; class Methanomicrobia; order Methanomicrobiales; family Methanomicrobiaceae; genus Methanolacinia. The sequence goes on from JAFGKW010000019.1 coordinate 34,894, forward strand.
TGCCACGATGCCGCCGTATGCCGAGACAGGATCTACATCTCTTGCACGGATGTATGCCTCATGAAGTGTTCTGCCAATGGCAACACCGCAGGGATTATTGTGTTTTACGATAACGGCAGCCGTTTCTTCAAATTCACGAAGAAGTCTTACGGCGGCATCTGTATCGAGATAATTGTTGTAAGACATTGCTTTGCCCTGGAGGGATTTCTGCCCTGCAATTCCTTTGTCACCGTATACTGCAGCCTTCTGGTGGGGGTTTTCTCCATACCTGAGTTCCCTTCCGTTTTTATACTGGACTGAGAAAACTTCGGGGAACTCTGTCTCTATTGAATAGAGGTAGTTGCTTATTGCCCCGTCATAGGCAGCCATCCGTGCGAAGACCTTTCTTGCAAGATAGAGTCTTTCAGTCTCTGTAAGTCCGTTCCCCTTGACAGATGCTTTGATTAGATCATAGTCTTTTGGATCGATTACAACTGTCACGTCCTTAAAGTTCTTGGCAGCTGCCCTGATCATCGCCGGTCCGCCGATATCGATATATTCCACGAGTTCGTTTAAGGGGAGTTCCTTTCCGGACATCTCTTCAAATGGATATAGATTTACAACGAGTAGGTCGATCTTTTCGATACCACGTTCCTGCATAACTACATCATCTATTCCTCTTCTTCCGAGAAGTCCCCCGTGAATCATGGGGTGTAGGGTCTTTACCCTGCCGTCCATCATCTCCGGGGCGCCGGTATATTCGGAGACTTCGGTGATCTCTATTCCTGCATTTGAGAGCTCCTTTGCAGTACCTCCTGAACTGAGTATCTTAAATCCGTTTGCTACAAGTAATTTCGCAAGTTCAATAATTCCGGTCTTGTCCCACACTGATAGAAGTGCATATCTCATGTATGATTATATGGACCTGAGAAAACAATAATCTATACCTTAAATCACACTTTTGTAATGCTGATCGGTTGTGTGGTTACGGGTTGAAATGATGGTTGTATGTGGGCTGGTTCCAGATTTAAAATCTTTAACCGAAATATACACTCCTTATTTATCCGGGCCGTATGTATTTGGGTTTCGACAGGTCAATTACAAAGCTGCGTGTGCCTGCAGTCTGATGCACAACCTCTATATATGTAGGATTTTCATAAATAAGTTTATATAGAACTGTTTGCAGATAGGGAATTAATATTATATAGAACTACTGACCATTTAGTATGGTATAAGGGTTATAAATTGTCTTTATGGAGTATTGAAGGATGAATGATGAGGATCTTGAGAAGAGCACAAACAAAGACAACGATCAGAATTCCCCCACAATGGATGACTATGCTGTTGTAGGTGAATATGGCGAAGATGTTCGTGAAGAGGGTGCAGATTCGGCTACCGGAAGGGAAGCAGAACTAAAGGCCCGTTTGAATGATCTGAATGACAGGTACCTGCGACTTGCTGCGGATTTTGAAAACTTCAGAAAGAGAAGTTCCCGTGAAGCGAATGAAAGGGCAAACCGTTCAATAGAGCAGTTTGCCTCAGGAATCCTGGAAGTTGCCGATAACCTTGAAAGGGCCAGTCAGTCTGATGATTCCTCACTTCGTGAAGGTCTTGAACAGATTAAAAAGATTCTCAAAAAAGTACTCGAACAGCATTCAATACAACCCATCGAGTCGGTAAATAAAAAATTCGATCCTGAAAAACACGAAGCTATTGCTTATGTCCCCTCCGATAGCGAGGAAGGGATCATAATCGATGAGGTCTCCTGCGGTTACTGCATGGGAGACAGGGTTATCAGGAGCGCAAAAGTTGCAGTGTCAAAAGGAAAACCCGAAAAAAAACATAATGAGGAGAAGTAATTATGGTATCAAATAAAGTTCTCGGAATTGATCTTGGAACAACCAATTCATGTATGTCGATCATGGAAGGCGGAAAACCCGTTGTCATTCCAAATGCTGAGGGTGCAAGAACAACACCCTCGGTTGTGGCATTTTCGAAAGAGGGCGAACGTCTTGTCGGAAGCGTTGCCAAGAGGCAGGCTGTAACAAACCCTGATAAAACAATTATCTCGATAAAGAGGGATATGGGCACCGACAGAAAGGTTTCCATAGATGACAAGTCCTTCACTCCGCAGGAGATCTCGGCAATGATCCTCCAGAAGCTCAAGGTAGATGCTGAAGCGTATCTTGGGGAAGAGATTAAGAAGGCCGTAATAACGGTTCCTGCGTATTTCAACGACGCACAGAGGAATGCAACAAAGGACGCCGGAAAGATTGCAGGGCTTGAAGTTCTTAGAATAATCAACGAGCCTACAGCAAGTGCACTTGCATATGGTATCGAAAGAGAAGGGGATGCAACCATTCTGGTATATGATCTCGGCGGCGGAACGTTTGATGTCTCTATTCTTACACTTGGAGACGGTGTCTTTGAGGTTCAGGCAACGGCCGGTGACAACCATCTCGGAGGAGATGACTTTGATCATCTTGTTGTCAAATACCTTGTTGATGAGTTTAGGAAGCAGGATGGTATAGATCTCAGTTCAGATAAGATGGCAATGCAGAGACTCCGCGATGCAGCTGAGAATGCCAAGAAAGAGCTGTCAACCGTCCAGAAGACAAACATCAACCTACCCTACATAACAACCGATTCGAGCGGGCCGAAGTTCCTCGACATCGATCTTACAAGGGCAAAGTTTGAGCAGCTCATCGGCGATCTCGTGGATAAAACAATCGGCCCTGTAAAGCAGGCTCTCAGCGATGCGAAGCTTACAGCAAAGGATATTGATCATGTTCTTCTTGTAGGCGGTTCGACACGCGTGCCTCTCGTTCAGGAGAGGATAAAATCCCTGCTTGGAAAAGATCCTGACAAGGGCATAAATCCCGATGAATGCGTGGCAGTCGGTGCAGCAATACAGGGAGGTGTTCTTACCGGTGAGGCAAAGGATGTAGTTCTTCTTGACGTAACCCCGCTGACGCTCTCAATCGAGACACTCGGTGGTATTGCGACAAAACTTATCGAGAGGAACACCACAATCCCCACAAAGAAGAGCCAGATCTTTACAACTGCGGCAGACAACCAGACCAGCGTCGAGATTCATGTGGTCCAGGGTGAGCGTGCAATGGCCTCTGACAACTTCACTCTCGGCAAATTCCAGCTTACAGGAATTCCACCCGCCCCAAGAGGTATTCCGCAGATTGAAGTCACATTCGATATCGATGCGAACGGAATAATCAATGTCTCTGCAAAGGATCTCGGGACAGGGAACCAGCAGGCGATCACGATCTCCGGGGACAAGAGATTATCCAAGGATGAGATCGATGAGATGGTCAACAAAGCAAAAGATTTCGAGGAGGCCGACAAAAAGAAGCGTGAGGAGATTGAGATCAGAAACAGCGCCGACAACTCTGTCTTCGCCGCTGAAAAACTCCTTAAGGACAGTGGGGATAAGGTTGAGGCTGAAGATAAGCAGAAGATCGAATCCGCTCTCGAGAAAGTCAAAGGGACAATGGAAGGGGAAGATCCCGAGGCCCTGAAGAAGGACGTCGAAGAGCTCCAGGAAGCGGTATTTGCAGCAACGACAAAGATCTACCAACAGGCACAGGCAGAAGCCGAGGCTGCAAAAGCTGAAGGCGAAGGTGCTGCGGGCGAAGATGAAAATGTTGTCGATGCTGATTACGAAGTAAAAGACGACGAAGAGAAGAAGGAATAATCCTTAGGTTCAGGTTGTAAAGATGGGTGCCACAAATTTCTATGATGTACTGAATGTTCCAAAGAATGCAAGCGAACAGGAGATTAAAAAAGCATACCGCACCCTGACAAAGAAGTACCACCCTGATGTCTGCAAGGAAGAGGGCGCTGATGAGAAGTTCAAGGATATAAACGAGGCATACAGCGTCCTCTCTGACCCCCAGAAACGTGCCCAGTATGATCACATGGGCCATGATACCTTTACCAGTGCCTCAAAGGGCCAGTACTCTGGCGGAGGGTTTGGTGGAGCCGGTTTTAATGCTGATTTCGGAGGATTCGGTGATATATTCGATGCTTTCTTTGGGGGAGGTGGTGGCCGGAAGGGACCCCGCGGTCCCCAGCCCGGCGCTGATCTGCTGATGCGGATTCAGGTTACCCTCAGGGATGTTGTTCTCGGAACATCGAAGGAGTTAGATGTGATGCATACCGAATCCTGCGATGAATGCGAGGGAACAGGTAGTTCGACGAAGAAGACCCGTATCTGTCCCCGCTGTGGAGGCTCCGGACAGGAGAGGCGTGAGAACAGGACCCCGTTCGGCAGTTTTGTAAGTATGACTACATGCTCCCAGTGTAAGGGGAGAGGCAAGATTCCGGAGAGCACATGCTCCAAATGCGGTGGCTCGGGTCATAAAAGAGTCAAAAGGACAATCACAGTCAATATTCCCGCAGGAATTGAGAGTGGGATGAGACTCAGGATGGAGGGATATGGTGAAGCCGGAGATCCCGGGGCACCTAACGGTGATCTCTTCATTGAGGTGGATGTTCTTGCCGATTCAAAGTTCAGACGCATCGGCGATAATCTTGAGACTACTGTAACCGTGTCTGCAGCAGGTGCGGCTGTAGGGACCAAGGTCGATATTTCCACCATCGATGACCGCGAGGTTGAACTAAAGATCCCGGCAGGTATCCAGCATGGTACTGCATTAAAGATCCCAGGCGAGGGCGTAAGACGTCGCGGAAGACCCGGAGATCTACTTGTACGTGTCAGTATTGCCATTCCAAAGGATCTCGGTGACGAGGAGAAGGAGCTTTATACTCGTCTTCTTGAGATAGAATCCGAAAAGAAGGACTCCAAAAAGACCGGATTCTTCCAGGGAATGATGGGTAAGAAGAAGGGTTCTAAGAAGTAGACTTCTATATAATCCCTAATTTTAATATGAACATTTTTTTCGCCTGACACCCAACTACTCAGGACATATATTATGAAATTAATCTTTGAACTCTCAGGCGAGCACCCGAAGATACCGTTTTGTGAGATAGAGTGCGTTGGAAAACTGGTTGATTGTGAAGAACAGGTGGCAGTTGCACAGTGCCCTCAACCCGAAGATACAGAGCGTCTTGCAATGACCCATTCCGTGATGGAGTATCTTGGTGAGTGCAATGCTGATAGATCTTCTTTTGAGGATCTCCTGAAAGACCTGAATATAAAAACCGGGAATACCTTTGCCGGCCGTGTAAAAAAGGTCTCCGGGACATCCGTTAAGGATTCCCGGCTTGATCTCGAGCGCTGTATAGGATCGCATATAGAAGGCCCTGTATCTCTTGATTCTCCTGAAGAAGAATACAGGGCTGTGTTTTCCGGGGAAAGGTGCTTCTTCGGTCGTGTTCTTTTCAAAATTGATCGCGGGGGGTTTGCCTACCGTAATCCTATGAGGAGAGCCTTCTTCCACCCGGGTGTTATGATGCCTGTTATGGCAAGGACACTTGTTAACCTTGCACTTGCAGATATGGATGATCTATTGCTCGATCCGTTTTGCGGGACCGGTGGAATACTGCTTGAAGGCAAAATGCTCGGCTGCAGGGTAATAGGGTCTGATATGGATCGTTCGATGCTTAAAGGGTGCAGGGAAAACCTTTCGGGTGCAGAGGTTATGTGTGCAGATGCCACACACCTTCCCCTACCGGACGCTTCGGTTGATGTGGTGACAACCGATCTCCCATACGGTCAGTCGGTCTGTATAAGAGCCGTATCCATGAACAACCTTTATAATGATTCGCTTGCAGAAATAAGGCGTGTGCTTAAGCCCGGAGGAAGGGCTGTAGTTGTAACCCACGTGGATGTCCGTAAAACAGCAAGTAATCATTTCAACATAAAACAGTTTCATGAACAGAGAGTTCATAAGAGTCTGACAAGAAGAATAATGGTGCTGGATTAGAAATGCCGAAGATAGTGTTTTCCATCTCCGGTCGTTAAACAATAAAAATTATAAAACTCTATATAACCCCGGAAACCGGATTTGGAAATAAATGAATACACTTGAATGGATAAAGGTGAACTTTCCGCGAAAAAAGCCTGACCGGAGACTTGCCCGGAAATCGATAAGACACCTGAAGAAGATTGAAAAAAAGCAGTTGTTCTCTGATGAAATATCCCAGATGAGGGCATCTGAGGGGCGATGGTTTGAATCCCTCATATATGAGATGCTCCTCGAATTATCCTGCAGATCTGATATGGTTAAATACGTTGTGCGGAAGGGGGCTGATGCCCCGTTTCCGCCTCCGGAGATTGAGATTGGCCAGAACGGGCTTTTTTATTCCAACCGTGGTGATATTAATGTCCGGGGCAATGGGCAGGATATTGCAGAGGTGGACATCCTCTGGGTCGACAGTGAGGACCGGATCTCCTTTGCCGAGATTGTTACTTCTGCATCAGATCTAAAGGACCTGGAGGCAGAGGTTCATTACAAGAAGCGGCTTCTCGGGTACCTCTACGGTCAGGTAATCGTGCCTTTCATCCTTTTTTCATCGGTCGATATTTCAAGATCTTCAATCATTCGCAGGCTTGTTAAGGAGACCGAGAGTGTAGTTATCATCACGCCTACCTGTGAGGAGATAAAGACACTGCTTACGCCGACATCGATAAGGGGCGTTCCGAGAAAGCCTGTTAACCACCCGAGACTGATTGACATATCTGACATACCATTAAAAAGACCCTTCAATTACCTCGCCCTGCATGATAAAAAAAGGGACAGGATTATAGGGATGATGCTTGAAGGCAAGGGAAAGAATGAACTGATGAAGAGGGACGAGATCCCGCCTGTTTCAAAGAAAATTATTATCGGGGCTCTTTATCCTTCAGGTATAAAAGCACTCATGCAGAATCGCACCTTTACGATGAGAGGGAAGATCCATTCTATAGATTCAATTGACAGGGACTATTCCAAGGTTGTCCTGGCAGTGGATATCCCTGAATATGAGCCTGTGATCTACATGAAATCCCGGAGAAAGGATGAATATGTCAAGATAGTTCAGAAGAAATCCGGGGAGCTGAAGGTGGAATCCAAGCGCACTCCCCAGATGACAGGATTTTACCTGTGGCTGGAAGATTTAAAGCCCACAATCGGCGCAAAAATTGCAAAGAAGTACTCTGGTGTTTTTCTTAAAAAAGGTTAACTCAGGGTTTTGATTAGGACATAAGCCCCTGGCGGGGGCAGTCCTGGCGCTAAGTTTGCTCTGCAAACTTGGGCAATTGTGATAGCCGGCCTTTGGCCGGAAACCAAACTTCAGATTATCCCCATAGGATAAAAAAGAGGAGGAGCAAAGTGGATGCCTGCCCATCCCCTTGCAAGTTTTTGCAGTATAGGGGGAGGGTTACAGGGATGGGGGAGAATTCCCTCCCCTTATATATTGATTTTAGTATTCTGGTATTCAAAAGATAATCTAAATTCTTGATCCCACTGCACCAACACTATCCTGATAACGTCCGTTGTATGTGGATGAACCGTCCGTTACTTCATGCATGATTATCTGGACGCATCTCTCGCCTGCGGGAAGGGGGACGTCTTCCGGTCCCATATTGACGAGGCAAAGAGTCAGGTTTCCGCGGTAACCGGGGTCGACGTAACCCCCGCCGATAAGTACGCCTTTTCTCCCGAATGATGACCTGCACATGAGTGTTGCGGCGACATCTGGAGGAAGTTCGACCTTTTCCATCGAGTGGACAAGAGTGCATTCGCCTTTTTTCAGGATATAGTCCTCCCCCGCCCTGAGGTCGTACGATGCAGGCTGCTGGGAATTATCACTGTAGGGTTCCAGGACGAGTTCGCCGGTACCAATCCGTTTCAAAATATTTTCTCTGGACAGAATCATTAATTCTGGTTTGATGAATTTGGGTAAAAAAGGGTGTGGTTTGTAATCGGAATCATTCTTCTGCAGGATTGATCTTTTTCTGGTAGAATCCTGCAATGACTGCGATAATTGCCGCCAGCAGGCCTATCCAGTATGAGGTGGAGAGCCCCAGTGATATGGGCACAAGAATTGTAAACCCTGTTGATACCATCGTTACGCTTCCCTCTCCTAAAAGAACCGGAAAGTCTCCGGAGAAACCGCTGATAAGAAGTGTCTGCCCCATGTACCAGCTTACAATGGTAAGGCCTATGGTAAAGATTACTATCAGGTAAAGTGGTTTTCTGCTGTTGATTTTTACGAGAGCATCAGCCGTCACCCTGTATTTTTTATTTGCAAAGGCTAATGACCCAACGAGGAGGAGAATGCCGAATATGATCATCAGTATTGTGAATGCGATATTCAGCCAGAACAGGAGTGGTGACATTACCATCTTCCCGAACATAAGGATCTCGGTTGAAAAAGGCGAAAGGGCGACTTCAAATGCACCGCTGCCCACATGCATCTTCCACCAGCCTCCTGTGAACGGGAGTGCAAGCAGAAGAATGCCTGCCACGACTCCTGGCCAGTTGCATTTTGAAAAGTCCCATTCCTTTGCAGTTTTCTCTTCAGTCATCACTGAACACCTCCGTTGTTCTTAAGGATAATCCCGGCAAATGAGACCTCTGAAATGATATCGGACGGATTTGGTTCGTTCGGCATTTTGGGTATTCCTGTAAGCTGACCCAGGCTTGCAAGATCTCCTGTAAGAATAATCTCTGCCGTACTTTCAGGCATAACCTCTACAGGGCTATCCAGTTTTATAGTGACGGGTTTGCCGTTGAATTCTGACATATATGACATGCTGCTGATAATAAGCGGGTAATCGATCGGGTTGCTGACCATGACTTTCAGGAGCAGGGTTCCCCTGTCATCCGAAAGGGAATAGCCCGAGACAGTGAACATATCTCCACCTGCACCTGTAAATCCTGTGAGATAACCTGATATTACCTCGTCAGGCCCGGTTTCCAGCACCATGGTCTGGACATCTCCGGTCAGGGCAAAGGCAATTACAAGAGCGCCAATGACTGCTATCAGCGGGATGATTGCCAGAATAAGCCCAAGTGTTTTCCTCTCCATGCCTTGAAATAATTCAGGATAGTATATTAATGTTTTATTAGTCTCCGCGATTTCAGGCTATCTCTTCTCCCATCTAAGAAGATCCACTACTCCCGAAAGAGTATCACCTCTTCTGATCTCTTCGCGTATCCGAATCTCGTGCTTCTTCACTTCAAGAGCTCTCCTTGCGATCTCGTATGCTCTCTCCTTTGGAACGACAACAACTCCTGATTCATCGCCGATAATCCAGTCGCCGTTCCTTACGCACTGACCGCAGCACATAATCTCGGAGCCAATCTCCCCGAAACCCTTCGGCTCCCCTGCATTGGGGACCAGAGCGGTTGCAAAGACGGGGAAGTTGTATCTGCGGATATCATCGATATCCCTTGCCGCACCGTCAATTACGACTCCTGATATCTTTTTATTCATGCAGCTCAGGGTCGCAAGCTCGCCCCAAGGGGAGATATGCTTTGCCTGATCGTTGTTGATGACGATCACATCTCCCGGTCTTGCGATGTCGATCGCTTCAACAGGTTTTGCCCAGTCACCAGCCATAGTATGGACTGTTATCGCCTTTCCCGCCATCTTCACATTTCCACAGACAGAAAAGATATCACTCATCGCACCCTTCCTGTGCATGGCATCGCTGATATTCGGGGTGGATACCGACTCGAAGATCTCCCTGATCTCATCCTCCGGATTCTTTCTTTCAATTTTGACAAGTTCCGGATTGTCTATTGCTTTTCTGATCGCAGCAGCTGCGGCCTTCACATCCGCAGCCTTCGTAATACTGCTTCCTACAAGGAGGATGTCGGCGCCTGCCATAACCGCCTCCGCAGCTCCTGCAGCATCGAGTCCGCCTGCAGCGCCTATTGGAAGCGAGACTTTCCCGGCAATCTCACTCAGTAGATCGACGGACTTCTTTCCCTTCATCTGCTGGTCGATTCCCACATGTGCATTGAGAAGGTGGACGCCCAGTCTTTCAAGCTCGACTGCCCGTTCCACCGGATTTGTGGTATTGATGAAGTCCGCCATTATCCGTACCCCATACTTGTCTGCGGCTCTTACTGCCTCCATGATCACCGTGTCGTCTGAATCGGCAAGTACACAGACTATGGATGCACCTGCCTTTGCGGCCATCTCAACTTCAAGTGCACCTGTATCTGCGACCTTCATGTCGGCGACTATCTCGTGGTCAGGAAATTTTGCTTTAATAGCCCTTACAGCATTCATTCCTTCGCTTTTTATCAGCGGTGTTCCGGCCTCTATCCAGTCGGCACCGCCTTCAACAGCCTCCCTTCCGATCTGCAGGGCTCTCTTAATCTCAGTCAGATCAAGCGCTACCTGAAGGATGGGTTTACTCATATCAGATTATTCCAGTTCCATCCGGGAAAAAAGTTTGCAAAAAATAAAATCAAGTTTAGTTTTCAGTGAAGGTCTCGTTAAATACAAGATCTTTGAGGTCTTTCTTTGAAGGGACTGTGACCTCTTCCGGATAGCCGGCAGGTATCAGTGATACGAGCGTGTATTTCTCCGGCACGTTCATCATCTTCCTGATATCCTCCGCATAGTCCTTCTTGTCTCCTGCAACCCAGCATGATCCGACGCCGTATGACCAGAGTGCAAGAATAATCTGCATGGTTGCAGCGCTACAGTCTTCGACATAGTATGTATGATCACTCTCACCGAATATCGCAAAACAGAGCTTTGCGTCCTTTATGAAGGCTCCGTTTGGAGCTGTATTTCCAAGTTTTTCGAGTGTTTCGCTGTTTTTGATCACGCCGAAAAGCCAGGGCTGGACATTTCTTGCGGTCGGGGCGAGGTGTGCCGCATCGAGTGCTGCATGAATGATTTCATCGGAAATATCTGTATCTTTGTATTTCCTGATGCTCCGTCTCCCTTTCAATATGGTCAGTCCAAGATTCATGCGGCATTATATGGCTTTATTCAAAAAAAAGTTTGTTCTCCGGTGCTTGATTAAAAGGGGAGAAATCCTGAGATGAAAGCTATGAGATTGGAGAATCCTTCGGCAAGGATCACCTGCGGATCGATTCCGAGTATGGGGAATATGAAAATAAAGTATGCAAATGTCCCGATTGTACTTCCAACATTTGCAAGTGCTGCAACAAGGACTACCCGGAATATCGGGACTTTTCTCATCTCGCTGAAAGATTCGGCATCGAGGATCTCCTGGAAGTCTGAGGCCTGCGGTTTTCTGATCTTAGCTTCTGTTATAGCCGCAAACCAGCCGGCTGCAAGGAACGGGTTTAGAGATGTCAGCCATGATACCCCGAAAGCCGTAAGGGCGGATAAAGGATGGCCGCCGGCTACCAGGGTGAATCCTGCTGCAAGTACTCCGTTAATGATGATCCAGTAAAGGATCGCTTCAAGGAGAACATCAAGACCGACTCCCGAAAAGCCTATCAGGAGTATTAGAAATGCAAATAGTGCAACGAAAAATACTCCGAATGCAAGCTTCCAAGGGATACTCTTCGGCTGTTCAAGAAGAGATTTGAAAGGAGGGAGTGTTTCCGGTTTAGCCATATACTCCGTAATCCCTTTAACGTGGCCGGCACCGACAATCCCAAGAACCTTTTCATTATTTGCTCCCAGTCTCAGGAGCGAGTGAGTAAGGTAGGCATCCCTCTCCCCGATAAGTGCGGCAGCACCTCTGGGCGAGAACTTCCTGAACTCCTCGATTGAGGCCTCAATCAGGTCCTGGTTTTTGGTAAGCTCTTCTATATCGATCTCTTCCTCCTCGCCGCCGCCTGCAACAGCTCCTGCAACTGCAAACAGGATTCTGAATTTCTCGATTATGCTCATACCTTTCCAGAATCGTGAGAGTGTCAGGCGGATGTCCCTGTCAGCAAGAGCAATTGGAATATTGTGCTTCTCCGCCTCCTCAATCGCCGCAATCATCTCTGCACCAGGTTCAACGCCCACATCCATTCCAATCCTGCGCTGGACATATGCAAGTGCCCACTGTACAAGGAGTTCTGAAAAGTTTCCTCCCTTAAGGATCTCATTTACTGACGGCTTTTCGCCCTGGTTTCTGATTGCAGCAAACCTTGCTTGGTCGAGTTCAATCGCCACGACATCAGGCTGGTATTCCTCTATCGCCTGCCTGACTTCATCAACACTGTTCTGTGAAACATGGGCAGTTCCTACAAGCCTGATCTCACCCAACTGTCTTTACCCCCTCGCTGTCAATTATATTCATTTTTTCACCTGAAAATGCGGCTGAATTAAATATTTCCTTTATTTTCTCAAGTTCTTCCTGTTCAAATGAAGCTCTTTCTATGAGTTCAAATGCTATTCTGCCTGCTTCTTCATCTCCGGCCACGACACCTGTTCCCGGGCACTCGAAGACCAATAGTTCAGAATCCTCAAGCATAAACGGGTATGTCCGGCAGATTAGAGGCCTGTGTTCATAGATAGTACATCTTGAATTCTCATCAAGAAACCTGCACTTATCCCCGTTTCTTTTAAGGCACCATGCAAAGGTGAACTTCTCCTCGTTGGGACCTTTAAGGATCTCTGGGTATGGTTCGGCGATCTCATCCCACGACAGGCCGGTGCCTCCGATGATTCTCCTGATCTCGGGGGCATTTATCATAACCAGATTCGAGTTGTCGGATATCTGCGTGCAACACCTGCCGCACATTTTGCAGGAAAAACCGGTGGCCTTTATCTTTTCCTTCAGTTCTTCAGGTTTTATCATAAAAAAATCAGAGGTTTTCCTGTGTAATCCTGTCGAAGTTCTTAAAGACCCTGTAACCATCGACGGTGTGGCTGACTTCCGGGTGCCACTGTAGGCCGTATATATTCTTTTCAAAGTTTCCGATCGCTTCGTTGCCGCAGATATTGGATCTTGCAAGGCGTGTGAATCCTTCGGGAATTGTCTCCACCTCGTCGGCATGAGAGGCCCAGACAGTAATTTTGTCAGGATAACCATCGAGTATTCCGGTATGATCCAGGATCTCTACATCGACGCCTCCGAATCCACCCATTTTTCCCTTGGTTACCGTGCCGCCGTATCTGGTTGCAATTATATGCAGGCCAAGGCAGATTCCAAGTACAGGTAATCCAAGGTCGAGGTAACCTGGCGCATGATTCGCCCTCTCGAGACTCGGTCCACCGCCGAGGATAATTCCCCTGTAAGAATCTTCAAGCTCCTCCGGTGGGACTTCATTTTTGATCATAACAGCATCGATTTCGAGATCCCTGAGCATCCTCTTGATCAGGTGATTGAACTGACCGAAATTGTTCACAAGGCAGATTGGAAGCATTTGTTAATTATTGTGGTTTTTAGTGTATATTACTTTCACAGGGGGCATGAAATTGCGGGATATCACCGGATGCCGTGAAGAGAAAAGAGGGTATTAATTCTACCTGCATCCGCCTTTATCAAAGAAGGACGTTATTGCTTTCCAGATATCTTCCTTTGAATGGCCCATCATATACGCAAGCCATAGGGAGCCTGATATAACCGCTCCCTCTTTCACTTCCCCGTGTGTATATCTTGCAAGCGATTCGTTTCCTATATTGCCAAAGTCGGGATCGACAAACCATGCAGTCGCACCGACAAGTTCTGCTGCATTCTCTATATTGGCCGATTTATCCGCCCTTACATATTCAGTGGTGACAAAGGGGGGCATCTCGTTTCCAAGTGCTTTAATAAGAGCCTCCACGGCGAGCATCTGCGTCCCGCCGGAAAGTACTATGGTATTTTTGTATCCTTTTGTTATTCCGGCTACTACAGGCATCATCGGGTCGCCACAATAACTTACTATGTCCAGCGGGGCTGTAATGCCGTCATTCTGAATTCTTGCATGCGCATCCCTGCAGATCTCCTCCTTCAGTGTCGAGGGGTTGCTGCTGTAGCTGCTTGAGACTCCGACGTCATAACCGAGTGAGCGGAGAACACAGAGTGCAGTTGTGGTTCCGCCGGGTACGCTCTCGCCGAGAACAAGGAGATCGCTGTAACCTGACAACTGTCTCCCGATTATAATGCCCTTCTCGTAAAGAGCCCGTGCACCGGGGACTGCCTGACCTTCACGAGGATCCTTTCCCGGGCTGCCATAGGCATCTATACAGGGAATTGACGGGGCCTCTGCAAGTCCTGCGTTGATTATCATTGGATTGATATCACAAAGCTCAAACATTGCTCTTGTAACCGTTGCAGGAGTTGCACATCCGGTAGGGCTCAGGGGTATTGCTACGTCCTTTGGCATCCCGTTAAGGATGAGGGCTGCATCAAGGGCGGGGGTCATAAGCGTTGCAGCGGGGTTAAATCCGGCAGCAGATACGCCGGGGATTGTTGAAAGCATTGTGTTTGCAATTACCATCCCTGCCATTGGTTTTTTGAATCTGATATCGGGTTTGAATGACACAAAAGGCATATAGTTAATTTTTGCAGCTGAAGATATAATACAATATGTTTTTGTTTAGATCAATAAAACTAGTGATCAATCTGTTTCTGTGAACAAACGATTCTGGTGAAATGGATAGTAATGTTTTGGTGTTTCTTTTTTACCGGTTTCATCCTGAAACCCCTCGAATCAGTGGATTAATGATTCTCAATGGTGAGAGGTCTGGATTGTAGCTATTTTCCCGGAGGAATCTTTGCATAGTAGATATGCAAAATAAGTAATATGAGGAAGGGGGCCCATAAAATCGTGTGAATCCTGAAGGATTCTGCTTTGCCGATAATTCCCAGTGTTGCAGGGCCGATAATCCAGTAATGCGTTATGCCGAATCCCGAGAGGAGCATGATGACAGTAACAAGCAGGAGGAGCCATGCGGCCCATTTTTTTAAGAATCTTCTCTTCATGAATGGCTCCTGTCTCAGTCAAAGAAATTCTCGTTAAGGTTTCCCGAATTCGAATATCCTCTTCTCTCCCAATAACCTCTGTAATCGCTCTCATTGGAGAGCTCAATTCTTGTCACCCATTTTATCCATTTATACCCCCATTTGTCCTCAGCCACCAGCTGAAATGGAAATCCACGTTCCGGCGGTAGAATCACCCCGTTCATCTCATAAGCGAGAAGAATATCGTTCTCCGTAATATAATTGAGGGGAAAGGAGGTGCTGTAACCGTCATGAGCGATAAAAATGATTGTATCTGCTAAAAGGTCAGGTTTTGATTCATTCAGCAGATCTTTGACAAGTATTCCTTTCCAAAGAAGTTTTACGTCCCACCCTTCGACGCAATAAAGTGTGATTACCTTTGAATAATGGTTGAAATGTGAGAGAACGTCCTCGTATGTATATTCTATCGTTCTATTCACTTTTCCGGTAACTGTGAGGCGGTAGTCATCAGGAGAAATATATTGTGGGCCTTTTATTGAATTTTCACGAAAATCGACAATTGATGAGAGTCTCTCGCCTTCATATTCCTTTATTTCAACAGGCGCAAGCTCTTCAGCCCGGGTTTCTCTAATTCCCTGGTAATAGAAAAGATCAGCGATATAGACAATTACGACAATGACCAGAATAATCAGGAGGATATATCTGAGATATCTCTTCATGATCGATCGTGCGTCAGTTACACATGCCTGAATATAAGCCTTCCTGTGAAAAGATACATATGGGATTGTAACAATAACGTTCCATGTGGAACAAAATCTGAAATATGATGTCGTCCTGCACCTTTTGGAATCGGACAGCCACCCACGTCGTATAGCAAAAGACCTCAATGTCCCTCACACTACGATTATTCGCAGGCTAAAGAACCTTGATGATATGAATGTGGTCGATTTCAGGGAGGAGGGCAGGAATAAGGTATATTTTCTGGAGGATACTCTGGAGGCGAGATCGCTTGTCATCTCTGCAGAGATCTACAAATCCATGAGGACCATTGAACGATATCCCCGTTTAAGGCCTCTATTCAGCGCAATAATCCGCAATAAAGAGATAAATCTGGCAATACTTTTTGGAAGCTACGCCCGCTGGGCGCCCACGTACAGGAGTGACATCGACATTTTCATAGAGACGAATGACCGGAGTATTAAAACCAATATCGAGAAGCTGCATTCCCGTGCGAGTGTCAAGATTGGAGATTTCGACAGGAGTTCGGATCTTGTCAGTGAGATCGAGAAAAATCATGTAATAATCAGGGGTTTTGAGGATTATGTCGGAAAGACACGATTTTTACAGTAAAATACATCGTCAGGGCCATCTCAGGTCCGTTCCCCCCAGCATGGATATGAAGAGAGCGTACCAGCGTAAGTCTGAGAGCTATATTGTATCTGCAAGGATTCTCTTCGAGAACGGAAAGCTCGAGGAGGCGGTCTCGATGATCTATTTCAGCATGTTCTATATGGTACTCGCCCTTCTTTTCAGGACAGGCATCAAATGTGAAAACCACTCTGCCGCTATATATCTCCTCGAGGATCTTTACTCCCTTGATAATAGTGCAATAATCCGTGCAAAAAGCGAGAGGATTGATAAGCAGTATTATATTGATTTTAGTCTCAACCGGGAGGATGTTGATGAATTAATGGACTCTGCCGATGAATTCAATGCTTATATCATGGATTTTACAGAGAGGATCAAAGGCCGTGAAGTAGAGAGATTAAGGCACAAATTCCAGGAACTTGCAAATTAATTTTTTAAATTATTACGGTTATCCGTAATATATTTATTTTATTACGGATAACCGTATTATATGGCAGGATCCCTGGTAATAAGGCTTAGGCTGGCTCTCGGTTTTATCCAGTACGCAATGAACCTGCTTTGGGAGGTTGACAGGGGTAAAAAGAGTCCTGTTTCACCTGTGGCAATAGAGATCATCTATACGGCGTATTTCTATCCGCTGTATATGGGGGAGGTGGCCGAGATGCTTGGAGTGAGCCGGAGCACGGCTACAGACCATATAGACTATCTCGAGCGCGAGGGCTATGTCCGTCGCGAACCCGATCCGGAAGACAGGCGGAGGATCAGGGTCGTTACAACAGATAAGGCGGGAGAATGGATTCTCTCTATTGAAGAGAGACTTTTCGGTTATATTGAATCTTGCCTTTCCAATATGACAGAGGAGGAGCAGGAGGAATTTGCAACCCTCTGCACCAGGTTCACCGGCGTCTTTGATAACCGAACATTCGGGGAGGCTGTATCGCAGATGAAAACAAAGAGGGATGATTTCTGTGCCCCTCTCCTGAAAAGACGTAGGGGCAGGCTCCTCCGTCTTGAAGAGACGGCTGATGAACGTTATCCCCCGGTTGCTGACAAATATACCCTAAGGAGGAATAAAATGATGTTTAAAGAAAGGATCCCCGAGACCGAAGAAGGTATCCAGGATATATTTACAGTTGAGATCTATGACATGATGCAGAGAAATCTCCGTGATGAAGGGCATCTTCCTGCAGGTGAATACATAAAAGCCGGAATCGCCTCGGGAGAAGCTCTCGAGATCGGTCCCGGCCCCGGTTATACGGGTCTTGAATGGCTGAAGGTGACAGAGAATGCCAGACTTACGGGCGTTGAGATTAGCCCTGAGATGATCAGGGTTGCAGAGAAGAACGCGGCTGATTACGGGTTGTCCGGCCGGGTGAAGTATGTAGAGGGAAATGCAATGTGTATTCCCCTGGACGACAATATCTTCGATGCTGTATTCTCCAACGGGTCTATGCATGAATGGGAGGATCCTGTGGCGGTTTTCAACGAGGTTGCAAGAGTGCTGAAATCCGGAGGGGTTTTTTGTATAACCGATCTCAGGAGGGATCTTTCTGAGGAGGTATTCGGGTACATGTATAATGCATGCAGTCCTGAAGAGATAAGGCCGGGATTTAAGACTTCGGTTATGGCGGCATATACTCCCGGCGAACTGGAAGAACTACTTGAAGGATCAGAACTATCCGGATGGAAAGTCATCGGGCACCCGTACGGACTTGTGATAACCGGAAAGAAAGAGAAATAAACAAAAAAATTATCCGGAGAATCCATCTCCGGACAGAAGCTCTTTTTTACACCGCCTATCAAATAACTAATATCTATATGAGGGGCTTTTTCAGATCGATAGCGGCCACATTCGGATTCTGTACGATACTTCCGATTGGAAACGATGTCGATTTCGACTATTATGCAAAGCGGTATTACCTGATGCCGCTTGTCGGCTATCTTACCGGGTGCATTGCGGCAGGAGTTGCTATACTGCTTGGGAGTTCAGCTTTTGCCGCGGCTGCATCGATAGCTGTGATACTGATACTTTACGGCTTCAACCATCTCGATGGTCTTCTGGACTTCGGTGACGGCCTGATGGCTCATGGGAGCCGTGAAAAGCGTATCAAAGCCCTGACCGATCAGAACGTAGGGGCCGGGGGAGTAGGTCTTGCGATGGTCGTGATCCTGATGACCTACAGTGGATTATTTTCGGTATCTGCAATGCCTGCCACACTGATTGCGGCGGAGGTTTGCGCAAAGTTCTCACAGGTTGTAATGATTGCATACGGAAAGCCCCTGCGGGAGGGAATCCATTCATATGTCCGCTCCTTTGGTAAAAAATCCTTCATTATTTCTGCTTTTTTGCTATGTATTCCTTTGATCCTTCTGCCTTTTTCACTGAAGGAGTTTACAGCTATGGCAGCTGCCCTTATTCTCTCCATGGTGTCCGTCTACTTTGCCGCCAGTCACCTTTTTGGCGGTGTAAACGGCGATGTTGATGGTGCGGCGGGAGAGATTACCCGTATGGCTGTTATCGTCGCACTGGCACTTGCTGCCTGAAACCAGCCTTTAATTATCTGCAAAGTCCTCTTATTATGTTAATGAGTAAACAGTATTTTGGTGTTCATACTATGGGCGGCGTGATCACCGAAAGAGACGGTGTTCTCTGTACAATAAGGTTAAGGATGCCTGCAGGAATATTGTCGGTAGAGAAGATGCGCGGTATCGCTGAAATCGCAGAGAAGTTTGGACAGGAAGAGGTTCATCTTACAACACGCCAGACTGTTGAAATCCCCCACATCCATCATACCAGACTTGAAGAGATTAAAGCGGCTCTTGCAGAGAACGGGACGCCTCTCGGGTCCGAGAAGGATGAAGTCGTAAATATTGTGGCATGCCCGGGAAATGATAGATGCAAGTTCGCCAACTCCGATTCGATAAGACTTGCAAAAAGACTTGATGAGAGGCTTTTCGGCAAGGAGATGCCGGTGAAGATCAGGATATCGATATCCGCATGCTCCTATGCATGCACAAGTCCGGTTCTAAATGAAGTTGGCATCACTGCCAGGGTTGTTCCCCACCGGACGCCCGGCCAGTGTACAGGATGTGGTCAGTGCACTGAGTACTGCAGGGAGGGAGCCATTGGCGTCATCAGGGGTGAAGCCAGGGTTGATCTTGAAAAGTGTATCGAATGCGGTGTCTGCGTAACTTCTTGTCCCTATAAACTTATTGACATCCGGAAGAAGTACTTCCTGATCACGGTGGGTGGCCGGAGGGGCAGGCACCCGCAGATAGGGCGCGTTCTTGCAGAGGTCGATAACGAGGATGATGTTGTGAATATCGTCGATCGTATGGTATACTGGGTCTACAGGAGGGCCTGGTCGGGCAGACTTCTCTCGGATCAGCTTGATGACATTAAATTCGATTCATTCAGGGAAGAGGTTCTTCCCGGACTGCTTAAAAAGGAATAATATTTTATTATCAGTATGAGTAAAGAGTGGTAAATCCCATTCCCTTCTCATCACTGCATACAATTGCATTTCCGTCCCTGACCAGTGTCATGAACATCATATGCGCAGTCATGAGCTCCTCGTCGGGGGCGATGCCTTTCTGGATACCTTCCATCTTGGACTTCTGTGGGGCTTTCACTGTTCTCTTGTTAACTATAACTCCTTCACAGAACTTGCAGTATGCGCAATGGCTGTAAACGGAAATCTCTTCATTGCGGCATTTTACTGTATTCTTATTGCCTGTTTCGTCCTTTTTAATCTCAAGCGTTTTCATATTATAGAAACCTGTTACTTAAATCCAGATAAACATCTCTTTTTTTGCTTTCTTTAGATCAATAATTTACTCAGTTGGTGCACAACGAAATCTTTTATATGGCTGGTTTCCATATATAAGATACTCGTACCCAAGCGATTGGACGAATTTGAGAAATCAATAAATTTGAGGTTAAGATTATGGCATCAGACAAGCCACACATGAATCTGGCCGTGGTTGGGCACATCGACCACGGAAAATCCACAACTGTGGGTCGTTTACTGTTTGAAACCGGTGCTGTGCCTGCGCACATCATTGAGAACTATCGTAAGGAAGCAGAATCAAAGGGAAAGGGTTCCTTTGAGTTTGCATGGGTAATGGACAACCTCAAGGAAGAGCGTGAACGTGGTATTACAATCGATATTGCTCACAAGAGGTTCGACACCGACAAGTACTACTTTACAATCGTGGACTGCCCCGGTCACCGTGACTTTATCAAAAACATGATCACCGGTGCATCACAGGCAGATGCGGCACTCCTTATTGTTGCAGCACCTGACGGAGCAATGGAGCAGACAAAGGAGCACGTTTTCCTTTCAAAGACACTTGGTATCAACCAGCTTATCGTTGGTATCAACAAGATGGATGCA
>JAFGKW010000020.1 GCA_016928355.1 Methanomicrobiaceae archaeon
TCTTAAAGCAGCCGGGTTTTCCGGTATACTTACAGATGTTGTCGAAAACGGGGCGGGCTATCCTGATCTCGAACTGGAATACACCTCGGTATGGGGGAAGAAACTCTATCTCAGACTGCATATATCAGCCATTCTAAAGGGCAGTTCCCCCGACGGGGCAAGGCTGATAATCGACGATATCACCAATAGAAGAGAGACCGAAGCACTGCTTGAGAGAACACAGTTCGCATTCGACCACTCCCCTGACGAGATCTATTTTGTAGACAGGAACGGCCGGATCGTATATGCCAATGCACATGCCGGAAGCTCACTGGGAATCAGTACAGATCCCCGGGCAAATACTACAGTATTTGATATCAACCCCGAATTCACACCCGAAAAATGGAGAGAACTCTGGCAGAAGCTTATCGATGAGAATTACGTCAGAATCGAGACAGTTCACAGGCACCCCTGCGGAACGGAGTACCCGGTTGACATCATCAAGTACCCAATCATTTTTGAAGGTGAGGAATATTCATGCTCAATCTCCCGTGACATTACTGACAGAAAACGGGTGGAAGAGGAACTCCGGGAGAGTGAAGGGCGGCTCCGCACACTCCTCCAGACAATCCCCGACCTGATCTGGCTCAAAGATGAGAAAGGAATATACCTCGTGTGCAATACGATGTTCGAGCAGTTTTTCGGGGCAAAAGAGAACGAGATTGTCGGGAAGACCGATTACGATTTTGTTGACAAAGAGCTTGCAGACTTCTTCAGGGAAAAGGACATACTTGCAGTAGAGGCAGGAAAACCCACCACAAACGAAGAATGGATCACCTTCGCCGCAGATGGCAGGCGGGCATACCTTGAGACAATAAAAGCGCCGGTTTATGATTTCAATGGAAATGTCGCAGGCGTGCTTGGGATAGGCAGGGACATTACAGAACGAAAGAAGTCGGAAGATGCAATTAAGGAGGTAAACAGGAAGTTAAACCTTCTCTCCAGCATCACCCGCCACGACATCCTGAACCAGATAATGGTTGCCGCCGGATACCTGGAGGTAATTAAACTCGACGACGAGATACCTCACGGAACAAAGGCGGAGCAGTATATTGAAAAGATCTCGGGAGCGGTCGATACCATCAGGAGGCAGATAACATTCACAGGCTACTACAAGGACCTCGGCGAACAGGCGCCGGACTGGTTTGATGTCGGGGAGATTGTCAATAAAGTCGGAATGACGTCTTCATTCGGAGAAGTCAGACTCATCAATAATATTGAGAATATCTCGGTGTTTGCCGATCCGCTCTTTGAAAAGGTGATCTACAACCTGATTGACAATGCAGTAAAGCACGGTGAGACCATCACGAAGATCTCGTTTTATACTGAAGAAAAACCCGGTGAAATCATAATCGTCTGCGAGGACGATGGTGTGGGAATACCGGATGAGTACAAGGAGAAGATATTCAGGAGAGAGCATTACAAAAATTCAGGACTCGGGCTCTTCCTCTCAGGTGAGATCCTTGCCATAACCGGCCTTACGCTGACCGAGACAGGAACACCCGGAGAGGGTGCGAAATTCGAGATCCATGTTCCGGATGATAAGTTCAGGAGAGGCGGCGATGTTATGACGACTCCGGAGCTATAAAGAATGGAGCACTTAAAATTCAATCATTTCATGACAATTGTACAACATATACAACCGGAATAATTCTCCTTCAAATTATCTGTGAAAACCTTTCCTCTTTGCCATATATCCTGGATCCAAATGTTCCTTCTTTTCCATATAACTACAATATCCATAATAAATAATATCCAGACCTTTCCCGGTCCTCCCCCGGATCAGCTGAACCATCACCAGATCCAGTAAGGAGAAAACAGCCTGGCGGGAAAAATGAATGCGAATAACCATTATATACCTCCTGAAGACTATTCCAACTATCAATGAATCTCAGGACGAAGGTCATAATCATATACATCTGCATAACGCTGATGGTCGTGATCCTTATAGGGGGAGTCCTGCCCACAGCACTCCAGAAACAGAACCTTGAAACCATATCAGAAAAATCATTAGACGAGCTCCGCCATATCAATTTTGCACTCTCCAATTTGGTAAATGAAGCGAAATATGACGTTCATGAACTCTCCATAAACGATATATTACGCACTCGTGACGACTCCGGATTCACCACTTTCCTTGATGCCGACGAAGAAACCTTCCGCTATTCATACGGGGATACTGAAAAGGAGATCATCGAAATAATGATGGACTACCAGTCCACGCACCCCAGTGTAAACTCGGTCTATATGGGAAGAGAGAGCGGAACCTTCGTTAGATCCTGTGAAAGGGCACGCCCAACAGCCTATGATCCCCGTGAAAGGCCATGGTATATCCTTGGAAAAGAAAATCCCGGAGAAGTCATGGTTACCGATCCCTACAGGTCGGTCACAACCCCGGACGTAAACATCGGAGTAGTCACCGCTCTCACTGATGACCAAAATGAGGTATACGGCGTCGTGGGTGCGGACATCACCCTTGTAAACCTGACAAACTATATCTCAAAAATAGATGTGGGACACGAAGGGGAGGTAATTCTTGTCGACGGTAATGGAGTAATTCTTGCAGGCAGGGATCCGTCAGGACTCTATACCAATGTAAGCACCATACTGGGCGGCCAGACAGAGACTTTCCTGAACACCGAAGAGGGCGTTCTTGTCCTCAACGGCGGTTATCTCGTATATTACACATCACCAGAACTCGGGTGGAAGGTGGGGGAGATAATCCCGTTTGAATATATTAACAAGAAGATAAACGAATCCATTGGAAAAACACTGCTATTTGTAATCATCGCCCTCATCCTGCTTAGTGTAATAACAATCATTGTATTCAGCCATACAATAATAAAACCATTATCAGGCCTCACAGAAGTCAGCAGAAAGATTGCAGAGAGCGGGGACCTCGACCAGGAGATCGATACGACAAGCACGGGGGAGATCGGAACACTTGCACGCTCATTTAAGGCGATGGTCGAAAAGATCCGCACAGAAGAGGAAGCAAGGAAAAAGGCCTTCAATGAACTTGAAAACTATCGCGATAACCTGGAAGACCTTGTTGCAGAACGCACCAGCGAACTTGAGGCAGCAAAAGAGAAGGCTGAATCGGCAGACCGCCTGAAATCGGTATTCATCGCCACAATGTCACATGAACTCCGCACACCGCTCAATTCGATAATTGGATTTACCGGGGTCGTTTTACAGGAGATCCCCGGACCATTAAACGACGAACAGAAGAAACAGCTGGGAATGGTCAGGGGAAGTGCCCGCCACCTCCTCTCTCTAATAAATGATATTATTGATATAAGCAAGATAGAAGCAGGGACTGTCGAACTCGGCAGCGGTGAATTTGATCTTGCAGATGTCATTTCAGAGATCAAAAATATCCTGGAAGAGAATGCCAGGCAGGAAGGTCTTGGATTTGAGGTGAACATGCCCGATACAATCCCTGTAACCGGAGACGAACGCCGTGTCAAACAGGTGATAATGAACCTCGTAACCAATGCGATAAAGTTTACAGACAAGGGTTCGGTAACAATCAGTGCAGATGAGACAGGAGACGGATTCATCGAAGTATCGGTTACAGACACAGGAATAGGAATAAAGGAAGAGGACCTGAAGCAGCTCTTCAGGGCATTTTCACGAATCCTGACACCGGAGAGGGTTACAGGCGGAACGGGGCTCGGCCTTTATCTCTCACAAAGGATTGCCGAAGCCATGGGGGGCGGAATCACGGTGATGAGCAGGGAAGGGGAGGGCAGCACATTCACGTTCAGATTTCTTAAGAATACTGAGGAGGAAAGATAATGGCAAGGATTCTAATCATAGAAGACACGATTGAGAACATGTACCTGACCACATACCTTCTCACCAATGCCGGACATGAGATTATCCAGGCGACAACAGGTGAAGAGGGTGTGGAAAAAGCCCTGAGCGAGCACCCGGATATAATCCTCATGGATATCCTGCTCCCCGGGATCGACGGATATGAGGCAACAATGAGGATCAGGGAGGCTGAGACAGACAAGCCAATACCGGTTGTTGCCCTTACCTCATACGCAATGGTTGGCGACCGGGAGAAGGCTCTTTCCCTCGGGTGTACGGGATATATCGAAAAACCAATCGATCCGGAGACATTTGTAAAGAAGATCGAAGAATTCCTGAAGAGTGAAGAGTAATGAAGATTCTTGTTGTAGATGATGACGGACCAAGCAGGTACCTGCTGAAGGCAATTTTAGAGCCGCAGGGATATGAGGTTTTTTCAGCCTCAAATGGTATTGAGGCCATAAATATTCTCAAAGAGGAACAGGTCGATCTCATAATCTCGGATCTTATGATGCCGAAGATGGACGGCTTCCAGCTTCTTCGCACTTGCAAGACTGAACCTTCCCTTAAAAATATTCCGTTCATCATATACACGGCAAACTACACGAAAGATGAAGATCTTACCCTTGCAAGGGACATAGGTGCAGATCTGGTGATAGTAAAACCGATTGAACCTGAAGAATTTTTAAATACTCTCAGCAGCGTCATTCCTGAAATGCCAAAAACTGCGGCTGCAGAACCGGCCATCCCGGCTCATGAAAAGGAGACGTACCTTGAGAAGTACTCCAGCCGGGTTGTTGCCAAACTCGACGAAAAGGTAGCTGAACTCCAGAACCTAAACCGTCTTCTTAGAGCCTTAAGAAGGATCAACCAGATGATGATCAGGACAAAAGATCTTGTAAGTCTCTTTGAACATGCCTGTAATATACTGGTAAAAGAAGCCGGTTACAACGGAGCATGGATCATTCATATCGACCAGGAGGGCAATGTGGATATTGCAAGAAATGCAGGCTTTAATGAAACATTCCCTGATCTTCTCTCATATATGAGCGAAGGAAAAAAACCGCCCTGTATGCAGAGGCTGTCCGGGAATAAAGGAGAGATTATCGTAATCGGACCGGGCGACCATGACCCGGACTGCCCTGTGGGCTGTCAGTGCAGCGATATGGTGTGCATGGTTGCAGGGATGTATGCAAAGGGGAAGCCGGCCGGTTTAATCATCGTCTTCCTGGAACCAGGACAGGAGGCAAACGAGGATGAGATCTCCCTCTTCACGGAGATAGCCGACGACGTCTCGTTTGCGATAAACACCATAACCATCGACAGGGAGAGAAAAGAGGTTGAAAAGGCCAGGAGGCAGAGCGAGGAGAAGTACTACCAGCTCTTCAACAATGCTTCGGATTCCATTTTCCTGCATGAACTTATGGATGAAGGAATTCCCGGGAAGTTTCTTGAGATAAACGACGCCGCCTGCTCCCGTCTGGGTTATACCCGCGAAGAACTTCTTGATATGAGCGTCTCTGACATCAATACAAAAGATGACAAAAAAAAGGCACCCGGGATCATTAAAAAAATCCGGGAAGATGGCCATATCATATTTGAGAGGTATCATAAATGCAAAGACGGCACGGTCTTTCCTGTAGAGGTTTCTGCACACACCTATCCTATGGATGGCAGGCAGGTGATTCTCTCTATCTGTCGTGATATTACAGAGAGAAAAGAGATGGAGAACCAGATTTCCGCTGCAATATGGCAGATCGGGAAGAATATGGGCCAGCTTGCAACTCTGAATGATGAAATTAGAAACCCGCTGACCCTCATCATCGCATATTCTGAAAATGTCCCTGAAGAAATCCGGAAAAAAATTCACGGACAGGCATATGAGATTGACAATATTATTAAACTTCTTGACAATGAATGGCTTAAGTCGGAGAAGATCTGGAATTTCCTCCACAAATATTATGGTATCAGGCAACAGGAGGATAAACTGGCAAGAGACGAACCCGAATCAGAAAATATCAGCCAGGACAACTCCTGAATATTCATAAAAGTTTTTCATTACATCAACAGGCCGGAGACGGGTTTGTTAAAACGCTTCTTGAAAAATATCGGCCCTCAGAAGAGAACATCTGTTGCCTGACGAAAAACCGGGCAGCAGCACTATTATTGTATACGCCACAAAATTCAGCTCAATGTATGATACAGTCGGATTTGCCAGGAACTGACTGGAGAAAGAAGGAATTCCTGCGGAACTTTGCCATGCCGGGAACGTATCTGATGTATCAGGCTATGACCAGGTCGTCATCGGAAGGAAGCACCAGGTCTACTCTGCCGCCATCAGTCCTTACAGGGCAATCCGGCCAATGAATAGAGATTAAACAAATTAATATTTTTTAATTAAATAAACAAAGAGACCGGTGAGCGCCAGGAGTTTCGGCATCCCGGACGAAATCTACAAAATACTCCAGAGAATATAAACGTCCCGGCCGGAACATGAGCGGACAGATCGAGAACTTCATGAAGTTCCAGCTCGAAGAGGAATTTTTAGTCGGGGAGGAGTATGCCGAAAAGATCCGGGTTTGTGACTGCTGCCAGGAGGGAGTTTGAAGATTAGTATTCGGAACGCAGGATCCAGTCCATTTTTTTGTGTCTCACAAATGTCAAACAAAATCCTTTGTGTGTCATAAAACGACACATATGATCCACAAAGAGCAGAATATCATTCATCACCCTATTTGCAGATTCAATATTCGACCCCTCAGGGACCTCAGGAAGGGACCGGATAAAACTGCCCCCAATAATCTATTTATTCAATATAGTGCCCGGGAAAAATCAGGCATTCTCATCACCCGTCTCAACAACCAGCCCCGTCAAAAAACCGACCGCAACCGAAAATACAATCATGTAGACGGTCAGCACCACGGTGAACGCGAACCCGAAGTAGTAGATCATCAGGGGGAGAAGAGGAACCTTGACAGCACGATTGTACAGGAATGTCGCCGCAAGCCCTGTCTTCATACCTTTCTCCCGCATCTCCGAAAGGAAGGGGAACCAGACATATATCGGCCCGGAAGATATGATCCCGGCTACGATTGCGACAAGCCATCCCGTGACTCCCGATTCGCTCCCGAGATATTTCGCGATCTTCTCCGGCTTTATGAATAGATCGGTCAGGAAGAGCAGGAAGAATACAAAGACAAGGACAGGGACGACCTGCATTAAAATTCCTGAAAATATACCGAATGCCTTTTTTGCCAGGACCGGATCGATAAACGCGACAGCAATGTAGATTACAATTACAACGGCAAGGAACCCCCAGCTCAGTTTCGAGGGCTTCTTACCTCCTCCCCTCTTCTGTCCGCCGGGTCCGCCCTTGTTCTTCTGGCCTGTCATAACGTGACCCCCAACAGTGACAGCGTATAATCAACAATAAGTGCGAGGATTATCGCAAAAACAAACGAAAACAGGTTCCTCGCGATTGCAAATCTCTTTCCCAAAATCTCCATCTCAGCCGGAAGGGAGATCAGGCCGACAGTCACCCACGAGAGGATGAAGGCCGTGACCGCCGTTATGCTGATATCGATTGAGAGAAGTTCGCCCCCGATAATATAGCTCGTAATCGGGTTTCCGCCGGCGACGCTCCCGAAAAGAGCCCCGAGGAAGGGATCGATAAGAGGATTCCCGGTGAAAAACCCGGAATAAACCTCAGGTGGAACGGCGGCATTTACAAGGCTTATAAAGAGCAGGACGCCGAGAAGAACCGGGATTACCTGCGCAAACGAACCGGCTGTTTTTCGGGCGCTTTTTTGAAGATCCATTACAATGGACTTTGATACCACCGATATTGAATCTTGCGCAAGACCCCGTCCGGCAGATATAGCCTGCGTTTGATTTATGTTGCATTACTCCCGAATCTAAATCACTGATGAATCTTAAGGGATCCAATAGATGGGTTATAGCCATATTTTTACTAATCATTGCCGGATGTTATATCATAAACCCGGTTGCCGGTTTCTTTATCCTGGGGATTGTTGCCGGATATTTCCTGCTTAAGGCACTCCTCTCGCCTGCCCCGGAAGATTACGCGGAATGCGAACAGCTCGACACCGAGGACGAGATAAACCTGATCTACGGGGACAACCAGTAATCCCATTAAACAATCCAGATAAACATTATAAGGCAGATTCAGGGCGGAAGAGTATAATGACAGACGAAAAACGATTCGAACCAAACCCGAAACAGGCAGAGGCGATAACCGGAGGCGGAATCCAGCTCGTCCTTGCCGGGCCGGGATCGGGCAAGACGAGGGTCATCACCGAAAAGGTCCTCCACATGATTGAGAAGGAGGGCGTAAAGCCGGAAGAGATCCTCGCGCTGACCTTCTCTGAAAAGGCCGCCGCAGAGATGGCCGAGAGGCTTGAAGAGAAGACCGACATCAGCAGGCTCACAATTTCCACATTCCATTCATTCTGCCTCGAGGTTCTCGAGGATAATATCCTGGATACGGGGATCTCTTTCAACTCGGGGCTCATCAGCAGGACGAGCCAGCTTGTATGGGGAATGAAGAACATCGACAGTTTCGGTTTCGAAACAATAGAGATTGGAAACAACGGGCCGTCGGTAATCGAATCAATAATCGACGGCATCAGCAGGTTCAGGGACGAACTGATATCGGCAGACGATCTTAAGGAATATCTTGAAAAGAAACGGGCATGGGACCTTTCCGAAGATGAAGCCATCTACTCAGGGAAGCTCTCCGACCTCCTGAAGGTTTACAGGGAATACGAGAGATACAAAAGATCCGAAGGTCTCATAGACTTCGACGACATGATCCACGAGACAGTCGAGCTGTTTCGGAACAAGCCGGAGATCAGGAAAAAATACCAGGACCACTTCAGATATGTCCTGGTAGACGAATTCCAGGACACAAACTACGCCCAGCTTGAGCTTGTCAAACTGCTCGCAACAGGCAATCTCTGCATAGTCGGCGACGACGACCAGTCGATATACAGGTTCAGGGGAGCATATGACGGAAATTTCGATGAGTTCGCCGGCCATTACGAAGACCATGTCCGGGTGATACTTGAAGAGAACTACAGGAACCCGGGGACCATCCTCAGGGTTGCACGACAGCTGATGAGCTGCGCCAACGGCTCCTGCGAAAAGAG
Source organism: Methanomicrobiaceae archaeon (assembly GCA_016928355.1). Classification (GTDB taxonomy): domain Archaea; phylum Halobacteriota; class Methanomicrobia; order Methanomicrobiales; family Methanomicrobiaceae; genus Methanolacinia. The sequence goes on from JAFGKW010000020.1 coordinate 9,027, forward strand.
TTTCAGGCCGAAAAACGACGGGGGAGACAAAGTCATAGTCGCAGAGTGCGGGAACGAGAATGTCGAGGCCGGCTGGGTGGCGGATGAGATCGAATCATTGATCGAAGATGGCCGTCAGCCAGGGGATATCGCGATCCTCTGCAGGAAACGCTCCGAAGGTGAGAAGTATCATGAAATTCTCGGCAACCGGAACATCCCCTGTGACTTTACGGGCGATGCCGCGTTCTTAACTATTCCTGCGATAAGGGACGCCGTATCTTATCTTAAAGCGGTCGCAAATCCGCACGAATCGGGCATTGCGCTCAACAGGATGATGAGGCAGGCGGGAATCTCCGAAGCAGCTATTCGCGGGATAAACATATCTGCAAAGAGGATAAGCAGGGAAGAATGCCTGGGCGACGGCGTATTCGGGGCGATGAGGCGATGTGGACCGGCAGAATACCCGGATGAGACAATCATCGGCGAAATTGCAGCAAATGTCGAATCGCTCTCGGCAGGAAGACACGCCAGGACCCTTCCCTCTCTCGTCCATGAGATAATCCTCAGAACAGGCAGGCAGTACAGGAATGAGAACGAGGATCGTGAAAGCATCGCGGCTCTCGGCAGCCTCTACGAGATCGCTCTTGAATTTTCACGGATCAATCCTGCAGGCGAGATGGACGGTCTCCTAGAACACTTCTCGCTCTTAAGAGATATCTCCGGGGACTTCGAGGTGAACGACGAGGCCGGCACCGGTGTCAAAATAATGACCGTCCACCAGAGCAAGGGCAAGGAGTTTCCTGTCGTATTCGTAACCGACCTCTCGGAAAGGCATTTCCCGCTGAATTACAGGAGCAAGCCGTTCTATGTCCCGGCCGGTCTCTCGAAGGGAATAAAGGCAGGGGAGGACGAGAAGGAGCTCTACAAACAGGAGGAGCGGAGACTTTTCTACGTCGCAATGACCCGGGCGAAGGACAGGCTCTACCTGACACGGGCGAAGAGATACGGTAACAACAAAAAGGATTCGAAACCCTCGGTATTCCTTGAAGAGATAGGTTACCTGGACAATCCCGACATCAGGATGATTGCAGTCGACGGGGGCGAAGCGGATACTGAAATCGTAATTTCAACAGATGGAGATCCATTCTCCGAAGAGAATAAGCTCTTAAACGAAGCCATTGCAGCGATCGCCGACAGGAGATACAGGTCCGCGGTTGAGAGGATTCTTGCTCTCGAGTACATCAGGTGCAAAGGCGCCGGGGCCGTGTTTGATAAGAACACATTCCTCGACATCCCGTTCGAAGAGCCTGAAACCCCAAAAAGAGAGGAAATGCTTATCAAATCAAGGGATGGTGTCAGGCTTTCCGCCACTGCACTCAGGGTATACAACGATTGCCCGCTTAAATTCAAATTCGAAAAGGTCCTGATGATCCCCTCCGGGCCGAAGACCTATTTCAGCCTCGGGACAAGTGCCCATTCGATAATCGAGCACCTGACGAAGATGAAGATGGAAGGGATCGAACCTTCGATGGAGCTCGCAGAAGAACTCCTCGGGAGGTTCTGGTCCTCCGATGCATACTCCTCAAGAAAGCACGAGGAGGAGGACCGCGAAAGAATATTCAGGCACCTGAAAAATTACCTGGATTGGGAGAACGAAAACCCCAACACTCCGGTCGAGACCGAAATGATGTTTGAGATAAAGGTTCACGGGACTCCGTTCAAAGGTTATATCGACAGGCTTGAAAAGACCGGATCCGGGGGATATGCCGTCGTGGATTATAAAACATCCAAAAGCACGATAACTAAGAACGCGGCGAGAACCGACATCCAGTTGAACCTGTACGCACTCGGGGTCAGGGAAAAGACAGGAAAGCTCCCGGAGAAGGTCTCGCTCTTCTATCTCGACAGCGGGAAGTTCGTTGACTATATCCCTGACGATGAATCGATCTCCGCTTTCCTTGAGGATACGGGTGCAACCCTCGACAGGATCTTTGCAGGGGATTTCGAGCCTAAGACAGATCCGCAAAGCTGCCGAAACTGTGATTACAGTATACTCTGCGGGGCCTGAAAAGACGGACTGCAATAATGAATAAGTCCAGATAATTCTGAAAATCAATTCTTTTTTTTCAAAACCACAAAAAATATTTAACGGATCTGATCTCTCATTGTATCTATATGAAAACCCCTTTCTCATTAATTATCACCGGTGAAGAAGATTTTGAGGATATCATCAGGGAGAGACTGGGAGATCTCGATATCGGGGTTAAAACAAACTATTCAATACCAAAATGCGAAACAGCAAAGGAGGAGATCGAAAAACTGCTGGATGAGCAGAGAGAGCTGCTTGAGATTATAAACCTGAGCCCTGCAGTCGTTTTCCTCTGGAAAGCAGAAGAGAACTGGCCTGTCGAGAGAGTGAGCAGCAACATCTCGCAGTTCGGATATACTGTCGAAGATTTCACCTCAGGAAAGGTCATATTCAGCTCGATAATCCACCCCGGAGACCTTGAACGTGTATCTTTTGAGGTGGAATACAACAGTGACAACAATGTCAATGAATTCGTCCAGATATACAGGATACTCGGGAAAGATAAAACCGAATACTGGATCGAGGATTTCACTCATATACGCCGCAACAGCCAGGGAGAGATCACGCACTACCAGGGAATCATCATAGATATCTCTGACCGGAAGAAAACGGAGGAAGAACTGGAGAGAGCCTCTGCTGTCCTAAAAGGAGTGATAGAGAGCCCAAAAGACGTTGTCATATTTGCACTTGACCGTGAGTACCGTTACCAGGCATTCAATGAAAATCACCACCTGACCATGAAAAAAATCTGGGGTGTGGATATCGCCACCGGCAGGAGCATGCTCGATTATGTGAAAAATCCTGAAGATTGTAAAAAGGCGAAGAACAACTTCGACCGTGCATTATCGGGAGAATCCTTTACGGTTATTGAAGAGTACGGGGACACCGCACTCGAACGCCGCTGGTATGAGGACATTTACAATCCGGTCACTGATGAAAAAGGGGATGTTATCGGACTCGCGGTATTTCTGACAGACATCACGGCACGTAAACAGATGGAAGATAAGATCAAAGAGAGTGAATACCGGTTCAGGGAACTCTTCAACTCCATGCACAGCGGTGTCGCTATATACCGTGCTGTTGATGAGGGTGCCGATTTTGTTTTTGTTGACTTCAACCACGGGGCAGAGATTATTGAGAATATATCAAAAGAAGATGTAATCGGAAGAAGTGTCAGGGAAGTTTTTCCCGGTATTGACGAATTTGGACTCCTGGAAGTATTCCGGAGAGTATGGAAAACAGGAACACCTGAACACCTGCCCACATCCCTCTATCACGATGAACGCATTGTAAGCTGGCGTGAAAATTTTGTATACAGGCTTCCCTCAGGTGAAATTGTTGCCATTTACGATGATGTAACTGAGGCCAAAAAAGCAGAGCAGGCAATAAAAGCGAGTGAAGCCAGGTACCATCAGCTCTTTGAATCATCACCGGTCTCAATATGGGAAGAGGATTTTTCGGAAGGAAGGGAATATCTCGACAAGCTGCAGGAATCAGGGGTTTCGGACTTCAGGAAATATTTTGATGACCACCCGGATGAGGTTCTGCACCTCGCGGGAATGGCCAGGATACTTGATGTAAACCAGGCGACACTTGACCTGATGAAGGCAAAGAGCAAGGAAGAGTTTATCCACGGGCTCCCGGAGATCTTTACACCAGAATCAATAGATTTCTTTAAGGAGGAACTGGCAACCATAGCCGAAGGAGGATTGCATTTCAAAGGTGAATCTGTACATAAAACGCTTTCCGGCGATGAGATCGATGTAATTCTGAATATGCTGGTTGCACCGGGATATGAAAAGAGCTCAGGAAGGATTTTAATTTCGCTTCTTGATATAACTGCCCGCAAAAGAGCCGAAGAAGCGCTTGCAAAAGAGAAAGCCAATGTAGAATATATCATCGACAGCCTGCCCGGAATGTTCTATATGTTCTACATGTTCGATGAGACCGGCCGTTTTGTCAGGTGGAATAAAAATATGGAAACTCTTACAGGTTATTCTGAAGAAGAAGTCGCAAAGATGAGACCGCTTGAATTTATCGATGACAATTACAAGGAACAGATTTCAGATGCAATCAAAACAGCTTTTTCAGAGGGTTATGCCGACCAGGAGGCTGTCATTGTAACCAAAGACGGCGTAAAGATTCCTTTCTTCTTCTCGGCTAACAGGAAGATAATCGACGGGACGGCATATATTCTTGGAATGGGGCTTGATATCACAAAAGCCAAAGAAACCGAAAAAGAAATTCGGAAGCTTGCTTCGGTTGTCAGGCACTCCAAAGAACTCATTGCCCTGACAAAACCGGAAGGGGTTATTAATTTCATAAACGAAGCCGGGGGCAAAATGATTGGAGTGGATGTCGAAGATATATCTAAATATCATTTTATGGATTTCATTCCTGACCACCTGAAGGATAAAATGAATTCTGAAGTTCTTCCAACAATGGCCGAAAAAGGGTCATGGGAAGGAGACCTCCAGTATACCTGTATAAAAACCGGGGATATTATCGATGTCCATGCAATGACCTTCATAATCAAAGATCCTGAAACTGACGACCCCCTGTATCTTGCCAATGTATCGCTGAATATTACTGAAAGAAAAAAGGCGGAGGCCGCATTAAAGGAAGTCAACAAAAAGCTAAATCTACTTGGAAGCATCACGAGACATGACATCCTGAACCAGGTGACGGTTGCACAGGGCTATATGGAAGTTCTGGATATGGACGGGCTTTTAACAAAAGAAACCGAACTCGGCGAATATTGCGGGAAAGTCATGGGTGCAATAGACACAATAAAAAGACAGATCATGTTTACGAAGGATTACAAGGATCTCGGGGAACAGTCCCCGGAATGGTATAATGTAGGCAGGATCATAGACAATACCTACAGGAATACCGGTTTCCATACCATTCAACTTGTAAATGAAACGGATGACCTGGAAGTATATGCTGACCCGCTGTTTGAAAAGGTAATCTATAATCTCTTTGACAATGCGGTAAAACACGGTGAAAAGATTACGACGATAAAATTCAGCTTTAAGAAATCTGGAGAGGACATGGACCTCATTTGCGAAGATGACGGATTCGGCATTCCGGATGAAGTCAAGGAGAAAATATTCAGGAGGGAATATTACAAACATACAGGTCTCGGACTCTTTTTATCAAGAGAGATTCTCTCGATCACCGGTCTTTCGATAGAAGAGAACGGCAAACCCGGAGAAGGAGCCCGGTTTGTTATACATATCCCGAAAGGTCTGTTCCGTTTAGATTAGGAAGGATCTAAGACAATATAGATAATTTCTCTATTCGAAGAGATCCATTACCTCTCTTAATTGGTACTTTGCAAATATCTATAAATCCAGGACCCGCATCCCTGAAATGGTGGTCAAATGAATGAAAATTTACCCCCGACAGGAATGGGAAGGCAGAGAAGGGGCAATCCTCCGACAGCCTGCGTATGCCCGCAGTGCGGATATGAAGCAGAAAAGATACGCGGTAATCCCTGCAGGGACCAGAAATGTCCTAAATGCGGAAGCATCATGCTCGGGAAATAATTTCCGGGCTGGTGAATCCAATTTTTTTAAGTGCGATAAGTGAAAGTCAATCCTGCAAATAAATATATATTAAAACGTCTTATTGCCCCAATCAGAGGTGCTATATGGCAACCGTAACACGAAAGATGGTAGAAGACGCCGGAGTGGACGTTGAACATCTGATAGACCTGATGGTGAAGAACGCAGCAGCAGAACTGACTACATTTTACTACTACACTATACTCAGGATCAACCTGATCGGTCTTAAAGGCGAAGGAATCAAGGAAATTGCAGAAACTGCAAGGGTTGAAGACAGAAATCACTTTGAAGCCCTTGTTCCGAGAATCTATGAACTGGGCGGAAAACTTCCAGAAAGTATGGTTGATTTTCACAACATATCCGGCTGCCCGCCGGCAGGGCTCCCGGATGATCCAAAGGACGTTAATGCAATGCTGACTGTACTCGTTGAAGCCGAAAGATGTGCAGTCCGCCAGTATACACACATATGCAATCTTACCGCAGGAAAGGACCACAGGACATACGACCTGTGCCTGGCAATACTCAACGAAGAGATCGAGCATGAATCGTGGTTCTCGGAATTCCTCGGAGAAGGGCCTTCGGGGCACTTCCTCAGGCGTGGCGAGACTTCGCCATTCGTCTCGAAGTTTCTCAGGTGAAAAATCACCTGAAATCATTTTTTGGTTTAAAGGAGACAGAAAGGAAAGACCATGTTCGAGTTTTTCATGCAGCTCGACCCGGTTCAGCAGGCCCTGCTTGCAGGACTGTTCACATGGGCGATGACCGCCGCCGGGGCCGCACTTGTTTTCCCTTTCAGAAATTTCAACAGAAAGCTGCTTGATACAATGCTCGGTTTTGCGGCTGGAATCATGCTGGCAGCAAGTGTATGGTCACTTTTAATTCCGGCAACAGAACTGTCCGGGCAATGGGGACAGCTGAAATGGCTGCCGGCTGCGGCAGGTTTTATCCTGGGAGCAGTGACAATCGCAGGAATAGATAAGGTGCTCCCCCACCTGCATATCGGATTTCCAAAAGAAAAGGCCGAGGGGATTAAGACATCCTGGCCAAAGAGCACACTCCTTATTCTGGCAATCACCCTGCATAATATACCCGAAGGTCTTGCTGTCGGCGTTACTTTCGGGGCGATAGCATCCGGACAGCCGGAAGCAACCATTGCAGCTGCAGTCACTCTGGCTCTCGGGATAGGCATCCAGAACTTCCCGGAAGGAATTGCCGTATCGATGCCGCTCCGCAGTGAGGGATTCAGTGCTGTAAAAAGCTTCTGGTACGGCCAGCTTTCAGGTCTTGTGGAGCCTGTTGCAGCAGTTCTGGGGGCCGCGGTTGTAGTCTATGCTATGCCAGTTCTTCCCTATGCTCTTTCATTTGCCGCAGGTGCGATGATCTTTGTTGTTATCGAGGAAGTCATACCCGAATCGCAGGTTCACGGAAATACAGATCACGCGACATTTGGAGCGATAGCAGGGTTCATTGTAATGATGATCCTGGATGTGGCTCTTGGATAATCAAATTTCAATTCCGGGACCCATGGAAAGCTATTTAATTTAACATAATTATCAGGTATAGTGGTACAAATTTTGAAAAGTTCTGGTTTATTTCTATTAGGGGTCTGTATCTTACTTGCTTTCATGGCAGGATGTACGGCGACAGAGCAGACTTCGGGGACAGGTGAAAAAATAGTAACACAGGCAGAATTCCAGCCTGCCATTGAAAGTGCAGTCCTTCTGGGAAAAGAGCATGCCAAAACAATGGAGGCTGTACAGGAGGCATTTGCCTATATAATCTCTGGAAGTGAGGAAGAGAAGGATGATTTCTACTCGCTCATGACCCAGGTGGATTACCTGGATTCAGATTTCGTCAGGCATGCCGGTATGGACAAAACTGTAGAAGGAAGTGATTTCTCCGCCAGACACGCGGCAATCGTTGATGCCAGAAATAAAATGGTCTCTTCTGCAGAATCGATGTTCTCGGAATATGAAGCCAGTGGCAGTGTATCCTATGAAACCGCTGCAGATTTTGAATCTGCAATAGACGGACTGACATTGATATTCGGGCCGTTTACAACAGACTACTTTGAAGCCATAAGCGATGAGGAATATGGATCATCGGTCTATGCACAGCCTGCAACCAGCCTTTTGAAGATGCACAGGGACATGCTTGAAGCCGTCGAAGAGTCCTTCGGATACATTGCACTCGGCGAGGAAGAGGAGAAGAACGATTACTATACCACAATGAGCAATTTCAAGATAGCCGCAACGGAATTTGAAAATTCATTCCTGAAGGAGAATCCTGATGAAACGGAGATCACAGAAAAGTATCAGAAAGTCATTAGTGCTGCCAATGCATATGAAGCAGCTGCAGAAGTGATCTTTGAAGATTATGAGAGCGACGGGAAGATCGCATTCGAGGATTTTGAAACCTATGAGATTGCAATCGACGAAATGACGACGGCATTCGATGAGCTGATGGGTACAGTACTTGGAAAACTATAATTATTCCCTTTTTTGAGTATTCCGGGATATAAATTAATAATAATTAATTGCATAGAACAAACCATTAAAATCAGACGACGGGTTATAATAATTCCAGGGGTTGCTTTATATGAAGATCTACAACAAGGCAGTAAGGGACAGGATACCCGAGATCATATGTTCTAAGGGCGAGATGTGCAATTATGAGGGTCTCAACGATGAGGAATTCCTCCCTTTTCTTCAGCTGAAACTGATTGAGGAATCCAACGAATATATCGAATCCGGCGATGAAGAGGAGCTTGCCGACCTCCTTGAGGTAATATTCAGGATAGCAGAGATAAGAGGAATTGATCCGGCGAGGCTGGATGAGATCAGAAAAGAAAAATCTAAAATCGCGGGATCATTCAAAAAGAATGTTGTTCTGGTTGCATTTGAAGAAGATTGAAAACGATAAATCTTGTTTTCCGAAGAACTATCTATTTATTATATCAAATACGCCCGTTTCCGGTTTAATAAAAGAATTAATATAACCTTGGATAAAATTTATTATTAACTTAGAATTGGGAGAATATTAATGAGATTTGAGTATATTTTTCAGTCATCTTTGGATTATACAAAAAAATTCTGTCTTGAAAACAAATTTTCATACCTCATGCTAATACTGCTGATTATATTCACGGGCGCTGCAGACATATTATTGTTTATTGGGAGTATTGAACAGTTTTCCTTCAATGGATGGCTTATCTGGACAGCACTGTCAATTTTTCTGGCAATCGCTTTTCTCATATACGGTTACCTGATCAGAGTGTGCAGAGACGGGACAGTGGTCCCGGGATTTAAAAAACCCGGAAATCTGTTCATAGACGGAATAAAATCTTTAATAATTTATCTTTGTTGGATAATCCCATTATTATTATTCTGCCTAATTCTGTCAATATGCTTCATGCCATTAACCCGATTTAATATTGTAGGAATCGCATTAACACTAATATTGGTTTTTATAGCAGTTTTTCTTTCAATCTACCTGCAATTTTATTGTGCTATGGGAATCGTAAGGTTTTCAAAGACCGGAAAAATCCGTGAGGGCCTGAACTATTCAGCCCTGAAGAAAATTATCAGGACCAACGGGTGGATCATGTATATTGGTTCCATGATAATACTCTGGGTTGTCTACGTAATCGTGTATATTGCAGCAATTTTCCTGTTTATCCTGAATTTTATTGTCGGAATAATCATAGCACTGATACTGCTGCCCCCGTTAATGGTATTCTGTGCAAGATATATCGGAGCAGTTTACGAAGAAGGAGACCGGGATAATATCTCGCAGGATTATTTTTTTGAATAGGAAAGGAAAAAAATTATTTTTCTTCAGCAGGATCAGGACACACGTCCTCTTTCTCCCGGCTGCATCCAACCACATGAATAGTCTTGCCGTTCACGAGTGCATCTGCAATCTTTCTCCTTGCCTCATGCAGGTCGCGCCAGAGAGTCTTTCTTGAAACTCCGATCTCTGACGCTGCCGACTCCTGGTTAAGACCGGAAAGATCGATCAGCCTTATTATCTCGATCTCTTCAGGAGAGAGAGTGACAATTGCATCTTTACCGTCAGTTCTCCTGCAGAGGGGGCCGTAGCACCGGAAATGACGCGGGTCCCCTTCGATGCTTCTCGGAACCCTCGGTCTGCCACGCCCCCTGCGCCTGCATCCGCCTCCGTTTGTGCCGGGACTTTCGCCATTCATTTTACAGTTCAAGCTCCTTTGAAAGGTTTAGCCACAATTCCCTGACAGCATCCGCCGCCGGGCAGTCTGTCTTCGTAACGGGAATGTTTCTCCTGACGGCATCCAGGACCGCAGGATCGAACGGGATCTTTCCGACGAGAGAAAGATCCTCCGAACTGCAGAAATCCTCTATCCTGTGAAATACCGACTCTTCAAGATCGTAACGGTTTACCGCGACGAAGATCCTGAGCCTAAAGCCCCTGCATACCTCAACGACCCTGGTGAGATCGGACAATCCGGAATTACTCGGCTCGGTTACCACAAGAACAGCGTCAACACCGCTGACCGTAGATATCAGCGGGCAGCCTATGCCCGGAGGACCGTCTATCAGCAGAAGATCGCACATATTTGACCAGCGGGCCGCACGTTTCTTAACCTCGTTTACAAGGAGACCGGAGTTTCCCGATCCCGGGGTCAGGCGTGCATGTGCAAGCGGCCCTCTCCCTGTGCCCGAACAGTAAATCTCTCCCGAAAGGCGGGGTTTCATCGAGACTGCATCCGCAGGGCAGACATACTCACAGACCCCGCAGCCTTCGCAATGAAGTGCCCGTATAGAATAGATCCCGTCCTTCTCCTCCACCGCATCAAAACGGCAGTTCTCAAGGCATTCTCCGCAGTGAATGCACACATCCTGGTCGATAACCGAGATGTCAAGCCCGTAGAAATCCTCCTTAGAGATGAGTTCGCCGGGGTGGAGAAGTTCAAGATTCGAGGCCTCCACGTCGCAGTCGGCAAGGGCAAGATCCTTTTCGATGATCTCTGCAAGAGCTGCCGTGACCATCGTCTTGCCGGTCCCGCCTTTACCGCTGATTACTGCAAGGCGCTTCATTCATCCACCCCGCAAAGTTCAAGGCATTCTTTATAGACGCCGGCAAACTGTTCTTTCCACCCGGGAAGCTTTTCACTTATCAGATCTCCACGGTTCTGTACCGATGCAATCTCCCTGGAGAAGGGAATTGTCAAAAGCACGGGAAGATCCATCTTCCGGCAGTAATTGCGGACATCCTCATCAGAACCGTCGCTGCGGTTTATGATGATTCCGGCCTTCAGCCCCAGGCTCTTTGTCACCCCGACTGCAAGGTCGAGATCGTGAAGGCCGAAGGGCGTCGATTCGGTTACAAGTATGCAGAAATCCGCCTCGTCCATCGCTTCGATTACGGGGCATGCAATTCCGGGGGAGGAGTCGATGATAATAAGACCATCGCCTTCTGCAGCCGCTTTTGCATCCTTTATAACCCTGGGGGCGAGAACCTCGCCTTCCTTTAAGAATCCGCTTATCAGCCTTAGCCCTGGCAGGGGATTTGAATCCTCAACTCTCCCGACAGCATAATTGCATTCGGATATCGCTTTTTCAGGACAGACGATCATGCAGCCGCCGCATGCATGGCACATCTTTTCGAAGACCAGCACACGATCCTTAAGCACGGTAAGCGCCCCGTACCTGCAGAACCTGCCGCAGTCGCCGCAAAGCGTGCAGAGATCGGAATCTATCTTTGGAATTATAGTGAAAACTTCTTTTATCGCGGGTTCGGGATTGAAGAAGAGATGGAGATTGGGGACTTCCACATCGCAGTCCACAAGAGTTACGGACTGCAGTTCAATAAGCGAGTAAGCGAGATTGGCAGCAACGGTACTCTTCCCGGTGCCCCCTTTCCCGCTTGCTACAACAATCTTCATTTATAACAGGCCGGAATCAGATTAACTGCCTGAGTCCGCCTTCCTTATACTGGGCGACGGCTTCTGAAACAGTACCTGTCCCGCTGTACGCAAAGACCTTCATGCCCGATGCCTGCAGTGCGGCGGTTGCATTTCCCCCAAGCTGGCCGGTGATGATTACATCCGCGCCCTCCCCGGAGATCAGCTGGACTGCTCTCGGACCGACTCCGCCGCTCTCATTTACGAGAGGATTTTCAACCGCTTTTGATTCGCCGGATTCGGAGTCAACAAAGACGAAGAAGGGCGACCTTCCAAATCTCTGTTCGACAGCCGAATCGGCTCCTGCTCCTTTTGATGTTACGCATATTTTCATTTTAATCAGTCCTAAAATAATTTGAATAAATTTTCAGTGCGACCCGTCGCACTCTCCACCTTCATGGTGGCACATGCTCTCTCCCGATTTAAGGTTACCCCGGGCAAATTCCGATACGACATCATCGATATCTCCTGAAACGCCGAGTACAACCTCTATACCATAACTGCAGAAGAGTTCAACGGCCCTGGGCCCCATTCCGCCTGCAATTACAAAATCTACTTTATGCTCGCTGAGAAATGCGGGAAGGCGACCGGGTTCGTGGCCCGGACTTAAAAGATCTTCTTCCCTTGTGATTTCAGTCCCGTTGACATTGTATACTGCATATGATGCGCAATGCCCGAAGTGGGCTGAAACAATATTTCCTTCTTTTGCTACTGCTACTTTCATCTGGTATCCTCGGTAAGTATTTGAAACTGCAGGAATTTAGAACCTGCCACGGCCGCCGCCGCCGAAACCTCTTCCTACGGCTGAACATCCACGGTTGCGGCCGCCGCCAAAGCCCCTGCCGCATCCCCGGGGAATACCTCCTCTGCCGAGACCGTAAACGGGTGCATTAACGTTTGCCTGTGTAACATTTGATGGAGCTGCTGCTCCTCCTTCAGTCGTCTCTTTGACTGTAGTTTCTTTCTGGTTGACGGTTCCGGTGGCACAAAGACCACGTCCCCATCCTGTCATAGAGCCCATTCCACGGGGCCCTGTTCTGTCAAAACCTGGCATAATTATTCACCTCTTTGCTTGTATATATTACTCATATGCGCAAAAATACATAAAGCTATTTTTCCCGGCACCATATGATCAACTTTAAATCGTATTTTGGAAGGAATCTAAAAAAAGAAGTGAGAGCAGATTATCTAATTACCAGAGTCCGGTTCCTCCCGCGAATCGGTACCTTTCGGAAACCAGAGTGTCCTCTGTGGGAACGGAATCTGGATACCTTCCTCTTCAAGAGCAACTTTAATCTTCCATAAAAGCTCTGTTTTGACATCCCACCATACAGATGACGGAGACCAGATCCTTATTTTGATGATCACACCATTATCACCCAGTTCATCGACGAAGATCGACGGAGACGGGCTTTTAAGTGCAAACGGGTGTTTACTGATCACACCCCAAATTATCTCAATCGCACGATCTGCATCATCTGCGTACCTGATTCCTATTGAGTACTCAAATCTTCTTACAACATGAGCGACATAGTTCGTGATATTCGAAGTAAAGAGAGTTTCATTTGGGATTCTTGTATAAATTCCGTCATATGTCTTGATAATTGTAGACAGGATCCTGATATCCTCGACAGTTCCAAGAGTGTCCCCTACACCAATATTATCCCCGATTTTAATGGGCTGCTCGAAGAATATAATCAGCCCGGAAAAGAAATTGGCGATAATGGTCTGGCCTGCAAGACCTATAATTATACTTAAAAATCCTCCTGCAATTAAAAGTCCTGACAGGTCAATTATACCCTTAAGATGAGGGAGTGCAATAAAAAATCCTAAAACCACAATAATAAAATAAACAATCTTGGAGGTCATCTCCCTCTCGTTAACCGGCATCTTTCCATAAAGACTCTTTTTGATCCTGCGTGAGAGCAGGGAGGCAATAATAAATGATACCAGCAAAATTAGACCGAAATAAATAAAATCTATCGCATACAGCTCATTTGTCCCGACCGGCGTATTTAGGGTGCTGTTGATTATTTCTACAAACATTAGTATCCCCAGCCCATCCTGTAAAATTTCCCAACCATGGGGATATCCCTGCCATAATAGAGCTCGATAATCCCCTCAGTCCCCTCGATTATCGGGGCGTTGAGAAACCTGGTCTCCGCCTCATCCTTGGGCATCAGCTTCATCTCTGCCGACATTGTGGCATACCAGTCGTTGTAGAAGATCTTCATACCGTAGCTGTCGAAGACGGCCTTTGAAACCTCGACAATCTTTCTCTCCGGGTTGGTTATCTTAAGGGAGATTCCCCCCTCCCTCATGTTGTCCGTCTCGGGAAGATTCCTGAAGATATCGCTTTTATGCCACCTTACGATCTCCCCGGCCCTGGGGGATCCATATAATGAATATTTTGCGGGAACCTGTGAGAATATGTCAATAAGGGATGCACTTTTCCCGGTCTTCAAAAAAACACCTATCTCTATCGGATATGTCAGGTATATGAGATCCTCGGATTCAGGCGACATTACAAAAGTATCAAATTCGATCTCCAGGAACCGGGTGATATTTTTTGGGAGATTTACAGGTTCGACAGGGTTGATTATGAGTTCGCCGCCGGGGGATGATATTATAAGTTCACGCTCCTCGTCACCACAAACCCTCCGGTATACGATCAACCCGCCCTCTTCGGTTACCTCAATAGATATCGATTCCTCTTCTATTGTGCATGGATAACGGTATGTCCCATACATTCAGTGACAATATCATCTCAGGGATATTAAAATATTTGGAGTTTTTCGGGTGTTATTGAGTCATTTGAAGAAATTTATATCCTGCCTTCAGGGTTTTGGAAGATAATGACCCGTTGCAGGCAGCATGAGAAAGCCGTTACTCACCTTCGCTCATTCTCAACTGCAAGAGGTTGGCCTGAATGACCCGCGTAGCTCAGTACTTCTTAAAACAACTCAATACCTGAAGGTGTCATCCAAAAAATCTCAGAACAGCTTCATCTTTGATAATTGCAGCGGGGGATGGTTCCCGAGAACTCGCGTATCTCAGTACAGCATCCTACGTGGGTGGTCTTAACTTCCGGGTTCGAAACGGGTCCGGGTGTGACACCACCGCTATGGCCGCAAATTTATTACTCAATTCCTAAAAGAAATTAAGTATGCTTCGTTTCCTTACGGAAACTCGGGTATGCCTCATTCACTACGTGAAACTCGGTTTGGAAATCACAGATTTCCTGCAAGCTCAAACCCCTTTTAGGGGGTTCTTCGCAAAGCCAAGGCCCAGATTTGAACTGGGGTGTAGTCGCTCTGCAGGCGACCGCGTGGCCACTCCGCCACCTTGGCAAATCGCCTATAA
>JAFGKW010000021.1 GCA_016928355.1 Methanomicrobiaceae archaeon
AGAGAATGCAAGCTGGACAGGCAATCCACTCAGGATCAACATAGTGGAAGAAATCAGAAAAATAGAACCTCCGGGTCTCGATGTGGTTTTTGAGTGCTGCGGTCAGCAGGAGGCGGCTGATCAGGCTATTGATCTCCTGAAACCAGGGGGCAAACTGATTATTGTCGGTATTCCCGAAATCGACAGATGGACTTTCAGTGTTGATGACACCCGTCGCCGGGAAATATCCATACAATATGTCAGGCGTGAGCTTGATTGTGTGGAAACTGCTCTCTTGTTGATGAGTAAGGGAATGATTAATGTGGGTAACATGGTTACACACCGCTTCCCCTTTGCTGACACCCAGGCAGCATTTAATCTTGTTGAAGGCTATCGTGACGGAGTGATGAAGGCAATGATTGACTTTTAGGATTCCGGGATTAAAAGTTTTAGTCCACAATCCCCTTTATTTTCCTGAACCTCAATAACGCTTCTATGAAATAATAATCAGCATATGTGAGAGGCACATCAACTTCACTTTTGGCCGGCAGTGATCCAACGCTGTGCATCAGGATAAAATTGCCGTTTTCACCGGGTTCTGCCATGTATGCGGGTGATGCCAGGCTTCTTATCTGCTTTTCGGCAATATCAAGATACTTATTTCTTTTTTCCGGCTCTGCAAAACCGCTTAGTTCAATCAGGGCCGAGGCCATAATTGCTCCAGCTGATGCATCTCTATGGGCATCAGGTATACCCGGGGCATCATAATCCCAGTAGGGTATCTTGTCATCCGGCAGGTTTGGATGCGAGATAAGAAAATCCGCTATTCCCTGTGCCTGATCGAGATAGCGCTGCAACCCGGTTTCCCGGTACATCATTGTATAGCCGTACAATCCCCAGCTCTGTCCCCGCGCCCAGGAGGATTCATCGGCTGCTCCCTGTGCAGTCTGTTTTGCTTCAATATCTCCCGAAAGAGTGTCATAGGAAACCACATGCCATGTACTGTAATCCGGCCTGAAATGATTAATTATTGTTGTATCGGCATGAGTAAGGGCAATTTTATAAAAACTTGAATCTCCCGATTTCTTAAAAGCCCACATCAGAAGCTCAAGGTTCATCATATTGTCTATAATAACAGGGCATTGCCATCCACTTCTGCTTCCCCACGACTGGATACATCCTACAACCGGACGAAAACGGGTCGAAAGAGAACTTGCTCCTGTCAGCAATATCTCATTGTAACTCTCTTCACCTGTAAGCCTGAGTCCGTTCCCGAAACTGCAATAAAGCATAAATCCCAGATCGTGCGTTCCCTTGTTGTTTTTCTCTTTCTCTACTCTGGAAGTCATCCGCACAGCAGCTTCCCTGATATTCTCATCTTTTGAATATTCATAAAGATACCACAGGCTTCCCGGAGAGAAACCGCTTGTCCACCATCCCGAATTTGAAGTTACAAGTGATCCGGATTCATCAATTGTACGTGGTAGCAGATCCGTTTTTTCATTCATCACATCAGCCATCATGGTATACTGGTGGATGGCAAAGGCAAGAGATTCATCTATTATCTTATCCATTGGTTTCTCCTTATTGCAGGAGCTTATTGCAACTGATAATACAGTAATAACAATTATTGAGAAATTTTTCATGGGAATATTTTTTTATTTTTAATGCTACAAAGACATCCAATTTATGAATTTTCTGACATTTTACTTCTATTCTTCACAGGAACTTTAAATTTGTTAAATTTAGCTATCAAAACCTAATCTGATTACCTATGAATAAAAAGTTCTGTTTAATTTCATTATTTATCCTGACCTGTCTTATTGCAGGTGCACAGAATGTAGGTTCCTCTCCGGAATATATAAAATCTCTTACTTCCGAATGGAAAGGTGAACGGTTCCCTGACGGAAGGCCAAAGGTTGCCGACGCGCTTCTGGAGAGATTAATAAATATTTCAATTGAAGAGGCATGGAGTGTTCTTCGGAACAGAGGTTACCAGAACCAGTATGAGAGTGACTGGCATATAATAAATCCCGAAGTACCGATGACCGGACGTGTTGTAACTGCTCAGTACATGCCATTAAGACCCGATCTTGAAAAATATGTAAAGGATCAGGGCAAAGCAGAGGGACGTGCTCAGCAGGGAGGGACCAACTCGTGGCCCATCGATATTCTCGTAGAGGGTGATGTATATGTTGCTGACAGTTACGGGAAAATAGTCGATGGAACTCTTATTGGCGATAACCTCGGTAACTCAATATATGCCAAAACAAAAAGGGGAGTGATCTTCAACGGTTCTGTAAGGGATGAGGAAGGTCTGAGCGAAATAGAGGGTTTTAACGGCTGGATTAAAGGATCTGATCCCTCGTATATAACGCAGATGAGTCTGACTTCGATAAATGCTCCGATACGAATTGGCAGGGCGACGGTATTACCAGGAGATGTAGTTCTCGCAAAAAAATATGGCGTCATATTCATACCTGCACATCTTGTTGAAGATCTGGTCATCACTTCCGAGGTTACGGCATTACGTGATGAATTCGGCCATCAGCGGCTGAAAGAAGGAAGGTACAAACCGGGAGAGATTGACAGCAGGTGGAGCGAGGAGATAAGAAATGATTTTATGAACTGGCTCAGTAACTTCCCGGGGAAACTACCGATGACAAAAGCAGAGCTTGATAACTATTTTAAGGAACGTAATTGGTGATTCGTACGACACACGACGCACGACGCACGACGCAGGGCTCAGAGCTCAGGGGAAAAAATATCAGGATCAAGGAAAAAGTAACAAACACCTAGTACCCAGTACCCAGTACCCAGTAACCA
>JAFGKW010000022.1 GCA_016928355.1 Methanomicrobiaceae archaeon
CGGAGGTCGCCATGGGTTTCGAAAGGGGTATATCCCTTCGGTTGCCTCAGCCGGGAAAAAGAAATCAGTGGAAGAAGCACCGGTGACTGAAGATTGTGGTGGGATAAATATTTTGGAGCAGGAGGGATGATCGTCCATCCCGACTGCGACCTATCGCCATAGGGGGAGGGTTATAGGGAGGGGGGCTTCCCCCTCCCTGAAATCTACATTAAAAAACCGTGATCAGGATCATCTCTTTTGAGAGCATTACTCCCGAAATAACAACTTCAGTCCCCGGATTATCAGGTCCGGCAACTGTAATCTCTCTTGGAGATGCATTTCCTGTTCTGATAATTGCCGTGAAAAATTCATCTCTTTCTTCGCATTTCTTCCAGACCTTTGCAAACAGGGAACCTTTCAGATCCCCTGTTTCAAACCCGAAGATTTCTGCGAATGAATCATTCAGATTGAAGATCTTAAAATCAGGGTGTGTCAGGAGGCAGAGACCGGCACTGGTCCTGAGGAAAGCCTCCCTGTATACTTTATCCTCTCTGTTCCGGTTGTTTGCTGTATTCTTGAAAATTCCCATTCGGATTTCTACCCTCTTTCCGTTTATTGAATCTCTTTCAGTTCAAGGAATCGCAGGATGTCCGTTCTTGTCACAATCCCTTCAACCTGCCCTTCTTTTACTACCGGAACCCTGCCGATGTTCATCGTTGACATCAGCTTCAGGGCATCTGTAAGGGGAGCCTCCGGAGGTAGTGTTGCAGGATCCCTTGTCATGACATCCTTAACAATCATGGCTTCCCTGTCGATCGATGATATGTGATTTATATCATGGAGTGTGACCACACCAATCAGCGTTCCGTTCTCGATAACCGGAAATCCCAGGTGCTTTGTGTTATACATTGCCTGGACGACGGAATCAACAGAACTCCCTGGTGCAATGTATGTTACAGGACTCGACATCGCATCAGCAACGCTTACACCCTCAAGCAGGTGTGAATATTTTACCATTGTAGCCTCCTGCCCTGCCCCGAGGTAGACGAAGACTGCAATTATTATTAAAATGGGATTAAACCAGAGGAGGCCAATAATTCCAAAGACTATCGCAAAACCCCTGCCAATATCGGCGGCTATCGCAGTCGCCTGGTGGATTGGCATTCTCTTTGCCAGAAATGCCCTGAGTACCCTTCCCCCGTCCATGGGGAATGCCGGGATGAGATTGAAGAGGAAGAGGAGAATGTTAAGGAAACTAAGGTACCCGAATATATAGAAAAGGAGACCTGCGATGGCTGGCTGTGGGATAAAGTAAAAAGAAAACAGAGCGATGACTCCGGTAATTATCCCTATTACAAGGCTTGCAAGCGGCCCTGCAATTGCCATCGGCATCTCGACATTTGGATCAGGTGATTTCCCTTCATCTATTGCCGATACACCTCCCAGGATGAGCAGAGTTATGCTCTTTACTTCAAGGCCTTTTGAGATCGCAACGACAGAGTGGGCGAGTTCATGAATGAGTACTCCGGCGAAAAGAGACAATGTTACAACCATCCCGAGGATGTAAGGAGTATGCCCCGAGGTGATAATCGAAGTGTCTACTGATCCAGGAAGCCTGAAAACCATCTCAAGAAAACTGACGCTGTATGCTATCTGGAAGGCAATTATCATTGTGAAGAGGGGTATCACAATGAGAAATGTGAAATGAAGACGTATCGGTATACCGAAGAGTTGCCCGATCTGAATGGAATCTTTCATTGGGAAAGATTATATTTTTAACTTTTAAGAATTATACCTTCAACCGGGTATAATATGAAGACACAGATAACAGATCTTTTTGGCATGGATGTTTATACGGACAAGGCCGTCAGGGTGGGCAATGTCGATGATGCTGTTTTAAATGTAGATACGAAGAAGGTCGATTTTCTTGCAGTAGGAAATCTTAATCCCGATCTCTTTCAGCTTAAGGGCTTTAAGGGTATCCGGATCCCGTTCCGCATCATAAAATCGGTCGGCGATGTTATCATTATAAGACACTTCAACAGCATGTTCCCCTCACAGGGAATTGAAGACTGAACTCTGAACAGGGGGGAATTAATCCGTCTCTCTTTTATCTTTAATATGTTTCAAAATGAAATATTCAGCGGACTCTCGGCGATTCCCCCAATATTTGTCCGTATAGATGGAAGGGCTTTTCATACACTGACGAAGGGTGCAGGATTTAAAAAGCCGTTTGATGAAGGCTTTATGGATCTCATGGCCTCAGTGGCCTCGATGTTAATCTCTGAAAGCGGTCTTGAACCGCTGTTTGCATATGTTTTTTCTGATGAGATAAACCTGTATTTCAAAAATCTTCCATTTGGAGGCAGGGTTGAAAAGATAGATTCCGTATGCGCTTCATATGCCGCAGGGGCATTTGTTGCGGTTTCAGGGTTTAAATCGCCGGTATCTTTCGATTCAAGGATAATCTTTTCCAATGAGTCAGATGCTCCCGTTTACTTGGAATGGAGGCAGAGAGAGGCGTGGAGAAATCACATCAACGCCTACTGCCAGCATGCACTCGTCATCGAAGGTATGACTGAAAGGGAGGCTGCGGATGCACTGAAAGGGGTAAAATCCGCAGAGATGCACGAAATGATGTTTGAGAGAGGTATCAATCTCTCAAAAACTCCTTCATGGCAGAGAAGAGGAGTCATCGTACGCCATGAGCAGTATATTAAGACCGGTTACAACCCGGTAGAAAAAAAAGAGGTCCTGACCGAAAGATCAAAAATCACTATTGACAAAAACCCTCCCCTCTTCCATACTGAAGAAGGGAAGGATTATCTTTTTGATATAATAAGGGACTGAAAAATCAGTTATTTCCCGTAATTCCTATTTTTATTTCAGCGCCTTCAACAACCCAGTCCTGAACGAGGCCGAAATCGCCCTGGAAGTTTTCATCTCCTACAGTCATATCCTTCGCTCTGACTTCGTTCATAATCTCGTCCTTCCAGCTTCCTGATACAAGGCCGGCAATGCGGCTGTCATTGATTGCTACAGCTGCGGTGATATACTCCTCGACCTTCAGATCGAGCTGCCTGCGCATCTCCTGTATTCTTCTTATGATCTCCCTCGCAAATCCTTCGGCTTCAAGATCATTGTTGAGAGTGGTGTCTACACATACCGTTGCTCCGGGCATCTGGGCCGAGAATACATTCTCAGGAAGTTTTTCATTGAATACAACGTGCTTTTCGGTTATCCTGTAGCCGTCCGCTTCATAGAAGCCGTCTTCAAGGATGCCTTTTTTAAGGTCTGCCGCATCAGCACTCTCTATCACTGCCTTGACCTTCGGCCCCTCTTTTCCGAATTCGGGTCCGATTGCTCTCATTACAGCCTCAGCTTCAAATTCCATCCTGTCCCACGATCCGGAAACAATGGTGACCGTAACTGAGTTGGCGCGCTGTTTGCAGAGTTCGTTGAGGTTTTCTATGGCAGATGCGATCTTATCATCGGATGTTATTACAATTGTCTCTGCAATCGGCCACCTGAGTTTTCTCTTTCCGTCCTGCCTGGCAGTTGCGACCGCCTCGTCGAACGAACGGATGATATCCATCTCAGTTTCAAGGTTCTTATCGATGAGATCCTCATCGCCTGAGAACCAGCTGACCATATGGACACTAACCGGATCCGGGTCTGTCCTGAGATTCCTGAAGATGCTCTCCGATATATACGGTGCCATGGGTGCAAGGACGCCTGTAAGCCTCCTCATGGTATAGTACATCGTCTCGTAGGCCTGTATCTTTTCAACAGCGTCCTCTTCGAGCCACATTCTCTGCCTGACAAGCTGGACGTACCAGCGGGAGATGTCCTCAAGAATACAGTTTATGATGTTCCTTGAAGCCTTGTGGAGTTCACATTTTTCGATGTCTTCTGTTACCAGCGCACAGAGTGAATTAATCCTCGAGATGATCCACCTGTCCTCCACCGGCATATCATGGATATTCTTCTTAATGTAGTCTCCCTGCCAGATTCCTGATTCTCCGGTTTCGGGAGCAAATGAATCAAGTATCATATAAGGGAGCGGGAACCTGTAGACATTCCAGAGAATGTTCATTGCCCTGTTTGTCGTCTTTACGCCCTCCCAGTTGAACTTGAGATCGTCCCACGGTGCGCTTGCCGAGAGAATATATATGCGGAGAACGTCGACTCCCACTTTCTCCATTACTTCTTCAGGAGTAACTACATTGCCGAGAGATTTTGACATCTTTCTGCCGTCCGCATCGAGTGCAAAACCGTGCATCATTACTTTCTTGTATGGCGCCCTGTCAAAGGCGATAGTCGATGCGCCCAGCTGTGAATAGAACCATCCTCTTGTCTGGTCCTGCCCCTCGGTGATGAAGTCCGCAGGCCAGAGTTTTTCAAACCGCTCTGTCTCACCGGGATAGCCTATCGTTGCCCATGAGGCCATTGCGGAGTCGAACCAGACATCGAAGATATCCTCCACTCTCTTCATGGTACCGCCGCATGTGCACCTGTAGGTGATCTCGTCGACATATGGCCTGTGAGGGTCTTTCAGATTGGAGCCTGCCCTGTCATTGAGTTCGTCCATAGTCCCGAAGACTTCCTGGTTGTCGCAGGAATCGCACTTCCAGACAGGTATGGGTATTCCCCAGTACCTCTGCCTTGAGATGCACCAGTCTCTTGAATCGGAGACAAAATCGTGGAACCTTGCACTTCCCGCCCAATCCGGGTACCATTTGACCTTTGCAATCTCTTCAAGCATCTGCTGTTTGATGCGCGGTATTGCGAGGAACCATTGCTCTGTTGCAAGGGATATAATCGGAGTTTTGCAGCGCCAGCAGTGACCGTAGCGGTGCGTTATTTTCATGTCGGCAAGAAGGGAGTCGCCGAGGGCCTCGATTATCTTTGGATTTGCCTCTTTTACATAAAGACCTGCGAACTCACCTGCATCGGCGGTCATCGTTCCTGTGCCATCCACGGGGCACAATGATTCGAGTCCTTCCTTCTGACCGACGAGATAGTCGTCCCACCCGTGTCCGGGGGCAATGTGGACCATTCCGGTGTTTTCGAGTGTCACGTAATCGGCTGTGACCACCCTGTGGGTGACCTCCTTCTGTGCGGGGATGTAATCTGCAAGAGGGGAGTCGTATATAGTTCCGGCGAGATCTGATCCCGTAGCCTTTTCGATTACATTATAATCCGAATACCTTCCCCTCCGGAGGACATCTTCAACCAGTTCGTCGGCGATCCAGAGATATTCACGCTTTCCATCCTTCTCTGCCTCGACCTTTGCATAGATGAAGTCCTCTTTGACTGCGGTTGCAACGTTTGCCGGAAGTGTCCACGGTGTCGTAGTCCAGATTACCAGGTATTCATTTTCTTTTCCCCTTACCGGGAATTTTACAAATATCGAGGGGTCCGTTTCATCCCAGTACTCAACTTCAGAGTCTGCAATTGCAGTTTCACAGCGGGGGCACCAGTTGACTACGCGATAACCTTTCTCCAGAAGTTCCTTTTCATGAGCACGTTTGAGAACCCACCACGCAGATTCAACGTAATCGGGGCTTATGGTCTGGTAGGGATTATCAAAGTCCATCCACACGCCGAGTTCTTTGAACTGTTCGGACATTATATCCTTGTGGACGACAGCGAATTCTTTGCATTTCTCGATAAAGTTTGATATTCCAAAAGATTCGATGTCTTTTTTTGATTTGAATCCGAGTTCGTTTTCTACCCTGACTTCTATGGGCAGGCCGTGCATGTCGTAACCAGCCCTGTCGATGACATTAAGGCCGTTCATCCTCCTGAACCTGAGAATAGTGTCTTTTAAGATCTTGTTCCATGCTGTTCCAAGATGGATATGGCCTGTTGTATAGGGCGGTCCGTCGACAAAAAAATAATCAGGACAGTCTTTCCTCAGCTCTTTTACCTTTTTGTAAATATTTTCTTCATTCCAGAAAGAGCTCGTTTCAGACTCCAGATCTTTTGCATTAAAACTGCTTGTGACTTCTTTCAATGGTTATCCCTCTTATTGTTCAATAGTATGGGTAAGTAAATGTGATAGAACTGTTGCAGGATTTGAGTTGCAATAATCAATATAGCACACGCTTCGCTAACCGAATCATAAATAATTTCATCAAAATAGTCTGCCCGGATGCAATTTTTAACGAATAATAAAGCGACCCGCCGCAGGTGTTGCGACAGCTCCTGAAGAAGTTCTCATTCTTTTAATAATTCGGTTTTGACTTTTAAAAAGATGACGGGGGATTTTTTGGTGTAGCACCGGATTTAGATTTGGGCATAAGCCCCTATCGGGGCAGCCTGATGCTCAGTTTGCTTTGCAAACTTTCGCAATTGCGATAGCCCGGCCTTTCGGCCGGGGGAATTTACTTTTGTGGGCCGGACCCGGTTTTAGAGAGAATCAATTGGGGGTGCTTCTTCTGAAGCAGGAGGGGATGCCCGCCCATCTCCGACTGCGAATTATCGCGATCAGGGGAGGGTAATAGGGAGGGGGAGAATCCCCCCTCCCTTGTATTTCGGCAGGTGGAAAACAATCCCTTAAAACAACTACTAAAAACTCAATAATAACAAAGTGGCATATCTGGGTTATGCAGATCGGAATTATCGGTGCAGCAGAATGTGACAGGGAGATCGAAAAAATCGCCGAAGAAACCGGGCGCCGGATTGCAAAAGGCGGTGCAACCCTCATATGCGGTGGAAGAGGAGGAGTTATGGAGGCCGCCTGCAGGGGTGCACGCAGGGAGGGAGGCTTTACTGTCGGAATCCTGCCTGACAAGTCCTCAGGGAATCCGCATCTTGATGTTGTTATAAGGTCGAATCTCGGAATCGCCCGGAATGCACTGGTTATAGGATCTTCAGACACTGTTATCGCGATAGGCGGGGCATACGGGACGCTTTCGGAGATTGCAATGTCACTTAAGGAGGGAACTGCTGTATTTGGCCTTGATACATGGGATATTCCCGGTGTCGTCATTTGCAATAATCCTGAAGAAGCCGTATCCAAAGCAGTTTTTGCAGCTGAAAACAGAGTATGATACAGATGCTGATAGCGATAGTCAGTTCTTCACTGGACCCTGCAGGAAAGGCAATCCGAAGGGAGATGTTGTCTTTTCTTGATTCGGATGGTTCCGGGGATATTGAATATAGTTCCCATACTCTCCGTTTTTTTGAGACAGAGGATCGGCTGATATTTGAGAAATCTCTTGATGAAAGAACCGGTGCGGATTTGATAATTTTCATCTCCCGGCATACGAGTAAGCATCCCTTTCCTGCTCTTACCGTACATGTGACCGGAAACTACGGTGAAGCCGCACTTGGCGGAGAACTCCGTTCCCTTGCCGCCGCTGCACCTGAGTGGATGCATGCCGTTTTGAACGTGCTGAATAAAAGGGCGCCTGAAGGCTACAGGGTCTCTTATGAGGTGACACACCACGGTCCAACCGATCTTAAGACTCCGTCATTCTTTGTTGAGATAGGGAGTAGTGAAAAAGAGTGGAACGATGAAAACGCTGCAAGGGCTGTTTCTTCCTCACTGTTTGAAATAATTTCGGGGGAGGTCCATGACATTGTACGGATGATAGGGTTCGGTGGCAATCATTATGCGGCAAGGGAGACTGAAATGGCTCTAAATTCCCACGCAGGATTTGGGCATATCGTTCATACAAGAGATGTACCTCTTATTGATGGTTCAATGGTCGCAATGATGGCTGAAAGAACATCTGCGGATGCAGCATATATTGATAAAAAAGCACTTAAAAGCGAAGATATCAGGAGAATTGAAGAACTTCTGTTAAAAAAGGGACTGCCGGTCCTTTCTGAAGGGGAACTGCGATCAATTTCTGGTCTTGAATGGAAGACATATCTTGAGATCCGGAGTCTCGCAGAAGAACTGGTGCCCGGAGGCCGTGTCGAGATTAAGGATCTGGCCGGAAGGGGAGTGCCTGAAACTGTTACTGTTGACCATGAGCTGATCAGTGAGGTGATAAAGGCGGATAAAGAGGATTTTTTCAGGTCTGTTGGAGAATTACCTGTTGCCTGCCTGTTTTCCCGTGAAGGGAATCTTCAGCCAATTTTTATCACTTATAAGGAAAATAGAGTACACCTGATAAATGCTTTAATTACTTTGGGCGTCAAAATCTTACACAGAGAAGAATGTACAACTGTGGCGGGGGATCTTCTGATCATAAAAAAGACGCGTATTGACCCCCTTAAATCCGCAGAATTGGGGGTTCCGAAAGGTCCTCTGCTTGGAAAACTCGCCTCTGGGATGGAAGTGAAAATCGACGGCAGAGTAATAAACCCTTCGATGGTTCTGAAAATCGAGGAAAAGGCCATCAGAATACCCGGGTTGGAAGGTTATCTATGATGAAATCAATTGTGGAAGAAGCGCTCAGTCGAGCAAACGAGGACGCAGAGATGATTGTTGATCGGCCTCAGGATAATGAAGAGGAACTTGAAGAGATCCTCCGGTCGCTAAGGACTGAAATTACAGTTGTGGGATGTGGCGGCGGAGGCTCGAATACAGTGTCGAGGATGGCGGAAGAGGGCATCGATGGTGCAACACTTCTGGCCGTAAATACAGATGCACAGCATTTAATCCGTACAAAAGCTGACCGGAGAATCCTTATCGGAAGGCAGCGCACCAGGGGTTTTGGAGCAGGATCTGTTCCCCAGGTAGGTGAAGAGGCAGCTCTCGAAAATGAAGAGGAGATCCGTTCGGTTCTCTGCAACAGCGATATGGTATTTATCACTGCAGGGCTTGGTGGAGGAACAGGAACAGGTTCGGCGCCTGTAATCGCAAGTGCTGCACGTGAACAGGGAGCACTTACAATTGCAATAGTTACTCTCCCTTTTACTGCAGAAGGCGCAATCCGTATGGATAATGCAGAAGCCGGGCTTGAAAGGCTCCGCGATGTTGCAGACACTGTAATTGTCGTTCCGAACGATCGCCTGCTTGAAGTTGTCCCCCGTCTCCCGTTGCACGCGGCCTTCAAGGTATCCGATGAAGTTTTGATGCGTGCGGTCAAAGGTATAACGGAGCTTATCACACAGCCGGGTCTTGTCAACCTTGATTTCGCAGATGTCAGGACAGTTATGGAACGCGGAGGCGTTGCCATGATCGGTATGGGTGAAAGTGACAGTGAAGACAAAGCCGCGGATTCAGTTAAAAAAGCTCTGCGTTCTCCACTTCTTGATGTGGACATCTCAAACGCAACCGCAGCACTCGTGAATGTTGTCGGTGGTCCGGATATGACGATGGAAGAGGCTGAAGGTGTTGTTCAGGAAGTGTATGAGCGTATTGATCCGGATGCGCGTATCATCTGGGGCGCCCAGGTCGATCCTGATATGCACCACAAGATGCGCACAATGCTTGTTGTAACCGGTGTGAATTCACCGCAGATATATGGACGTGGTGAGGAATCAGGGATAAAATCCACCCTGCCCCGACGTGAATATGATATTGACTTTCTCAGGTGAACAGTAAAAATGTCATTTAAATTCGATGAAGAACTCTTTAAAAAATACTGGCGCGTTCTAAAACTCGCAAGAACTCCCGGCAGGGACGAATTTCAGAAGATCGCCCTTGTAGCGGCTGCAGGAATTGTACTGATCGGTCTGATTGGTTTCATTATCTTTGTAATTATGAATCCATTCTTTAACTAATTCATTTTTCAGGGTTTAGGGAAATGACTGAAGAATCTGTAAGAAACAGGGTATACGCAATAAAAACGACCGCAAAGCAGGAGCGAACGGTCGTTGATAATATCATCAAGGCTCTTGAGGACCATGACGAGATCAATGTAGTTGCGGTTATGGCTCCTGACGAACTCAAAGGATATGTTCTTGTTGAAAGTCCCGATCCCATTGCAAGAATTGAACAGCTGAGGGAGATGGTTCCCAATGCACGCTCTGTTGTAAAGGGGGAGACGTCTTTTCATGAAGTTGAGCATTTCCTTGAACCAAAACCGGTAGTCAGTGGAATTGACGAGGGAACAATCGTCGAACTTATTGCCGGTCCTTTCAAGGGCGAAAAGGCAATTGTCAAGCGTGTTGATACATCAAAGGAAGAGATCACCGTTGAATTGTACGAGAGCATGGTCCCGATTCCGATAACGGTTCGCGGGGACAATGTTCGCGTGATAGACAAGATGCCTGAAGAATAATTTTCTTTTTTTTGCCCGTTTCGGACATCAGGATTAACCTGAAGTTTTTTTCTGATCTATTCATGACGCATATGTTATAGGTCAGTTGATTTTGTTGGTTGTCAGGTGTCTGTGAATTTAAATCAAAAAATGGTTTGAATGGGTTTTTAACGGAATAATTACACTAATGTCCCGTTTACCACGAGTCCATCATCCGTCTGTTTTATGAATGATGGTAACTCTTCAGCATGTGAATCAATAGCTTTTGAGATCAGATCTTTTGAGTTGACCTGTATGATGTATGGAGTTTGATCGGTTCCAATCCCGGTAGATGATCCGTAGCTCATGGAAAGTCCACACCAGTTTTTCACGATAAGAGTGAATGTATTTGTCCCGGGTGTCATTCCGGTTGTCAATTCGAGGATGTTGTGCTGGGAGGCACGATGTGGTGTTGCGTCAAAGATCTGCCCGGAAGGCTGGATCGTGATGGTGAAACCGTCATCTGCCCATACGCCTGTAAGCTCCGATGGCTCTCCTGATATATACACCTGGCCGTTTCCGTCCCAGTTGCACCCAAATGTCATCGGGTCTGATTCAGGGTGGTTTTGTGGATATTCGCTTGCATCGAATGGTGTTCCCGCGGGACAGAGCGGGACGATCGGTTGCAATTCTTCCTTAAACGTTGCGGAGATCGTGTGATCTGCGGTAACGTCGGAGAAGGTGTAATCAGTTGAGGCTTCTATCGCAGATCCGTCAACCAATAGTTCATCGATCATGTACCCGGAATCCGGCGTTATTGTATAGTTCTGCCAGGTGCCCGTCGGAACCTGAACCGTTCCTGACGGAAAAATCGCTCCGTGGGTACCGGCCGAGGAAGTAATGGTGTACGTGTAGTCCGGGCGCATGTAGGAATTCATTGCACCAACCCAGTTTCCAAACCTGATATATGGTTCTGTTGTGTTATCCCATGTATCATGAATTTGAATGTATTTTGACGAATACCAGCTGTCATATCCATATCCCACTGCCGCGACGCTGTGCCCGAAGGCATAGATTGGCTCTCCCGCCCACGACATGGATAATACGAATGGCCTTTCTGAATCGATTTCGTTCTGGATGTTCGGCCATGAGTACGCAGTTACCAGTTCACTGCCGGATGTATAGCTATATCCCGAACCGACTGCAACAACTCTGTTTATCCCGTATGCTATCATCCAGGGCCATGTCTCACCATTTGATTCAGTACCCATCTCTGTTGCTAAAACACCATTTAATGGATCGCCACACAGTTTGTTATCAGGAGAAATTTCATCGTCATTCGGAAGTCTGGTTAGACCCAGATCGCGCCAGTATCCCACAACCATAGCAGCCGAAGTAGGTGAACAACCCCACCTCCACTCAAAATTTGGAACACCCTGGATTGTCTTTTCACTGATATATGATTTTGATACGGAACTTTCGATATCCTGACTTTTTAAAATCCCTGCCTTCTCAATCATATTCCACTCTTTTTGTGCTTCCTTTTTTTTCTGCGTATTGAACTCCCTGATTGAGGCTTCATTAATAATTTTATCAGCTTCATTCTGAAGTGAGTTCAGTTCTGCAGCGGTAGCTTTACCTGTGGAGACAGTGTTCATTTCCGGATCGATGATCTTCTTTTCATAAAGATCGACGAGGATTCTGTCCTGGTCCTGATGTGAAGTACTCTTAATACCACTTGTCATTTCAATAGGATATTCCATATAATAGAATGTAGCGCCGAGATAGAGCGGGCGTCCTTCTCCAAGTGTCGCCTGCCGGGATTTTGCATCAACTGCAGCCAGTTCTCTCGACTCGGTTCGTGTGGATAATTCACTATCTGGTGTTTTTCCTTTTGAAAATTCAAGTAATGGGTAGTTGTCCCGCGTGGCGGATATTATCAGGTAACCGGCATACTGGTTTTTGACAAAGACATCAAATGAGTATGCGGATACTTTCCCGTTTAAATCGTAGTACGTGGTGGCTTTTTGAACAATTGCGCCTTTCCACCCGGCATATCCTGTGATTGATCCTGAAATCTCTTCTTTATAGAAATCAGCAACATTGGTTGCCTCTTCAATACTGACAGAATTCGTGTCGATCGATGTTGTTGCAGGCGCTGCAGATGCTAATGGAATTAACATCATAAGTAATAATGCGAGCAGTATAGCTCTAAAATTCTTCAATCTCATTGATATTCCCCCCCCCAAATCCAGAAATATTGAGTCGTGCCTCTCGGAAAATCTTTTAATATCACTGGACTGGGTGATTAGCTTTTTTCATGAGCGTCAACATCTTTTTATGACATACCTGCCCTGAGAGAAAATAATTTGTTATGATAAATTAAATTTTCCATTTTAATTTTTAATATCCATTGTTTATATTTTATGTATGTGGTTTCTCTTTTTAATCTTTAAATTTTATTTCGTTTTATCTGTAACCTACGAAACACCACCTTTCATCCTCCTCAGCAAAAACGCGACTCCCAAAGACAGAGCAGGAATCATAACAGGAAGTGGAGTTGCTGTGTCAGGCATGGGGGATTCAGGATTGGGTATGTATGAACGACCCTCCAGAAAACCTGGAACAGCAGTCATAATAATTGTCTCCAGCCTGCCGCTGTGATTCTCCAGAACACCGGGTCCTGCTGTCCCGTAATATGCGATATAGTAATTTGGCCCCGGAAAGAAATCAGTGGCGAATATTATAAAGTATCCCGATGTTTCCGGACTTTCATATTGTATCGCATCGATCTCCTGATTTTCCAATCTTGAAATGTAATCATCGTGTGTACCTGCAAGCTCCTCCGAAAGATCGATGGTTTCATTTGATATTGTTCCATGTTGGTTAAGATAATTGAAGATTGCAAGCTCCTCCGAAAGATCAAGGGTTACATTCGATATTGTTCCGTGCCGGTTCTGGTAATCGAAAAGTACATCCCTTTGCATATCGAATTCGTCCCAGTCGTTAAAGTACCAGACCTCTGAAATATACCGGTCGTCCGTTGTGTCATATGAAATATTCATGAAGGCGAAATTTTTCGTCATGTTCGGGAAATATGGAGATGTTCTGAAAGGCTGATTAAATCCCTTAAATGAATCAGTAACATTGAAAGAGTAAATTTCAGGTTCATAGCTATTAGGAAGCAGGTATTTTGATCTATATTGCGGAGGCGGAGCTCCGGCAATGGCGGTCATCGTTAAAAATGAGGATGCAACAAGCAGAAAAATAATGAAAAATACCTTTCTTCTTTTAATTTGTCTGTGATTCATCTGATTTTCCCCCTCAGGAATTATATCTTCTCCGTTATTGATCGATTATTAAGATCGGGCACAGGTTTTACATATATTTTATATAATTATGATAATAATCAACAATATAAAAATATTATTGAATAATAAACCGTGGTGCGTGTTGCATAGCATACCCGGAAGAATAGCATAAATTGGGGGGGATTGAAAAATTATGGATAAAAAATTCTGTTTATTAATATTCGCTTTACTGGTTATATTTACGGTTTTTGCGGGGTGTACAGGTGTAAGTAATCTGCATTCCTCGTGGAGCTATACTCTGGATATAAAAACAGACGGACCCATTGAAAATGCAACAATCATCATCCCGCTTCCGGTACTGAACGGGACACTGGTTATCGGGGACGTTATCCTGACGCCTGATGATTTTGCGAAAGGAAATGTCACGGCAGAATTCACGAGAAACCCTCCCGGACTTGATTTCATGGGTGCGGGTGATTTGGGTTATGAACCATGTTTTGTCGTTCTTCATGCAGATATGCTGGTTCCTGAAGAGGGCGAGTACATTCCGCCTGTTTACCGGATGTCAAATGGTGCATGGATGGATATCACCGATCCGAACGATTTTATAGATACGTTAAATCCGGTCGGAAATATCTCAATGATTGTTCCGAAATACAATTTCAAGTGGGTACAACCTCAAATTAAGAAGACTGGTGAGTGGCGTATTGTCTATAATAACCAACATGTGTCTCACACGATACCGGTCTTTGCTGATTATCAGGCTGATCCCTCAACTGAAGTGAGTATATCTATGTCTTTTAGAAGCCGCAATGAATGGGAAGAGGGATACGATGCATGGGTCGGTAATCTTATCTGGGAGAGCTCTACAAAGCAATTCACCGGCTCGCAGAACGGCTGGTTTATGACAGGATGCGACCTCTATTTTGACGGTAGCGCTTTTCCTAACCTGGAAACTCCGGAGTGGCAGAAACGGATTGGGAATTCTTCAAAGGGATAGATTTCTTTTATGATTGGGCAACAGAGAAAGACATCCGGAAGAATAGCATAAAAATATTTGGGGTCAAACAATTATAGAAAAAATATGCGTTCATTGATAGATGATTCCTTTTTTTATCATCTTATGTCTTCTATCGCGGGTCAACCTGTTCTTCCAATTGATAACTTTAAATTATTTAATAACTAACCTGTACAGACCCAAGCTTTGACAGGCGGCATATGCTGTCTGCCGGCAAAGGTGATATTACAATGGGAGAAGTAGTCGAGGTATTGGTACCCGGCGGCAAGGCTACAGCCGGTCCCCCTCTGGGACCCGCACTGGGCCCTCTCGGAATTAACGTGAAGGCTGTTGTTGACGAGATCAACAACAAGACCCGGGAATTTAACGGAATGAACGTTCCTGTTAAAGTCGAGGTCGACGACAAAAAGAACTTCACAATATCCGTAGGTGTCCCCCCCGCAACTGCACTCATTATCTCTGAGTGTGGGCTTGAGAAGGGTTCAGGTGAACCCAATACTCAGAAAGTGGGAGACCTTCCGCTAGAAGCTGCTGTTCGCATTGCCCGCATGAAACTGGACGATATGCTTTCGTATGATGTCAAGAACGCCGTAAAGGAAGTAATTGGCACATGTGTAAGTGTTGGAGTCACTGTTGACGGCAAAGATCCAAAAGAGATGTTTGCCCTCATTGATGCAGGCGAGTACGACAGCCAGCTAAATTGAAGAGACTATGAAAACCCATAGAAGATCCGTATAACGGGTCGTTGAACTATGGAGGTATTAATTTGGTAGATAGGGTCCAGATTCTAAAGGCCGTAAACGAGGCCATAGAGAAGGCGCCAAAGAGGAATTTTCAGGAGAGTATGGAGATATCCGTCAACCTGAAAAATCTTGATATGGCGCAACCGAAAAACCGTATTGATGAGACAATGATTCTACCTAAGGGAACGGGCAGGGTAAATAAAATTGCCGTTCTCGGAAAAGGAGATATCACCACTCAGGCAAAGGCTGCAGGTGTAGATCTCATCATTGGACCAGAGGAGATAGAGCGTCTCGGCGGCGAACCGCGTGAGGCAAGGAAAATGGCTGACGAGTACAGTTTCTTCCTTGCGGAAACCGCAGTTATGCCACTTGTCGGACGTTATCTCGGTACAAGACTGGGTCCCCGCGGTAAAATGCCACAGCCCATTCCTCCGGGAATGGATGTCGGACCAATCGTTGAGCGTCTTCGCAATTCTGTCAAATTCCGTACAAAGGACAAGATGACATTCCATGTCAGGATCGGATCAACCGGTATGAATCCTGAGGATATTGCAGAAAACATTGATGCAGTTATGAGAAAGGTTGAGTCCAGTCTTGCGAGTGGAACTATGAATTTACGCTCGGTTTATGTTAAGACATCCATGGGCCCTGCAGTGAGGTTGATGTAATAATGACTTTATATACAACACACCTTCCGCAGTGGAAAAAGGATGAAGTTGAAAAGATCAAAGAACTGTCTCAGCAGTATAAACTTACAGGTCTCGTGGATCTCCATGGTATTCCTGCAAAGCAGCTGCAGGAGATGCGCCGTGATCTGAGAGGATCAGCAGTTCTAAAGATGACAAGAAATACCCTGATTGAGAACGCATTTAATGAACTCGGTGGGGGCATTTCAGGTATTAATTCTTACCTTGACGGTCAGAGCGCTTTGATCTACACGAATGAGAATCCTTTCAGGCTTTATAAGAAGCTTAAGGATACCATGACAAAGATGATAGCCAAACCTGGCGATATCGCACCCGAGGATATTTCAGTATCCAAAGGGCCGACCGCATTTCCGCCGGGACCTATCGTTGGTCAGCTTCAGCAGGCAGGAATTCCTGCTGCAATTGAAGGTGGCAAGGTTGTCATTCGTGAAAACAAGACTGTGGTAAAGGCAGGTGAAGAGATCTCCGCAAAGATGGCGGACGTTCTTGGAAAACTCGATGTCAGGCCAATTGATGTCGGTTTGAACCTCCAAATCGCGTGTTATGAAGGCACTTTCTTTGAGCCGAAAACACTGGACATTGATGAGAATGAGTACTTCAACAATGTTGTTCTTGCAGCTCAGCAGGCATTTAATCTGTCTGTCAATGCAGCATATCCGACAACAACAACAGCCGGTGCAATCATAGGCAGGGCCGCCAGTGAGGCAAGGAACCTCGCAGTTGAGGCAGCAGTCTATGAAAAGGACGTTGTTGAATTGATTATCGGGCGTGCACAGAGAGAAATGCTTGCACTCAGGGCAATTGTTGAATAAAAAAAGATGATAAATAGGTGAAAAAAATGGAGTACATCTACGCAGCACTTATTCTGCACAACGCAGGAAAGGAAATTAATGAAGAGGCTGTATCAGCAATTTTGACAGCCGCAGGTATAGCAGTCGACGACAGCAGAGTCAAAGCTCTCATTGCAGCTCTTGACGGAGTTGACGTTGCAGAGGCAATCGAGAAATCAGCAGTAGCAGCAGTTGCAGCAGCACCTGCAGCAGCAGCACCTGCAGCAGCAGAGGCAGCACCTGCCGAGGAAGAAGCAGAGGAAGAAGAGGCAGCTGACGAGGAAGGCGGAATGGCCGGTCTCGGAGCACTCTTCGGCTAAATTCTTTTTTTTATTCAATTCTGAAAACTTAATTATTCTAAATGCAGACGCTGTTAGCGGTTTTGCAGGTGCCGGGTATATTGTTCTATTCAGTATCTGAAGAATTGATTTTAATGCTTGTAGGTCTGTTTTTAGAATAAATAGGATAATCTTTTATTATTAAATGGTAATTTGTAATTATAATTTAAGGAAGTATGTTTCATGAAAAAAATGTTCGTTTTAATCGTAGCGGTTTCAATTATTGCTGCAATGCTGCCATCTTCAGCAGCAGCGGCAACTATCGGCGGCGACCAGGGATGGATCAACGTCCACTGCAACATCGACGGTGCATCTGTCTATTTCGACGGTGAATACAAGGGAGAGATCGTCCAGGGAATCTACACCCAGGCGATATATTCCACAGGAACGCCCTATAAGACGGTAAGCGTCGAGAAAGCAGGTTATACGACATGGTCGGAGGATCTCAACACAAACCCCGGAATGGGAGAGACGATGGATGTATACGCAACATTAAATCTTATTCCGACTCCTGAACCGACGATGATCGGCGGAAGCACGGGTTATTATGATGTTTACTGCAACATTGACGGTGCGGATGTTTATTTCAACTCCGATTACAAGGGTCAGATCGCAAACGGCGAACTGAATGTGGAAGTTTATGTTACAGGAACTCCCTACACGACCTATACAGTGAGCAAGACCGGATATACAACATTCTCAGCCCAGATTACAGATTATCCTGCAGCAGGAGAGACTGTAAAGCTTCATGCCACTCTGGTCCCTTCATCTGAACCGACCCCGACACAGGGAAGTCCGGTTTCAGCATTCACAATTCTTGGAGCACTCGTCTTCGGTCTTGTTGGTTTTGCATTAATTGCAAAAAGAGACTAAATCCATCCTTTTTTTTAAAAAGAAATATTCTTAACCTTTACAGGCTACACTATTGATAATAATTATTATTGCATTTGAATTTTTGACAGGAGTT
The DNA here is from genome assembly GCA_016928355.1 of Methanomicrobiaceae archaeon. Lineage (GTDB taxonomy): Archaea > Halobacteriota > Methanomicrobia > Methanomicrobiales > Methanomicrobiaceae > Methanolacinia. The sequence continues at coordinate 18,039 of JAFGKW010000022.1, forward strand.
GGGCCGATGACAGAAAAAATCCTCATATTGGATGATGAAAAGCCAATACTTGAGATTATGTCTTTGTTCCTGAAGAAAAAAGGATATGAAGTGGAGTGTTTCTGTAGCGGTTCGAAAGCTCTTGAGAGTATAAGGCGTGAATCAGAATCCGGTTGTTCATATACTATAGCTATTCTTGATGTCTCAATTCCTGGTGACCTTGGTGCCAGAGAACTGATCTCTCCGTTAAAGGAGATAAATCCTGATATTAAAGTAATTATCTCCAGTGGAGATTCTGTTGAGGGTGCAATGGAGAAACCCTCATTATTTGGGTTTTCAGCTGCCCTGAAAAAGCCTTTCCGTGCAGCTGATATCGAAAAGGCAATTGATGAGGCGCAAAGGAACTAATTAGAGTGATTATTTTTGCTGTGTTGTCCTTACAATGCTATCAAGGATTAATCCTGAAGTAAAGAGTAATAGTCCAAATATTACAATGAATAGTGACATCATTGCAATTACATAATGGAATATACTGAATCTTTGAAATTCACTAAGAACGTAGATTCCTGAAAAAAAACCAATAGAGCAAAATAAGACGCCCGGAATGCCGAAATATGTCAGGGGTTTTTTAATGCTGGCATGTCTTATAATTCCCAGAAATACCTGAAGTCCGTGTTTAACGGGGTTTAATTTATGATTGTTGGGTGTATCGTATCTAACTAATATTGGGACTTCATAAATCCTTATTCCTTTTTCTGACATGTGAGAAATCATATCTGATTCAATGTTAAAACCTTCTGAACTAAAATTCATATTTTCAAGAGCTCGTAATCCGAGTGCCCTGAATCCCGACTGGCTGTCTGAACTGAGGTAACTTCTGTGATTGTTATTGCATATATTTGTTGCAAGGTTTAGAATTTTTTGTCCGAATATTCTATAATGGGGGATATTATTCTTATAATTCAAAAATCTTGATCCAATCACAAGATCAGCTTTATCACTCAGGATTGGCTCGAGAAGGTCAGGAATTTCATTCCATTGATGTTGTCCGTCTCCATCTAAAAGAACTACCGCCATACATCCTTTATTTTTTGCGTATTCAATCCCTTTCATTAATGCATGGGCCTTTCCATTATTTATTTTAAAATCGAGAACTTCCGCTCCGGCAAGTCTGGCTATGTTTGCAGTTGAATCACTGGATCCGTCATTTACAACAATGACGTGGTCCACTTTACTTTTTGATTTTAGTACAAGTGAGCCTATGACTAATTCTTCATTGTAGCAGGGAATTACAGCACATACGCATCCGATGACACTCATATAGATCGCCAGAAAATCTTAAGCTAATTGCTTTATTTAATAATGATACTTATAACTTTCTTTAAAGTAATAGAGAATAATAATATCTTTATCTGATTTTATTGTTCTCTGAAATTTTATTGTCCATAAGCATTTATTATGAATAACCATTATCATGTGAAATGAAAATATTAATTTGATGTCCCGGATTATTCTAAAAAATGGTATTAGATCTGCTGTATTAATTATGATGGTTTTTTTGGGTTTGGTTCTTGCAGGATGTACTGAGAGTAATACTGCGAATCCTGAAATTTCCGTGATAGAACCTGTTTTGGATAATATGTCGGCAGAAGTATCTCCTTCTTCAACGGTTTTACTTCCTGAAAATTCCGTTGAGAGTAATCAAAATCAAATTGAAAAAAAATATATCCCTCTCTGGCCGGCAGGAACGCTTCTGTCGGATGATGAAAGAAAAGGCTGGGGCCTGATAACGAAGGTTAAACCGGAAACTTCAGAATACTATTTCAGGAATGTGATAAATCCCGAAGAAGGACAGCCATATATTATTAAGGACTCCTCATTTGAGGAGATGGGAACAACCTACTCTGCAAAAGGAATCGATAATAAATACATCAATTATGAAGGCAAAGTCATAAAAATGGCAATCGTATCAAAAACTGGAAGTTCAATTCTTGGCTACCTGGAATACGATACTAATGAAACGATGAAGCATTCTGTGGGTGAATAATAAAAAAGTTAAAAATTCAATAAATTTTTAATAAATAATTCATGCAGCCTCAGGTCATTGCCAAGTTCAGGGTGGAAGGCAAGAGCCATATTTTTATCCTGAACTGCTGCGACAATGCCTGATTCAAGTCTCCCGATAATCCTGACTCCCGGGCCGGCACTGACTGCCACAGGCGCCCGAATAAATATTGCCCTGAACGGTTCTGCCAGTCCATGAATTGCGATAGTGGATTCGAATGAATCTTTCTGCCTCCCAAAGGCATTTCTTTTTACTTCAAGATCCATTATGGAGAGAGGTTTGACATCATTATCATCGATGATTTTCGATGCAGAAAGCACCATGCCGGCGCATGTGGCAAAGATGCCCCCTTTAAAGGCCTTTATCGGACTTCTTAGATTATTTTTATCTATGAGGCGGGAGATTGTCGTTGACTCACCGCCGGGAATGGCAATGGCATTACAGGATTCAATCTCCTCCGGTTTTTTCAGGCCGAAGACCTCAAAATTATTAATATTGTCTATATTGTCCAGGGCTCGTTCAAACGCGCAGATATGCTCGCTGACATCTCCCTGGAGGGCAAGAACGCCTATTTTAATTTCCACGTTTGGAGAGCACCTCATCTTCCCTCAGAAGGTGAATATCAAGGCCTGGCATTGCATCGCCAAGACCGCGGCTTACTTCGGCGAGAACCTTCGCATCGGTATAATGGTCGACCGCCTGAACAATTGCGGAGGCCATCACAGCCGGTTTTTCTGATTTGAATATACCTGATCCGACAAATACACCATCGGCTCCAAGCTGCATCATTAATGCTGCGTCCGCAGGAGTTGCAATGCCGCCTGCCGAAAAGTTGACGACCGGAAGTCTTCCAAGTTCTGCACATTCCATGACGATTTCAACCGGTGCCTCAATACTCCTCGCATATGCCGCAGTCTCCTGTGAGGTCATTCCCTGGATCATCCTGATCTCGCCTGTTATCGATCTCATGTGCCTTACCGCTTCCACGACGTTTCCTGTTCCGGCTTCTCCTTTCGTCCTTATCATCGCAGCGCCCTCTGCAATCCTCCTGCATGCCTCTCCAAGGTTTCTGGCACCGCATACGAACGGGACGGTAAATTCTTTTTTATCGATATGGAACTCCTCATCGGCAGGTGTCAGGACTTCACTCTCGTCGATCATATCGACACCGATCGCCTCAAGCATTCTCGCCTCAACAAAATGCCCGATCCTGGCCTTTCCCATAACCGGAATTGTGACTGCGTCAATTATCTCTTCAATTATTGCGGTGTCCGCCATCCGTGCAACACCGCCTGCTTTCCTGATATCTGCAGGAACACGCTCAAGGGCCATTACCGCGACAGCGCCGGCCTCTTCTGCAATTACAGCCTGTTCTGCATTGACGACGTCCATTATCACGCCGCCCTTCTGCATCGAAGCAAAACCTCTTTTGATCAGTTCTGTTCCGAAACGTAATTCCTCAAGTTTCATGCTGTAATAATATTGGATAATATCAGCAATAATATAGTTGCATTGGTCAAAGGAATGAAAAGAGAATGTGTTCAGTTCTTTAAAAGACCAGTGTATACACACTGGCCAAATGATATGGATCCGTCCCCCAGGGGAAGTTCACTGTTTATCAGGAGATTCAGACCATTCTTTTGAATCTCGTCGGCAATTGTTGTCCTGATATTGTGATTGTAGGCAACTCCTCCGCTGAGAGCAACGTTTTTCAGACCGGATTTTTGAGCTGCTGATACTGCCATTTGTGCTATTCCCCTTGCAAGATTGTACTGGAATGAAGCTGCAATGTCTGCAGTCTTCATTGAGCCTTTTTTATCAAATGCGGTCTGGAGCAGGGATTTTGTTGAGAAAATCATCCCTGATTCATCATTTATAAATTTCAGTTCCCACTCCTCACATGATCCGTTTATTGCCTCTGATTCGAGTTTCATTGCAGGTTCACCGTCGTATGTCCTCTCGCGGCAGATGTTAAGAAGAGCTGCTGCTGCATCGAGAACTCTTCCTGCACTGCTTGTTTCAGCTACATTGAACCTCCTTTCAACCTGCTTCTCCAAAACCCCGAGTTCAATATCGCTCCAGCCCCGTCTGGATAATAGCTCTCTGATCTCTTCGGACTGCATTATCCCGTAAAGCATTCTTTCGGGGAATTTCGTTGCCATATCTCCTCCGGGCATGAGAACCGTTTCGAGATGACCGATTCTCTTTAAATCTTTAATATCTCCTGCAAATATCTCTCCGCCCCAGATGGTCCCGTCGTCTCCGTATCCGACGCCATCGATTGCAATGCCGACACAGGGTTCTTTCGTGTTTGCTGCAATATGCGCCCTGTGATGCTGTACTGGTACTGTTTCAATTCCTTTTAATTCTGCAATCTCTTTTGCGTACCTGGTCGAGAGGAACTGGGGGTGGAGGTCATGAGCAATATATTCATATTCCGCCCCGATGAGCCTCTCCATCTTTTCTACTGTCTCTTTCAGGTAATCAAGTGTCGGCGGGTTCCTGACATTGCCTACATGCGGCGATGTGTACGTAAATCCTTTTTTGTATATTGTGGTGTTCGAGTTGAGTTCAGGGCCAACACCCAGAATTCCTGAAATCCCGAGGTCGATCCGTATTCTTTTCGGTGCAAAACCCCTGGATAGCCTGATGATATACCCTTCGCGCACAACCGAATCATCGCACCTGTTCCTGATATGCCTGTTGTGGGAGAGGAAATAATCGACACAGCCTGCAAGTTTTTCCAGCGCTTCCCCGGTTTCGGTTATCATCGGGTTCCCGGGAGAATTTGCGCTTGTCATTATCAGAAGCGGGTTATTCAGGTATGAGAAGAGAAGATGGTGAAAACCAGTGTAGGGCAGCATGCATCCCAGAGTATTCAGGTTTGATATGCCGGAATGCGAGGATGGATCTGTTTTGTTCAGGACCATAATCGGGTGTTCGGGCCCTGATAGGAGCATTTTCTCCTTCTCTGAGACCTCACAGATATTATTTATTGTATCAGGCAATCCCATAACCGCAAGCGGCTGTTCTGTTCTTCCGAGGCATCTCTTCAGCTTTGAGGCAGAACTCTCAATACAAACAAGATGGTATCCCCCGATACCTCTGATTGCAAAGATCTGCCCTTCGTCAAGGAGTGTGGCTGTCATGCGGACGGGATCTGCAGTTTCGACCTGCAGACCTTTATTATCCAGAAGTTTCAGCTGAGGGCCGCATCTCCCGCAGGCGATGGTCTGTGCATGATGGCGCCTTGAACCGGGGTTGGAATATTCACCGAGACAGTGCGGGCAGCAGGGAAAATCATCCATGGTCGTTCTTTCCCTGTCATAAGGGATCTCCCTGATGATGCTGTACCTGGGTCCGCAGTTGACACATGATGTTGCCCAGTAATTTTCGTATCTCCCGCCATTTTCGAATATATCCCCCACGCATTCGTCACATATTGCGACATCCGGAGGTATGAATCCGGAAAGCTCTCCTGTTCCGCTTTCAACAATCCTGAAATCATCTGGGGATTTTTCTTCGGTTTCCAGAACTTCTACCGAATCTATCCTTGATAGAACCGTTCCTCTGGAGACCGAATTCAGGAACTCTTCAAAATTATTTCCATGAGCAATGATCCTGACTTCACTTCCGAGATTTTTTACAGTACCCCGGATTTCATACCTCTCCGCTTCTGAATAAACGAAGGGCCTGAAACCGACTCCCTGCACAATACCTTTGATGATTATCTGACCATTTGTTCGCATAAAAAAACCGGATATATGTTAGATGTAATTCTATGATGATTTAAGGCCTCTAAACGGATAAATCTAATTAATTTATCAATATAACCTGATTTTTGAGTTCTTCTTCAGTCCTGAAAGCTATAAACAAGTTTTATTGTTTTATATGACTAATATTAAATGGGTTTTTGCTTTGACAGGGCATATTAGAATAGTAAACGATCCAATTGACTTGGTTCCTCTTCTTATTACATTCAACAATCCTGAGTATAAGAAGATATATGATAAACTCAGTAAAAACTGGATGACTGAGCAGGAACTGGCAGAGGATGTCGAACCTGAGATGGTTAATGGTTGTCTTACACTGCTGAAAAAAGGAAACCTTATTGAAGAGCAATGGAGGATGCCAAAACCTGGTGAAAAACCACAAATGGAGTTTAAATCTACCTACAGCCGGTTCAGGGCGAACTTCCAGTGCACTATGGAAGATCTTGGAGATCTCATTCATGCTTCAGTGTCAACGGATGAGAAATTAAGAGATATAGTTGATATTATTGAAAAAGAGGTAAAAGAAGGCAACAAATCACTGAACGATCTGGCAAGATGCCACAATGTCAGTCCTGTGTTTATAAAGGGTCTGGCGAAACGTCTTCCTAACCTTGATGTGAAAGGACAGGGGCTGGTATTTATTGAAAATCCAGGAGAATGATCCTCTCTACATCATTTTAAGAAGTAAAAGGGAATCCACCAAATTCCAGATCCTCGTAGATATTGCAGAGAACCAGCCGTCTGTACGCCAGCAGGAGATCGCTGCAAAACTTGGCATAACTCCACAGGCTGTTTCAGATTATATCCGGGATCTTGTGGATGATGGTATGGTGTACTCCCAGGGCAGGGGTAGTTACAAGATCACCTATAAAGGGGTGGACTGGGTGATTACCAACGCCGAGGCATTGCAGTCCTATGCAAAACACGTAACCCGTGATATTGTCCAGCAGGTCTATGTATGGACCGCGATAGCTGAATCTGAAATAAAAAAAGGAGATCGGATCGGTCTTTATATGGACGGCGGATTTCTTTATGCTTCACATTCTGAAAAACCTGCAATGGGTAATGCCGTGAATGATGCGGCAAAAGGAGCAGATGTCGGTATAATTGAACTGAAGGGAATAATCGATCATAAAAAAGGAACTGTTCATATCTGTAAGATCCCCCGCGTCCAGAGAGGAGGATCAACATCCGTGAATTATGAAGGTCTGAAGAAAGTCCTGGAGGAATCTGATTTCATTGGCGCTGTTGGAATAGAGTCATATATTTCAATCGGAAATGCGGGATTTGAGGTTGATACATTCTTTGGTGCGTGCGATGCAATAATCGATGCTGCATTCTACGGGCTTGAATGCGCTATTGTGATCGTCGATGAAGAATTTACCGATTTCCTGAAGCGAATAGAAAATTCAGAATTGTCCTATAAATTACATGATTTCGTATCCTCATGAGACTTGTCGTAAATCCCCAGAGAGGCTCACACAGGGTCTTTTTTTACGATCACGATCTGGTTTCGGGTACAGGTATTGTTGAGATCGTGAAGACCGGAAAAGGATTCCGGCCTAAAAATTACAAATATAAACCTGCGGGCAAGAGACAATATAAAAATATACCCTCAAAGGAACTCATTTCATTGTTGAGAAGATCAAAGATCTACCTGACGGTTCCGGATAAAGGTTTCGAGTCTTTTCTTTCTGATTTGCAGATTCCGTTTAAGTATATCACCGTATGTCGGACATGCCTGATTGAAGACAGGATAACCCCCCTCAAACAGAAAAATTCTGTGACATACGGGAGGGAAAAAATCTGCCTTGATTGTGCCAAAAAAGAACTCCGCAGGGAGCTTGGCTATATTGGGGGAGCAGGAACGCTTTCATCTGAGCATCTTGAAAGACTTCTTGAGCTGTATATGGATCTTAACAGGGTCCTTGGTATGGTTCAGCCAGATCACCTGGACATGTCGAAGACCTTGTTTGACAGACTTGAGGCGCACGCGATCAGTAAAACGTTTAGTATCGGTGATCTTCCTCTCCCCGATCTTCTCAAAAAAAATTGCGAAGTGGAACATCTCATGCCGGTCCAGCAACTTTCTGTTGAAAACGGACTACTTGAAGGAAAAGACCAGCTTATTGTAGCTGCCACTGCAAGCGGAAAGACCTTTATCGGAGAGATGGCCGGTGTAAACAATTATCTTAAAAACAGGGGGAATACGCTCTTTCTTGTGCCTCTTGTTGCCCTTGCAAACCAGAAATACTCCCGCTTCACAAAAAAATATAGTTTTTTAGATGTATCCCTGAAGACAGGTGTATCCAGGCTTAACATTCCCGAGACCCGTGTAAAGGCAAACCGAAGTATGGATTCGGCAGTTATTGTAGGTACATACGAGGGGATAGACCACATCCTCCGCTCCGGAAAGACGCTTGGGAAGATAGGTACGGTGGTTATTGATGAGGTTCAGACTCTTGAGGAGCCGGAAAGAGGCCACAGGGTGGACGGTCTGATCTCAAGGCTAAAATTTGTTGCTCCTCATGCCCAGTTCCTTTACCTGAGTGCGACTATAGGATTTCCTCATCTTCTTGCGGGGAAACTTAACGCATGCCTTATTGAGTATATGGAACGGCCCGTTCCGCTTGAGAGGCACCTGATCTTCGTAAACCGGGGTGAGAAGGTAAGACTTATAAAAAGAATGGTTTCGACCGAATATAAGACGAAATCCTCGAAGGGTTACAGGGGCCAGTCAATTGTTTTTACATATTCACGTTCACGCTGCCATGAAGTTGCAGATGCCATAGGGGGTGGAAAGGCCGCTCCGTATCATGCGGGTCTGACTGCAAAAGAAAGACGTGAGGTTGAGGTAAAATTCGAAAAAGGTGAACTTGCCGCTGTAGTCACTACAGCCGCTCTAGCTGCAGGTGTCGATTTTCCAGCATCACAGGTTATCTTTGATTCTCTTGCAATGGGTATCGAATGGCTTACCGTTCAGGAGTTCTGCCAGATGATGGGCCGTGCAGGCAGACCTGATTTCCATGATACCGGCAGGGTTGTCGTTCTTGCCGAACCGGGAGCAACATATTGCCGGGATTCGAAGCTTACAGAAGAGGAAGTGGCGATAAATCTGTTAAAAGGAGAAATGGAGGAGGTATCTCCTGTTTATGATGATGAGGAATCATCGGAGGAGGTTGTTGCAAGCTCTATAGTCTGTCGTGGGGATCTTGACAATCTTGAGAGAATTTCCAGGTCCATGGTCGGGGAGATGGTTGATATTCTTCCTTTATTGAAGGAGAGAAAAATTGTAAGGGTCGAAGGAAAAAAAGTCATCCTCACACCTGCTGCAAAAGTGATGGCAGAACATTTCATTGGAATAAACACATATGACAAAATTCTTTCTCTTATAAATTTAAAGGACAATCCTCTTGATATTCTTGCAGAGATCGAATGCGAAGAACCGGAAAAGAAGCAAAAATAGCTTTTTTTTATCGAAAAGATATATATCATTTCCAAAACATTAACCTCTTTAAGGCCTGACTCGGGCCTTATGTAAAAGGAGTTTATGGAAATGAAAGTATGGAAATGCAAAAAATGCGGATACGTGTACAATCCTGAAACCGGAGATCATGAATCCGGCATTTCAAAGGGAACGGCGTTTGAGGATCTCCCGGAAACCTGGGTCTGCCCCAGGTGCGGGGCGAAAAAGGATAAATTTGTAGCCATGGAGATTTGATTAATATGGGTAAGGGCAGGATGAAATGTTCTGTATGCGGGCATGTCTACAATCCTGAAAAGGGAGATGTGGGTGTTGATCCTGGTACGAATTTCTCAGACGTCCCTTCTGACTGGAGGTGTCCGGTATGCGGGGCCTCCAAATCACAGTTTAGTGAAGTGGATTAATATGGCTGTAAGAGAGATAAAAGAAGAAGTTTATTCAGTAGGAGTTATCGACTGGGACAGAGAGGTTTTTGATGAATTAATCCCCCTTCCCGACGGTACGACCTATAATTCATATCTTGTTAAAGGCAGTGAAAAGACTGCGCTGATCGATACCGTTGATGCAGGTTTCGACGAGGAGCTTATAACCAATCTTGCCCGTTCGGGGATTAACGGAATTGATTATGTTATTATCAACCATGCAGAACAGGATCATTCCGGCGCGATCATTGTTTTTCTGGAATTGTTCCCTAATGCAAAGATCATCGCCTCAGAGAAGGGAGCAGATCTTTTAGAGGCACTGCATCAAATCCCAAGATTCAGAATTCAGACAGTAACTGACGGAGAAACAATATCCCTTGGTGACAGGACTCTTGAATTCCTGATAACCCCATGGGTTCACTGGCCTGACACCATGCTGACATATCTCCGGGAGGACAAAATCCTGTTTTCATGCGACCTTTTCGGAGCACATTATGCATGCAGCGATTTATTTGTTCCTGAAAAGTGCTATCACAGTACCCTGGCAAAGCGGTATTTCGCCGAGATAATGATGCCTTTCAGGTCAAAGATTACGGGGTACCTGGACCGCCTTTCTGAATATGAACTCTCGGTTATTGCCCCGAGTCACGGTCCCTGCTATGACGAACCAGCCTATATTATGGATCTGTACAGGGAATGGAGTTCGGATCTCGTGAAAAACCTTGTAGTGATCCCTTATATTTCCATGCATGGGAGCACAAAAAAGATGGTTGGTTATCTGACCGATGCACTAATGCGGAGAAATATTCAGGTTCGCCCCTATGATCTCGGGAAGAGCGACTCCGGCAGACTCGCCATGGATCTTGTTGATGCAGCTACGATTATTATCGCAACCCCCACAGTATTGACCGGACCTCACCCCAGGGTGGCAAATATTGCCTTCATTGCCAATATTCTGAAACCTAAAGCAAAATTTGCAGGAATAATCGGCTCTTACGGCTGGGGCGGGAAGACTGTAAAGGATCTTATTGGAATTATGGACCGGCTTGAAGTGGAGATGTTTGAACCTGTCTACCTGAAAGGTCTTCCTTCTGAGGGAGCGTATAATTCCCTTGAGAGTCTCGCTGACGAAATCTTAAATAAACATAAGAGCGAGAACATCCTCTGAAAGGAGGAGTGAAAAGTGACAGGAAGTCCTGAATTGTATAAATGTGACAAGTGCGGCAAAGTGATTATGGTTACAAGCCCCGGAGAAGGAAAGCTTGTGTGCTGCGATGAGAATATGCGGCTGTTAGAGAAGCAGACGGCAGACTATAAGAACGAAAAACATGTTCCTGTTGTTGAGAAGACCGCTGGAGGGATTAAGGTAACAGTAGGTTCGACTCTTCACCCGATGACCGGGGAGCACCATATCGAATGGATTGCTGTTCTTGACGGGGATATGTTCATGGCAAAATGCCTTAAGCCCGGTGATGAACCGGTAGCCGAGTTTCCCACATCGAATATTGATATATATGCATATGAATACTGCAATATTCATGAATTCTGGACAAATAAAAAATAATTTTTTAAAAAACGAATATTTTCTAAAAATCAAAAAGGATATTACATCTTTAGTTATACCTATGATATTGCAATGAATCGCCTTGCGCAGTTCTCCATTATCGCCGATGATCTTGGAAATGTATTCAGGTTCATATCAGTCGGTACATGTATTCCGATAATCGTATCTGTGATATATGGAGAATGGGATATGATCCTTCCAATGGCTATGGTACCGTTAATTCTTTTTGTATTCGGTACTTTACTGCTTCAGCTCCCTGAAAATCCCCGGGAGGCCAAACTTAGCCAGGCATTATTCTCCGTTGCCTTCATATGGCTTGTATGTGCTCTTGTAGGGGCTGTTCCTTTTACACTGGGCCTTGGGATGCCTTATCTCGATGCGGTGTTTGAGGCGATGTCGGGCTGGAC